>NZ_JAULLN010000021.1:0-170061 GCF_041357655.1 Bradyrhizobium sp. DN3 | reverse complement strand
GAATCACTGATATCTCTGCGTCGCAACAGCCGTCTTTTTCAACAGAATCGGCCCTGAGCACAACAAGTGCATCAGTCGATTTCATGTCGGCTGTCCGCAGAAGACCGGACGTTGGCACATCCAACGCCGCTTCCCCGGCCGCCCGCGTAAGCTCAACTGACGAGTTGTCTCGGCAACACCATCACGATGTTGATCTCCCGCTCCAATATCTTTGAGGCAATCATCGATATGTGCAGCGCGAATTCATCCTCGATCTTAGCGGCGGTGTCCTCGTCCTTGGCGTAGACGAACAGGATGTCCCCATCGACTTCATCAAACCGCACGCCTGCGAAGAGACGGTCGAACGTCCTTGCACCGACGATGAGCGCCATGCGGGCTTGGATTGCTTGGTCGTGGATATCGGTGAGTTGCATACGTCGAATATGGGGCCGAAGCACACCGGGACAAGTGCAACCTTGTGCTACCGCTCGGTCTTCCTTCGGGGCCACCGGGTTCGTCGGACAACGGCCGTTGCAGCGTCTTGGCCTTATCCCATCGCGACATCGCGCCCGTTAAGGAACTCGTTACTAGTCACTGTCACCATTTACATATTAGGTCGTCATATGCGGCAGCGCATTCCGAGAACAGTTTAATACTTCGACACGTCCGGTTGGCGGTCTCCTGAAGGAGAGGCCCAATGTTTAAGGGCTTCACGGCAGTTGTGGCGCTGATTAGCACAGCGCAGCTGGATCGATATCTAACCAACGGTCGGTACACCGACGCGGCTATGGCTATGCTGCGGCAAATCAGGCACGCGTTTGGTTTTTAGACAATTCTTTTGGCGCGGAGGCGCGTGATGGACATCTCATGGGCTGATCTCAATAGCGATGAGCAGCGAACCATTGCGATATTGGGAGCCGGGCTTTCCATTGAATTGTGCGACCCTCTTGCCCTCCTGACGTTAAGCCGGCTCGGCCTAGTCATAGGGTCCCATTTGACGGCTGCCGGCCACAATCTGCGAAGGGATGCCGTTGTGAAGAGTGTCGCGGGCTAATCGTTGCGGGTGGTTCATTGAGACTAGGATCGGGGATGCCAAGCGCAATCGAGCTTATTGTGGACGCTTACGTTCGCCTCAGTGACAGGAGAGCTCTCGACGATTTGCGCATACAGCGCCGGAAGCTGGCCGTGGACCTGAAGGCACGCACCGACTTTGACTGCCGGACAACCATTCAGCAGATCGAGGAAGATATCATCGTGATCGAGGCTGGGCTGGTGCAGCTGGATGGTGCGGCGAAGACCTAACCACAAGACATTTCGCGCTCGACCTAGATTACCCGCTCCTTTGTGATCCGTAAGCTGCGAACGTAATAGCCCTGTCTTTGAACGGCTAACTTGATCTCGTCGCTGACTTTGAGAACTCTTTTTCTGCTCTTGCGCCACTTAATCCGAGAGCAAACGAGGGGTATCGCAGAGCCTGTGCTTAGAACGAGAAAGTCGCGCTTATCATTGCGATAGACATCAAACACATGCGTCTCCGCTGTTCGTATGAAAGTAAGCTATGAAAGTATGGTCCGGCCCGTCTCGATTGACGAGCTTAGTATCTTGAATGCTCATGCGGGTGGTAAATCTGCAACGCCCGCGATTTGCTTCGCCGCGTTCCGGAATTGGAACGAACCAATGCAAAGCCCGGACCATTATGAGGCGCGCCTAGCGTTATTTTTAACCCTCTGGCAGACCAGCCATGCGCATGCCTTGAACAATGCGCTTGCCCGCGACGCGAAAGATCGGATCATCGCTATACCCATACTTTTTTATGCGACGGACCGTGAACGATGGGTCTAACGCAAGCCCTTCCTTCGTGGCAGCTCGTGCCTCGTCCAGCTTTCCGACAAGGGCGAGTGCAGCGGCGAGCTGAAAATGCCCTACAGGATAGTTTGGGTTCGCTTTCAGACCTCGACGTAACCAGACGACAGCGTCGTCTTCAGCTCCGAGTACAAATTTGCTGAACCCAATCCAACACATCCATCGGTGCGCGCCTTCATCGCGAGGCGACAAACGAAATGCCTCATTTATATCCGCTTCCGCTTCCGCGGCACGACCATGAAAGATCTTGCCGACGCCAATGAAAGCATGGGCGTCGGCCAAGTTGGGATTTAACGCCAATGCGTGCTCACACTCAGCAATGCCTTGTGCGGCCCGGTTGGTACATGATTGGAGGCAGCCCAAAAATGCGTGAGCAGGTGCGTAGTGCGGGGCCAAGGAGATCGCCTTAACCAAGGCCGCTTCAGCCGCAACAAAATGCTCTTCAATGTTGTCAGTAAGCCAAAAACCAGCGATCGACATGTCAATAGAAGCGATACCTACCAACGCTTCAACATGATCGGGATCGAGCTTTAGGGCACGCTCGAAAAAGCCTCGCGCTTGCATCATATTTTCCAAAGTCCAGCGTTTGTTCCAACGAGCCATTCCTTGGAAATACAAGTCCAATGCGTTGGGATGCAACGAACGCTCCGCTCGCCTCGCCTCGGCTGCAATGAGTTGGGCATTCAACGTATTAGCGAGCCGCGATACGATTTCATCCTGCATATCGAGGAGGTCGGCAAGAGGCTTGTCGAAGCGTTCAGCCCAAAGGTGGTTGCCAGTTTGTGCATCGACGAGCTGAACGTTCACCCGAAAGCGATTGCCGCTACGCTGCACGGACCCTTCAAGCACGTAACGGACGTTCAGCTCGCGGCCGACCTGGCGGATGTCGATAGATTTGCCCTTGTAAGAGAAAGCACTGTTGCGGGCGACGACGAATGAACCACGGATGCGTGACAAATCCGTGGTCAGGCTCTCGGTCACGCCGTCTACGAAATATTCCTGACTGGGGTCGCCGCTGAGGTTCGCAAGCGGCAAAACAACAATCGAGAGATGAGGCGCTAAAATCGAGTTCGGCCCAGAACGCGTGCCAACGGTCGCTGTCGCTAATTCATGCGGGACGACAGTATAAGCGCGCACCGGGCGGTCGATGTTCTTGAGGCGCAGCTCGCCCATATCGATAAAGTAAGCCCCGATCTTGCCTTGAATATGCTCGTAAGCGGCTGACGAGATGCAGATGCCGCCCGGTTCTGCGATACTCTCAAGCCGCGCCGCAATGTTTACGCCGTCGCCAAAAATATCGTGCGGTTCAACGATGACGTCGCCGACGTTAATGCCGACGCGAAGGGCAATCCGTTCGTCTTCGGCATCGCCCGATGTAAGTTCTTTGATCCGGTTCTGGAATTGCAAGGCGGATCGAACAGCTTCGACCGCGCTTGGAAAGTCAGCCAAGAACCCGTCGCCAGTATTTTTAACGACGCGACCTCCATGCGCGGAGATCGCCGGCGTGACAGCATTCGCAAGGACCGCGGACAATTTGGCGTGCGTAGCTTCCTCGTCATGATGCATTAGTCGCGAATACCCAGCTACATCAGCGGCCAATATAGCCGCCAACCTGCGCTCAAGCCTCGCGGGTAATTCTTGTGCCATGAACATCTAAATCCGACCGGCTAGGCACTGTACGACGGGTTTAGACATGATGCTATACCCACACGCCCATGGGTGGCGACGATCTAACCCCCAATCCCGGCGAAGTCCGGCGCTGATTAGGGTTATGCCCCGTCTTAGCCGCGCCGCCGGCCGCAGTGCCCGACAGGAGAGTTGGCTCATCTATCACGGCTGACAACGACGCAGGATATCGGGATGACGGCGGCTCGCGGTCGGTTGAGAAGAGCCTGCCGAATTCCGCCACAACTTCATGAGCAAATGCGCGGATGCTCGAAATCCCCCGCTGCGATCACTGCGAAGAAGAGTTCGCCGCAGAGGAGTTGACCATTCTTGCGCCACCGGCCGGGGACGACGAGCTGATCTGCGCTCGGTGCATCGAAGCCAAGCTCCGTCGAGCTGTCGCTAAGCTACCGCGCGGCGATAACTGATGCCCCGGCATCAGCGTCATCTCTGTCGCGGCTTCCGTATTGCGGATCAAGGGAACTGGATGGTCTGGGAAGACGACGGCATAGGCGCAAGGTTGTCAACGTAGCGATGAGCGCGGGGATTGCGGTTGTGGTGCGCACATGTAGTTTGACAAAGCGATTTGGCTCTTGCGGTCAGTTGAATTGATCGCCCACCAAATTCCGCCACCTGCCTGACCAAATGCGCGATGCGCGAAATCCCCCGCGCGATCACTACGAAGAACGGTTCGCGCCGGGTGGCAACAAAGCTTTGGTTCTTTTATGCCCACAGCCCCATCCCTTTGGCTCAAGGCCCCTTGAAGCTCAACACCTTCTCAAAAACATACTCCCGGTTGGAACTCACCACATGCAGCGGCCCTTTATGGCTTCTCGCAAATTTCGTTTGTGCTCTTTGCACCGATGTTGAGTAGCGAGGGCGTTGGCGACTGACAACTAGACCAGCCAGCGAAGCGCAATTGGGCTGGTGCTCGCGCCAGAAGCCGGCGCTGGCGAGCACTTGCTCAACGGCATGCGGAACGTCACTGCCCTTCAGCTCGACGATGACTGTTCCGACCTGATCCTTAGTCACTGCGAAATCTGCAGCCAGCGCATGCTTGCAGAGGCACCCATCGACTTTTGTAATCTCAAACCAAACTCGCTCAACATTCAGAAAGATCGCCTTGCTCTTCTTCTCTCCCACCAAAATCCGAGAAACACACTTCCTGTTCGTGCACTTAGCGCTCATTGGCAACTTCAATTTCTAAGAGGCTTGAAAAATCGCGATCAAGGTAGCCGGAAACTTCATCAAGATAGTCGCCCACTAATAGTCCTTCATCGTCGGTGATTTGAATTACTCTCCTACGAGCAATTGCATAGGCCACTGTCGAGTTCGGCTTAAGCCAGTTTCGCTCTCTCACGATTTTGCTGATTTCGGCTCGGGCCTCCGGAAATTGCTGAGCAAGCTGACCTGCCTTTAGCAAGGTGTTGATCTGCGTGAGCACATAAGGACTGTGCGTCGTGACCACCATTTTGGCGTTGTTCTCGGCGATTACCGAAGCCAAGAACTCAACGACTTGGCTTTGCGCTGTAGGAAATAGATGCGCTTCGGGCTCTTCTATATACACCATGCTGTTGGGCAATCCCTCTTGCGCAAACTCGATGGCGAGCCAAAGCGGCAAAAGCTCTTGCTGTCCCGAGGACAAGGATGCGAAGGGTATCTTTCGCCCATCGTCGGAGACAACGTATTCTTGATTTCTTCCGAAGGTGATGTTGCCGCCAAACAGCTCTTTCATCATCTCATCTCGGATGCGTTGCTGTTGTTCGCTCGGCTTACTCCCCCTCCTCACCATGCGAGATCCTCGCCGTTCATCGCGCGCAGACGCAAAAAATCTTCCAAATCGAACCGTCAGCGGATCAATCATTCCGCTATATTCGAAGGCTGCCATAGCTTTCCCCACGCTTGTGAAGAAAGAGCGTCCCGCCGGAACGAAAAGTTGCCATTCGGCAAAGTCGTCCTTGAGCGCGTCTTGTAGCCTCTTGCGGGTAGCAGCCCGTATCCTCCAAGTATCCTCGAACGAGAAATCGCGTTGCTTCGGCGCCTTATTCCGTTGCGTGAAGAGAGCCTTGGCGTGCTCGAACTCCTTCTCAAACCATGGCGAGAAATTGACACGAATGTTATCGTTCTCGACCACGTTCTTTCGGGTGGCAGCTCGAGTGATCTTTACAAAGTACTGTCCGGCTTGAAACGTAATCTCGAACTTCTTTAGCCCCCATGCGCTTGGGGGAAACCATTTCCTGAAGTCGTCGGCGACGGACGTTCGGAACTCCTCCAGCGTCTCATCCTCTTCGAAGTCAAGAAACTGGCGGCTCAATATGTCTTGGAAGAAGTAGATTAGCTTCGAGATGACGCTCTTTCCGCTTGCTTGCGGGCCAATGAGCACTGTCAACTGGGCCAATTCTAAGTGCGCCTCATCAACGCAAGAAAAGTTTCGTATCTTAAGTGAAGCCATCTTGAACCCATGAGAGCGATGTCGAATCTACACTCACGGTATATCCGAATGGTTGCGATTTAAGAAACTGCCCGCTTCTATAAGGGCTCATGCGGGTGATGCCCAACCTGGACGGACGCGGGCCAAGCGGTACTCAATTGCTGGGTGACCCGCCGCCCGCTTGTCCGGCAGCTTACGCCGAAAATTTTTCAAAAATATCGGATTGGGACACAACGGTGGACACAGCTAGGCTACAGCTTTGTTTTTGCTGACTTTTCTGTCGGTTGCGAAGCCCTGCGCAGTGAAATGCCAATACAGCCAGCGCGATATGTGCTGGGCTAACTAAGCCCGTCAGGCCAGAAGCTGAGATCGGGCCTGTTCGATGGCTTGCGTAGGAACATTCTCGATGATGCGCCGCAGCTCGGCGGCAACACCAACCAGCACCGCGCGCTTTTCCTTGATTCGTTTGCTGTGATTGTAGACCTTGCCGGTAACCGTCGGCACGATCTGCTCGGATTTCTTGCTCGCGGCGTGATCGAGGCACTTTGCGATCCACGCATCCTCGAAGCCGAGATCGCCGGCCAAGGTCGCTGCCGTCCGGCGGAGGTCGTGCGGCGTGAACGGCTTGAGGCCGAGCAACTCGCAAAGTCCGGCGGTCTTGGTCTTGTCTTTGTTCTTCTCGTGCTTTGTGCCGCGCAGCGCGTCCGCCATCGCCTTGCGGTGGATCGGCTGGCCCTTGTACATGGGGCTCTCAAAGATAAACTGCTGATCATCCGAGGCCAGTGCTTCCTTGATGATCTCGATCGCCAGATCGGACAGTGGCTGCTGGATCACCCGCCGCTTCTTGACGCGCTTGAGCGGCACGTCGAAACGCGGATGCTCACCGTCCAGGTCGAACAATTCATCCCGGCGCGCACCGAGCAGTTCGCGTGAGCGCAGCATAGTCACCAACTCGAACTTGAGCGCGAGGCGGGTCTTCCGGTCCCATGGCAGGTCGTTGCGGTCCAGCCCATGCCAGAACGTTCTGATCTCGTCCTCGGACAGGACGCGGGTGCGGGGATGCTCCGGATCGAGCTTCGGCAAGTTGACGCAGGGGCTGGCCGTTACGTAGTCGCGGCCCGCTTCCGCCGCCCAGTTGAACAGGCCGGAGGCCGCCTTGCGCATATGACGCGCGTTGCTGACCGAAGGCTTGCCGAACTTGCCTGCGACGATATCGTTCGACAGCGTGGCGATGTCATGCTTGGTGACCTCCATGGCCAGCTTCTTGCCGAGGCGGGCGCGGATGAAGCGATCGAGGTGGCTTGCCGTGTTCTCCCAGCTTTCCAGCCGGGGCCGCATCTCGCCGTCCGGCTTCTTGACCGGCGTCTTCATCCACGCGATGCGCTCGTCGATGATTTCAGAGACGGTCTTGCCACGCTTGGCCCTCGCAGCCTTCTGGTCGCGGAAGGTCTCGGCCAGCGCGTCGCCGCCCATACCCTTGAGGCCGTAGACCTTGCTGCGGGCGTCCTCGACGGTGAAGGTCTCAGGATTGTAGACGCCGAGCCAGCCAGTGCGCTGCCTGCCGGTCTGCCGGTCGGTGAACTTGAAGGAAAAGGTCGCGATGCCGGCCGTGATGATGCTGACGTACAGGCCAGGGCATTTGCGGTCGTAGAACTTGGTCCGTTTGGCGACCCGCTTCTCGCACAGGCGGTCGGTCAGGATCACGCTGCTATTACGGGCCCGCTTGCCGGCGGGGGAGGGGACGATGCTACTATCCATGTGGTTTCTGCTCCTAAGGCTTGAGACCAAGGGCTCGGCTTCGGGGCTTTCAGTCTGTCGTGCGGACGCTGAAAGGCTTAGGGCCGGGCCCTTATTTTGGTGAAGCCCGCTGAAACAGCCCGGATCAGGCTAGTCGAAAAGCGCTTGTTTTAAAGGGTTTTTGTAGTTTCGGCGTGTTTCACCGAATGCCAAAATATAGACGTGTGGTCCTGGCCGTCGTTGCTACGGTCAAGCCTTGGCGGATGCGGCATTGGCGTCAACCGGCGCGGTGTCGGCGACTTTCGCTGGGGTGAGGGAGGCCAGAACGAACTCGGCTCCCGGGAGAGCGCGGCATAAGCCGTCCAACCACTACGCAGGGAAGGCCGTGTGTTCGGCTTCACCTGTATGCCGCTGTGCAGTTTTTCTGCGTGTGCCTTCGCACAGCGGACCGTGGGTGCCAGCCGGCACCCGGCCTTCCCTGCACCCTCTTTCTTTGGGGGCGATGGAGAGAGCAAAGCTCGGGCGAAATGCGCCGCGAGGATGCGAAGCCGTGTCTGCAACGCAGATGTGAATTGGAGAACGACGCCGTTGCCCCTTGCTCCGTCATTGCGAGGAGCCCTTGCGACGAAGCAATCCAGAATCTTTCCGCGGAGGGATTCTGGATTGCTTCCGCCTGCGCCAAGGCTTCGGCGGACAAGTCGCTGCGCTCGCAATGACGAAGGGGAGGCAAGCGCGCGCCACACACTGTCATCGCCCGGCTTGACCGGGCGATCCAGTATTCCAGAGGCGCTCGTGATTGAGCCGAGACGCCGCGGCATACTGGATTCCCCGCCTTCGCGGGGAATGACAGCGCTGTTTGGAGAACGACGCCAATGCCCCTTGCTCCGTCATTGCGAGGAGCTCTTGCGACGAAGCAATCCAGAATCTTTCCGCGGAGGGATTCTGGATTGCTTCGCTACGCTCGCAATGACGATGGGGAGGCAGGCGCGCGCCACACACTGTCATCGTCCGGCTTGACCGGGCGATCCAGTATCCAGAGGCGATTGTGATTGAGCCGAGACGCCTCGGCGTACTGGATTCCCCGCCTTCGCGGGGAATGACGGTGTCACTTGGGAGCGATGCCGATGTCCAACACGTCGTCCTGGCGAAGGCCAGGACCCATTACCCCAGGGAGTGGTTTGACGAAGACTGGTCGTTCGGTGCGCCGATTGTCCGCAATCGATAGATCACGCGGTATGGGTCCTGGCCTTCGCCAGGACGACACCGAGAGTGTGGTCGGCAGCGAGGTCTACACTTCCCATCGGCTCAAACTACACTTCCCTTCGGCTCAAAAACGCCAGCCGCTCGAACAGGTGCACGTCCTGCTCGTTCTTGAGCAAGGCGCCGTGCAGCGGCGGGATCAGTTTGCGCGGGTCGCGTTCGCGCAGCTGCTCGACGCTCATGTCCTCGTTGAGCAGCAGCTTGAGCCAGTCCAAAAGCTCCGACGTCGACGGCTTCTTCTTCAGGCCCGGCACCTCGCGCACCTCGAAGAAGATGCGCAGCGCCTCCTCGACCAGGCGCTTCTTGATGCCGGGGAAGTGGACGTCGACGATGCGGCCCATGGTGTCGGCGTCGGGGAACTTGATGTAGTGGAAGAAGCAGCGGCGCAGGAAAGCATCCGGCAGCTCCTTCTCGTTGTTGGAGGTGATCATCATGATTGGGCGCTGCTTGGCCTTGATCGTCTCGCCGGTCTCGTAGACATGGAATTCCATGCGGTCGAGCTCGAGCAGCAGGTCGTTCGGGAATTCGATGTCGGCCTTGTCGATCTCGTCGATCAGCAGCACCGGGCGCTGCTCGCTGGTGAAGGCTTCCCAGAGCTTGCCGCGCTTAATGTAGTTCTTGATGTCGGAGACGCGGGCATCGCCGAGTTGGCTGTCGCGCAGGCGCGACACCGCGTCGTATTCGTAGAGGCCCTGCTGCGCCTTGGTGGTGGACTTGATGTGCCAGGTCAAAAGCGGCGCCTTCAGCGCCTTTGCCACTTCCTCCGCCAGCACTGTCTTGCCGGTGCCGGGCTCGCCCTTCACCAGGAGCGGGCGCTCCAGCACGATCGAGGCGTTGACGGCGACCTTGAGATCGTCGGTCGCAACATAGTCCTTGGTGCCCGTAAATTTCATTGCGTGTCCTTAAATATCGTCGGCGTGAGGCGCAGGCCCCGGTCGCGACAAGGGAACAGCCGCGCGTGGCGGCCGTTCCTGGTTCGGTCAGGCTTTCAGACCCGTCTTATCAGCGAAAGGATGACCAGCACAATCACCGCGCCAATCGTGGCGTCCACGATGGCGCCGACCGTGCCGGTGGCGAGCGCGATATGCAGCTGCGGTAGCACCCAACTCGCCACCAGCGCGCCGATGATGCCGACGACCATGTTGCCGATCAGCCCAAATCCCGCCCCGTGGACAATCTTGCCCGCCAGCCAGCCGGCGATCGCGCCGATGATGAGCGCTGCGACAATTCCCATTGCAAACGTCCCCCAAACAACCCCTCGAGGCGGCCAATTCTAGAGCAAAAAGCCTCCCGGTCCAGCGCGGAGCAGTGGCCTCCGCCCCTTGACGTTCGCCACCCGACGGGCAATCTGTCACCCATGTTCCTGCAATTCTTCACCTCTCTGCGCGACGCGCAGGTCCCTGTGACGCTGCGCGAATACCTCACGCTGATGGAGGCGCTCGACGCTGACCTCGCGGACTACACGGTCGAGAACTTCTACTATCTGTCGCGGGCCTCGCTGGTGAAGGACGAGCGCAACCTCGACAAGTTCGACCGCGTCTTCGGCACGGTGTTCAAGGGGCTGGAAAGCCTGCTCGACGCCATGGAGAAGGCGGAGATCCCCGAGGAGTGGCTGAAGAAGCTCGCCGAAAAGTACCTCACCGAGGAAGAGAAGAAGCAGATCGAGGCCATGGGCTGGGACAAGCTCATGGAGACGTTGAAGAAGCGGCTCGAGGAGCAGAAGGGCCGGCACCAGGGCGGCTCGAAATGGATCGGCACCGCCGGCACCTCGCCGTTCGGCGCCCACGGCTACAATCCTGAAGGCGTGCGCATCGGCCAGGAGAAGAACCGCAACAACCGCGCCGTGAAGGTGTGGGACAAGCGCGAGTTCAAGGATCTTGACGGCAATGTCGAGCTCGGCATCCGCAACATCAAGGTGGCGCTGCGCCGCCTGCGCAAGTTCGCGCGCACCGGTGCGCCTGACGAACTCGATCTCGACACCACGATCCGCGAGACCGCCAATCACGGCTATCTCGACGTGCACATGCGCCCCGAGCGGCGCAATGCGGTGAAGCTTTTGGTGTTCTTCGACATCGGCGGCTCGATGGACGCGCATATCGAGCAGGTCGAGGAGCTGTTCTCGGCGGCGAAGAGCGAGTTCAAGCACATGGAATACTTCTACTTCCACAACTGCCTCTATGAAGGCGTGTGGAAGCAGAACAAGCGCCGCTTCACCGACCGCACGCCGACCTGGGACGTGCTGCACAAATACCCGCACGACTACAAGGTCGTGTTCGTCGGCGACGCCTCGATGAGCCCTTACGAGATCATGGTGCCGGGCGGCTCGGTCGAGCACGTCAACGAGGAGCCGGGCTCGGTCTGGCTCGATCGCATCATCCGCACCTATCCGCATGCGGTGTGGCTGAACCCGGTGCAGCAGAAGCATTGGGACTATTCGGAATCGACCACCATCATCAAACGCATCTTCGCCAATCGCATGTATCCGATCACGATCGAAGGTCTTGAGGGGGCGATGAAGGAGTTGACGCACTGATGCATAGTTAGTCCGGCTCGATCGGCGACGGGACTGCGCTCCCTCCCCCGCTTGCGGGGGAGGGCTGGGGAGAGGGTCTCTCCACGAGCGAGGCTCCCCAAGAGGAGAGAGCCCTCACCCGCCGCGCTCGGGACGATGCTTCGCATCGCCCGGGGCGCGTCGACCTCTCCCGCAAGCGGGAGAGGTGACCTCCGCCTCCGGCAGATCGCCTAGGGCGACGTAACAAGAGGGAGAACCATATGCCCCAGACAATCACCCGCGGCATCAAGGCGCTGATCGACGAGGCCAATGCCGAGATCGAGACGCTCAGCGCCAAGGACGCCATCGAGATCTCCAAGAACGGCGACGTCGTCATCGTCGACATCCGCGACCCCCGCGAGATCGAGCGCGAGGGCCGCATCCCGGGCGCGTTCGCCTGCACCCGCGGCATGCTCGAATTCTGGATCGATCCGCAGAGCCCGTACGCCAAGCCGATCTTCCAGGAGGACAAGAAGTTCGTCTTCCACTGCGCCGGCGGCCTGCGCTCCGCGCTCGCCGCCAAGACCGCGCAGGACATGGGCCTCAAGCCCGTCGCCCACATCGCCGGCGGCTACGCCGCCTGGCGCGATGCCGGTGGGCCGACGGAGCAATGGGAGCCGAAGAAGAAGGGGTGAGGTGAACACCGTCCTCGCCACACACTCCGTCATGCCCGGGCTTGACCCGGGCATCCACGTCTTGCCGCGACGAAGAACGTGGATGGCCGGGACAAGCCCGGCCATGACGACTAAGGACAACAGCCGGAGCACGTAATGACCACCGACCCCCTCGTCTCCACCGAATGGCTCGCCGCCCATATCAACGACGCCAACGTGAAGGTGCTCGACGCCAGCTTCAAGCTCCCCGGCGTGCTGCCGCTGCCGAAGGACGACTATCTCGCCGCGCATCTGCCCGGCGCCGTGTTCTTCGACGTCGATGCGGTGTCGGATCATTCCAACCCGCTGCCGCACATGTTTCCGAGCGCCGAGCAGTTTGGCCGCGACATCGGCAATCTCGGCATCTCCAATGCCGACACCGTCGTGATCTACGATGCTGGCGGCTGGGTCGCGGCGCCCCGCGCATGGTGGATGTTCCTGTCCTACGGCCACGGCAATGTGCGCATCCTCAATGGCGGCTTGAAGAAGTGGCGCGCTGAGGGCCGCCCCGTCGAGAGCGGCGAGGTGAAGCCGAAACCGGCGACGTTCAAGGCGAGCTACGATGCAAAGCGCGTGCGCAGCATGCAGCAGCTCATCGCTAACGTCGCAAGCCACGCCGAGCAGGTGATTGATGCGCGCGCCGCCGACCGCTTCGAGGGCCGCGCGCCGGAGCCACGGCCGGGCATCCGCTCCGGCCACATCCCCGGCGCCCGCAACGTGCCCTACAATCTCCTGTTTGATGCCGCGACCGGCACGATGAAGCCGCTCGACGATCTCCGCGCCGCCTTCACCGGCGCCGGCGTCAAGTTAGACGAGCCGATCGTGACGAGCTGCGGCTCGGGCGTCTCGGCCGGCGTGCTGACGCTTGCGCTCTATCGCCTCGGCATCACCGACACCGCGCTCTATGACGGCTCGTGGTCGGAATGGGGCCAGGCCGGCGGCCCGCCGATCGCAACCGGGCCGGCGTAACCTCGTCGCCGCAGCGACGGTTCACTCCCTCGCCCCGCTTGCGGGGAGAGGCGAAGAAGGAGCGTCAGCGCGTGCGTGCAGTTGTTGTCGCGAACGCCGGCTGCTGCTGTCCGAACGGATTGAGCTGTTGCTGCAATTGCTGAGGCGGCGGACGCTGCACCACGCGGTGCCGTTTCTTGGCCTTCGCCTTGCGCTTGGTCGCCTTGCTGTCCGCCTTGATGTCCGCCTTGGCTTTCGCCGGTGGATCCTTCACGGACGTCGCCGCCGGATCGTTCAGCGCGGCCAGCTTGGCCGCGGCGGCATCGATCGCCGAGGAGGCCTGGGCAACACTGGCATCAGGGGTAACACTGGAATCAGCCGGCGCCGGCTCGCTGGCGGTCGCGGCAGCAGCAGGCTGCGTCTCGGGAATCGATGCCGTGGTGTCGGCCGGGGTGAGCGTGTCGGTGGCCGCTGGCGCTGTGGCGTCCGTCGTCGGCTCGGGTGTGGCCGGTTCCCTGCTCGGAGTCTGGGCTTCAGGCGCGGCTTCAGTGATCTGGGGCTGAACGTCGGTCTCGGTCGTCGGCGTGGCGACTTGCTCGGGCCCGTTCGCCGGCAAGCCGATGGTTGGAATCTGGTCACGCAGCGACGGGGTGGGCTCGGCGGTCACCTCCGGCTCCGGCTGTAATACCGCGAGCACCGGTTGAGCCGGCTCGGGAGCCTGCGCAAACACCTGCTCCTGCGGGCCGTTCCGCCAGGCGGGGTTACTGACATACTGCTCATGGCTCGCCCGCAGCAGCGCGGCGGCCCCTAGGCCGAACACCAGGATGGAGGTTGACAACAGGATCGCGGCAAACAGGAAGCGAAAGCCGGGAAGCATCGGTCGGGTTACGAATTTCCGCCCCGGGTTGGTGGCCAGGGCCCATGAGCCATCTGAACGCGGTGACGGTACTGATTGCCGCGTTCGCCACGCCCGGATCGGAGCTCAAAGCGGTGACGAATCAGGCTGATTCGACCATATCGCAACGGCTCTCCGCCGTTCCCTAAAATTCGGGCCCGAAAACTCCGGCAATTGATGGCGTGATGCGATTTCTCCCCCGTGATGCAAAGGGGCAACGGTAGTCTTGCGGATCACAAATCGGCAAATCCGGCGCAAATACGCCTGATATGTCTTGAATGTGCCGCTATCTTCGGTCATCTGGCCGTTAACGGTCCGGTCGGGCTTGGGGACTATACAAGAGCGATGATGATCAAACATTTTCTGACGATATGCGCTGCCGCGACAGTCGCTGCGGCGGGAACCTCGCTCGCGCAGGCTCAGAGCTATCCGGTCCAGCAGGCGCCGGGCTATGGCGCCCCGGCTGAATATCGCCCAGGCGATCGCACGCCGAATTTCGACGCGCTGGACGAAGACGACGACGCGATGCCGCAGACCTCGCTGCCGGCGCCCGGCCCCGCCGACGATCCGCGCTACGGCCGCCCGGCCGGCGCGCCTCCGGTCTATTCGGCGGCCCCGCCGCAGGGTCCGGTGATGTCACCGGATGATCCGCGTTATGGCCGTCCGGCTGGCGCTCCGGCCTATTCGGCCGCGGCGCCGCAAGGCCCCGTGATGTCGCCCGACGATCCCCGCTATGGCCGTCCCGCCGGTCCGCCCCCGGTGATCTATGCCGATCGTCCTGGTCAGGGCCAGGCACCGGCCAATGACGGCCTGCGTCCGCCTGAGGCCGTCGGTGGTCCCGCCGCGACCGGTACGGTCCAGGCCGGGCAGCCGCCCGTCGGCGCAGACGGCCGGCCGATGACAGTCGCGTCGCTGCCGCCCGAGGAGCAGCCTGATGCTGCGCCGGCGCAGTTGCCTCAGAACCTGCGCCGCCAGGAAGTCGCGTTCCAGACCAAGGAGCCGGCTGGCACGCTCGTGGTCGATACGCCGAACACCTACCTCTACTACGTGCTCGGCAACGGTCGCGCGATCCGCTACGGCGTCCGCGTCGGCCGCGACGGCTTCACCTGGACCGGCGTACAGAAGATCACCCGCAAGGCCGAGTGGCCGGATTGGCATCCGCCGACCGAGATGATCGAGCGCCAGCCCTATCTGCCGCGCTTCATGGCCGGCGGCCCCGGCAACCCGCTCGGCGCCCGCGCGATGTATCTCGGCTCGACCGTCTACCGCATCCACGGCACCAATCAGCCCTCGACGATCGGCAAGTTCGTTTCCTCCGGCTGTATCGGCATGCTGAACGAGGACGTCTCCGACCTGTTCGACCGCGTCAAGGTCGGCACCCGTGTGGTGGTGCTGCCGGGCGGCCCGCAGCCGGGAACGGCGACCGCCTCCGCCGCGCCGACCCCCGGTGCTGCTGGTCCGGCGCCGATGGCCGCCCAGGCTGGCCCGGTCCCGGGCACGCAGCCGACGGTGGTGCCGCCGCTGCCCGCGCCGGTCACCGTGCGCTAAGCGCTTCGCGCGCATTCGAATTGCAATGGGCGTGCCTTGGCACGCCCATTGTCGTTTCAGGCCATTGTCGTTTCAGGCCATCGTCGTTTCAGGCCAGCTTCCGCGGCAGCTCGCTGCCCTTGGCGAAGGCGTCGATCGCCTCGACCATCTGGCCGTAATGGATGCGCAAGCCGTCCGCGGTGGCGTAGCCGAGATGCGGCGTCAGCACGAGATTGTCGAGCTTGCGGAAGGGATGGTCGACCGGCAGCGGCTCGACCGAGAACACATCCAAGCCTGCGCCTGCGATCTTCCTCTGCTGCAACGTTTCGAGCAGCGCCTGCTCGTCCACGATCGGCCCGCGCGCGGTGTTGACGAGGAAGGCGGTCGGCTTCATCCGCGCGAGATCGGCGCGGCCGACCAGCCCGCGCGAGCGATCGCTCAGCACCACATGGATGGTGATGATATCGGCCTTGGCGAATAGCTCCTCCTTGCTGGCGTAGCCGACGCCGGCCTCCTTGCACTTCTCCGGCGTGAGGTTCGGGCTCCAGGCGATCACGTTCATGCCGAATGCCTTGGCGATCCCAGCCATCTTGCTGCCGAGCTTGCCGAGCCCGACGATGCCGAGCGTCAGTCCTTCGATCTCGACGCCGGCAAAGGTCTGCCAGGGCTCGCCGGCATGCATGCGCGCATTCTCGCGGCCGATGCCGCGGGTCAGCTCCAGGATCAGGCCCATGGTGAGCGGGGCAGTGGGATCGCGCGAATATTGCGTGCCGCCGATGGCGACGCCACGCGCCTTTGCGGCCTCCATGTCGATCGCGGCGTTGCGCATGCCGGAGGTCAAGAGCAGCTTCAGCTTCGGCAGCTTATCGAACAGGCCCTTGGGGAATGCGGTGCGCTCGCGCATCGCGCAGATGATTTCGAAATCGGCCAGCGCGCTCGCCGCGGCCTGCTCGGAAGCAAATGGGTGGCTGAACACGGTGACGTCGACGCGGTCGGAGAGTTTTGGCCAGTCGGCGACGTCGAGGGCGAGGTTGAAATAGTCGTCGAGAATTGCACAGCGCAGGCGCGTCATCAGCGTTCATCCATGGCGAGAGGTGACGGCGCGAGCGGGGGCGCCCTCGTCGGAACCGGGCCATGGTTGCGCGCAATCAGTCTCGCGCGCAAGCAGCCTGCGTCTTCAAAAATCCGATAGCGGCGGGCTCAGAGGTCGCGGGGCTTCAGACGGAACGGTGCATCCATGCCGTGCTTGGCGCGCCAGGCCGGACCGGGGCCGCGCATGTAGTGCAATTCGGGCCGGTACGGGTTGAAGGCGGTGGCGAAGAAGCGTTTCCAGAAGCTCTGGATCTCGGAGACGAATCCGGAGACGCGGCCGGCTTCTGCCGGAACATGAAAAGAGTTGGTCTCGATCAGAGCCATGATGCGGCCTCGCTGTGCTCCCGTTCGTTCTGAGCGGGTGGCGCTGTTTCCGCGCGAAACCGAGCTTTGGCCTGATTTATTAAAAGATGGTTTCAATTGTCCGGATCTGAGTCCGGATGGTGTCCGAACCGTATTCATCCGTGGTGAACGGACGGAAAACATTGCCCTTTGGGGGCGGGATCGCTACATCGGCGGCAAGCAAATTTCCTCAAATCGAAGGTTTCACGGGACCGATGGCGCGCCAGTTCATCTATTTCATGCAGGGCCTGACCAAGAGCTACCCGACCCGGAAGGTGCTCGATAACATCCATTTGAGCTTCTATCCGGACGCCAAGATCGGCGTGCTCGGCGTCAACGGCTCGGGCAAGTCGACCCTGCTCAAGATCATGGCCGGCCTCGACAAGGAATACACCGGAGAGGCCTGGGTCGCCGAAGGCGCCCGCGTCGGTTATCTCGAGCAGGAGCCGCATCTCGATCCCAAGCTTTCTGTGCGCGAGAACGTCATGCAGGGCGTCGCCAAGCAGAAGGCGATCCTCGACCGCTACAACGAGCTCGCCGTCAACTACTCGGACGAGACTGCCGACGAGATGACCAAGCTGCAGGACGAGATCGAGGCCCAGGGCCTCTGGGATCTCGACAGCAAGGTCGACCAGGCCATGGACGCACTGCGCTGCCCGCCCGACGATGCCGACGTGACGAAACTCTCGGGCGGTGAGCGCCGCCGCGTCGCACTGTGCCGCTTGCTGCTCGACCAGCCCGAGCTTTTGCTGCTGGACGAGCCGACCAACCATCTCGATGCCGAGTCGGTGTCGTGGCTGGAAGGCCATTTGCGCAACTATCCTGGTGCGATCCTGATCGTCACCCACGACCGCTACTTCCTCGACAATGTCACGGGCTGGATCCTCGAGCTCGATCGCGGCCGCGGCATTCCCTACGAGGGCAACTATTCGTCCTGGCTGGTGCAGAAGCAGAAGCGCCTGGAGCAGGAAGGCCGCGAAGAAGCCGCGCACCAGAAAACGCTGGCCCGCGAGCAGGAATGGGTGGCGTCCTCGCCAAAGGCACGCCAGGCCAAGTCGAAGGCGCGCTACCAGCGCTATGAGGAGCTGCTCAAGCAGGCGAGCGAGAAGCAGACCCAGACCGCGCAGATCATCATCCCGGTCGCCGAGCGCCTCGGCGCCAACGTGGTCGATTTCGAAGGCCTCAGCAAAGGCTATGGCGATCGCCTCTTGATCGACGATCTCACCTTCAAGCTGCCGCCCGGCGGCATCGTCGGCGTGATCGGTGCCAACGGCGCCGGCAAGACCACGCTGTTCAAGATGATCACCGAGCAGGAAACGCCGGACAAGGGCACGATCACGGTCGGCGAGACCGTGCATCTCGGCTATGTCGACCAATCGCGCGATGCGCTCGACGGCAAGAAGACCGTGTGGGAGGAGATCTCCGGCGGCAACGAGCTGATCCTGCTCGGCAAGAAGGAAGTCAATTCGCGCGGCTATTGCTCCTCGTTCAACTTCAAAGGCGCGGACCAGCAGAAGAAGGTTGGCGCACTCTCTGGCGGTGAGCGCAACCGCGTCCATCTCGCCAAGATGCTCAAATCCGGCGCCAACGTGCTGCTGCTCGACGAGCCGACCAACGACCTCGACGTCGACACGCTGCGCGCGCTCGAAGAGGCGCTGGAGGATTTCGCCGGCTGTGCCGTCATCATCAGCCACGATCGCTGGTTCCTCGACCGCATCGCGACCCACATCCTGGCGTTCGAAGGCGACAGCCATGTCGAATGGTTCGAGGGCAACTTCCAGGATTACGAGAAGGACAAGATGCGCCGGCTCGGCCAGGACAGCATCATTCCGCACCGGGTGAAGTACAAGAAGCTGACGCGGTGATCTCGGCATGATGTGGCGGGCGCTCATCGCTGCGGTGATTGCGATCACCTGTGCCCTGTCGTCCGCCCGCGCCGCCGACGCCGCCTTCACGCAATTCATCGTCTCGCTCTGGCCGGAGGCGCAGGCCGAAGGCGTGTCGCGCGCGACGTTCGAGGAGCAGATACGCGGGCTCGAGCCTGACTACAAGCTGCCCGATCTGATCCTGCCGGGGCGGCCCGCGACCGGCGCACCGTCGCAGGCCGAGTTCGTGCAGGTGCCCGCCGACTACGTCAAAGAAGCCTCGATCGCGCGGCTTGCAGGTGAGGGGCAGCGACTGCTGCAAAAATATCGCACCGCGCTGACCGAGATCGAGAAGAGCTCAGGTGTACCTGCGACCGTCATGCTCGCGATCTGGGGCCGCGAGACAGACTATGGCCGCTACACGCTGCCTTACGATCTCGTCCGAGTGCTGGCGACGCAGGCCTATGTCGGACGCCGCAAGGATCAGTATCGCAACGAGTTCATCCTCGCGCTCAAGATCCTCGGCGAGGGTGTGGTCACGCGCAAGGACATGCGCTCGTCCTGGGCCGGCGCGACTGGTCTCACGCAATTCCTGCCTTCCGAATATTACAAGCACGGCGTCGACTTCGACGGCGACGGTCGCATCGACATCTGGCATTCGGTGCCGGATGCGCTGGCGTCTGCTGCGCAGCAGCTCGTCAACAAGGGCTGGCAAAGCGGTGTGCGCTGGGCCTACGAGGTGCAGGCACCGGCCAAGGTCGATTGCACCACCGGCGTGCCCGAGGTGACGAAGCCAATCGGCCAATGGCTGCGCGAAGGTTTTGTGCCGGTGCGTGGGCAGAAGCTCAGCGCGGCCGAACAGGCGCAGCCGGCCTCGCTGCTGCAGCCGGAGGGCATCTACGGGCCGTCGTTCCTGAGCACGAAGAATTACTTCGTCATCAAGGAATACAATTTCTCCGATCTCTACGTGCTGTTCGTCGGCCACCTCAGCGACCGCATGATGAGCCCGCTGCCATTCGCAACGCCCTGGTCGGCTTCGAAGCAGTTGCGCACCAAAGACGTCGAGACCATGCAGCGCGGGCTCACGCGCGCCGGGCTCTACAAGGACAAGATCGACGGTAAGGCGGGCATGCAGACCCGCGCCGCGCTCGGCGCCTATCAGAAGTCGGCGGGCCTCAAGGTCGATTGCTGGCCGAGTGAAGAGGTGCTGCGCTCGATCCAGGCTGCGCGATAATTGTTCTCGACTTCGGCCAAAAGAAAAAGCCCGGCCGAGATGCTCGGCCGGGCTTCGATCGCGGCGCGAATGCGCGCGTAACGATCAGATCAGTAGCAGACGCGAACCGGCCGGCTGACCCAGCCGTACCCGTCCCAATACCGCTCACGACGCCAGTAGCAGGGCGCCGGCGGCGGGGGCTCAGCCACGTAAACGGGGCCGCCATAGGCGGGGCGGCTCGACGCGATGGCGCCGCCGACGATCGCGCCGCCGATCAGGCCGGCTGCGATGCCGGCGCCGACGCCGTCACCGGCTTTGGCGGGCGGAGTGGCGGTCACCAGCGAACCGGCGACCGTCGCAACCGTGAGGGCGGCAACTAAAGTCTTTTTCATGCTCAGGGCTCTCCTGGGAGATGGGCTCCCCTTGTTAGAGGTGCCCGGGTTTCAAAGGTTCACGCACACTCTGATGGAATTGGCCGTTGGGCTAGCAAGCGCGCAAATGGTCAATCCACGGTAAACGCACACGGAGCTGTGACGAGAAAAAGCGGTCTTTTTCAGGCCCAGAGATGAACGGCGCATCCGTAGTGAACCGGTTCAGGGGCGACTCAGCCGCAGACCCTGACGCGGCGGACGCGCCAGGCGTAGCCGTCCCAGAAGCGCTGCTTCTGCCAGACACAGCCGCCGCCGTAATAGTCGTCGGCGACATAGCCCGGGCCGGGGGCGTAGTAGCGGGGCGGATAGTAGCCGGGTTCGTAATAGCCAGGGCCCGGTCCGTAATAATACGGAGAAGCCAGCGCGCCACCGACAATGGCGCCGCCGATGATCCCGGCCGCCACGCCTGCAGCGACGCCGCGCTGCGCATGGGCCGGTGTTCCGGCCGTCAGGGCCAGAGTGACGATGGCAGCAATTGCCAGGAGCGACTTCTTCATTGTTGACCTTTCACACAATCACGCGGGAACTCTTTGGTAGCAGAGTTCCATACTTCGCTTGAATGATCAATGAACGGCACCCTTGCCGGGTACGACAGATTGGTATGGACCGCAGCTCCACCCGGGAGACGATGATGGGTAACGCGATGATCAATGCAATGATTGCTGCGGGGATCGTTTTCGCGATCGGCTACGGCTGGATCACACACCTCCAGAACCGCGGTCGGCGCTCCCGCGCCGCGGCCGGCAGCGATGGAGGGAGTAGCGGCGGTGACAGCTATTCGGGGACGAGCGATGGCTTCTCGCTGGGAAGCTGGTTTTCCAGTGACGATTCGGGGAGCTCGACTGATGGCGGCAGCTGTTCCAGCAGCGATAGCGGCAGCAGCGGCGGGGATTGCGGTGGCGGCGGTGATGGCGCGGGAGGCGGTGGTGGCGACTAGGTCCGCTGCAATCTTGATCCAAAGCAACACCCTATTTTAGAGCCGTTCTAGGATGTTTGCGGGCCAGTTTGGAATAGCTTCAAATACCAGTTTTTCCTTTTGCATCCGGCCGGCCCCTTAAATATCGATGATGGTGCATCACCGAAGGGCCTGCCGCTTCCATGATCGTTTGTTCCTGTAACGTGCTAAGCGATGACGACATCCGCGCCGCCGTCGCCGAGTCCGACGACGCCGTGCGCCATGCCAAGCAAGTTTATGGATGCCTCGGTTGTAGCGCCGAATGCGGCCGCTGTGCCCGGACCATCAAGACCATCATCGAAGAAGCGCTTGGCCCCTGTGCCCAATCCTGCTGTGCCGGCTGTCCGCACAGCCACGCCGTGGCCGCCAACGACGAGACGGCCGAACCGGCCCAGTTCGCGCTCGCGGCCTGCTGAAAACTTCCTCAACGCTGGCTGAGCTTTCCCCCGGCTGCGTCCCCCCAGCCGGTTGCCGTCGTCCGCAAATTCATTTAGAAGCATTCTAAATTCGGTTTGGGGCCGATTTTGATTGCAAGAGCTGGAGTGAACCATGCAGGCCGACCCAAAAGTCATCGACTATCTCAACAAGGCGCTGCGTCACGAGCTGACTGCGATCAACCAGTACTGGCTGCACTACCGTTTCCTCGATAACTGGGGCCTCCTGGACATGGCCAAGGTCTGGCGCAAGGAGTCCATTGAGGAGATGGAGCACGCCGACAAGCTCACCGCGCGCATCCTGTTCCTCGATGGCTTCCCGAACATGCAGGTGCTCGATCCCCTGCGCATCGGCCAGAACGTCAAAGAGATCATCGAATGCGACCTCGCCGCCGAGATGAGCGCGCGGGCGCTCTACCAGGAAGCGGCGACCTACTGCCACGGCGCCAAGGACTACGTCACGCGTGACTTGTTCGAGAAGCTGATGAGCGACGAGGAGCATCACATCGACTTCCTCGAAACCCAGCTCGACCTGATCGGCCGTATCGGCCTCGAGCTCTACACCCAGAAGCACGTCGGCGGTCTCGAAGGCGAGGGGCACTAAGCTCCGGCCCTCCCTCCATTCGTCATGGCCGGGCTTGACCCGGCCATCCACGTGCTACCGCACGACGAAGACGTGGATGCCCGGGACAAGCCCGGGCATGACGGTCGTTTGCGGAACCACGATCCAACTACAACTGCGTCTTGTAAAGTTCTTCCACGCTCTCCTGACTCTGCGGTTCACCCAAGCCCGTCTGGTCGTGAATGACCTCGATGATGCTCGGCATCACCGAGCGCTGCACCTTCTCGGACGACCATAGCTTCGAGCGCATCAGCGCCTTGCCGCAGTGGAAATAGACCTCGCTGACGGTGACGTTCAGTACCGCGCGAGGCGGCTTGCCGAATTCCACCATCGCGGCGAGCAGATCCGGATCGGCCGACAGCGTGCCGCGTCCGCCGACGCGCAGCGTCTCGTCGATCCCTGGCACGAAGAACAGCAGATGCACGAAGCCAGAGCCTTCGACGACGTTGCGAAAACTGTCGATCCGGTTGTTGCCGGAGCGGTCGGGCATCAACAGCTGGTTGGGACCGGCGACGTGGACGAAGCCGATGCCGCCGCCGCGCGGCGATGCGTCGACGCTGCCGTCCGCTCCCGATGTCGCGAGCACGCAGAACGGCGACATCTCGATGAATTTCTTCGCATGGGCATCGATCGCCGGACGCGCTTTCGCAATGACGCGCGGCGACGGTTTGGCATAGATGGTGGCGAGGTCTTCGGCGCTAAGATCGGTCAACGGCGTGCCTCCGCTTTCGGCTTGGCCTCAAGCTAACCGATCGGGCGCCCGCAGCCAACGAAATCCAGCGCGCTACACCGCATCGGCCGGCACGAAGCAGCTGATGATGATGGCGCCGCGGTGGTGGACGTACCACACCACGGCCTGACCGACCGGATTGCCGCGGTCGCGGATGATGGCGCGCTCGGGCACCTCCATCCATTGTCCTTCGATCGGCACCCAATAGGCGCCGCCGCGTACGTCGTATTCGGTGCGATGGCCATCGGAAATGTCGCAGCAGGGCACGCCGTTCGGCGCGATCACGCTCTTGAACCAGTCGCGGATGTCGGGCGGGACGTGGTCATATTGCCCGTTGTCGAACGCGAGCGCGGCGCTCGTCAGCGCGGCCAGCCAAACGCACAGTGCGAGCCTGTGCATGCGATCCTCCTCATCGCGTGTCGTACCGAAGGCGCGCGATTGTCCCGCGCATCGATTCGTTTCGTTGGCGCGATTAAGCCCGAGCCGTCAGCGCAATGCATGCTCAAATAATATGCGGCGGCGAGCGCTGCATATGATGCGTTGCGAGATGGCGCGCGTGGTGCTCCTACATGGTCCGCTGCGGCGCGGTCTTCAGCAATTGCCGAATCTGCTCGCTGTAGAATTTCGCATTGCCGGTGGTGCCGTGGCCGCGCGTCTCGGCGCTTGCGGGGATCAGGAAGAGGCGGCCGTTCTTGACCCGCTTCATTGCAGCGTAGGTGATGCCGGTCTCGGGCGGATTGCGCTCGTCATCGGCGGAATTGATCAGCAACAGCGACGCTTCGATCTGCTCCAGCTTCTCGCCGGCATTGTAGTCGTGCGAGGACTCCCACTGATAGACGAAGTCGTTGGCGTCCGCCGTGATCGGCGTCGCGAGCCGATCGTCGACGATCTTGTCGGCCTTCGCTGCCGTCGGCGCCTGCGATTGATAGGCCAGGGTGCCGCCGATGCTGGCGATGCCATAGGCCGTGATGGCGTATTTCATCATGCGCGGCTGGCTGGTGTAATTGCCGCCGTTGTAGTCGGGATCGTTGCGGATGGTGTCGAGCATGATCCGCCGCAGCATCCAGTTGCGCGAGGCCATCTCGGTCGGCTGCGAGGCCATCGGGATCAGCGCGTCCATCGCGCTCGGATATTTTTCGCCCCACAGCCAAGTGTGCATACCGCCCATCGAATTGCCGATGACGAGCCGCAGATGCTTGACGCCGAGGCCTTCGGTCACCAGGCGATATTGCGCTTCGACCATGTCGTCGTAGTCGTATTTCGGGAAGCTCGTCTTCATCCCGTCGGACGGTTTTGACGATTTTCCATGGCCAATGCTGTCGGGAATGATGATGTAATATTTGGAGGCGTCGAGTGGTTGCCCGGCGCCGAACAACTCGCCGGCAAAAGCAGGCGATAGCATGCTCGCGCCCGAGCCGCCTGTTCCGTGCAGCACCAGCACAGCCTGGCCGCTCGGCTCGCCGACGGTGGTGTAGTGCAGCCGCAGTTCCGGCATGGTCTCGCCGGTGTGGAACTTGAAATCCTTGGCGATCCAGTCGCCCTGCTTTGGCGCCGGATAGTCGGCTGCCCATATTGACGTCGAGATGGATAGCAGAACGGCCGACAAGGCCGCGCAAGAAGTTCTCATGTTCCTCTCCCCGTGCGGCTCGTATTCGGCGGCCGCGTTGCCGCGGAACTTAACAGAAGTGCGGGGGAGGATGTAGGATTTCGTCGCCGCCGATCGTCCTTGGACATATCCGGAGAGACTGCATGTGCCGTAACATCAAGACGCTGTTCAACTTCGAACCACCGGCTACGGGGGACGAGATCCACGCCAGCGCGCTCCAGTTCGTGCGAAAGCTGTCCGGCTTCAACAAGCCGTCGCAGGCCAATGAAGAGGTGTTCGAGCGCGCAGTGGCGGAGGTGTCGGAGGCCGCGCGGCGGCTGTTGAGCTCGCTGCACACCCATGCGCCGGCGCGCGACCGCGAGGTCGAGGCGGAAAAGGCCAAGGAGCGCTCGCGGCTGAGGTTTGGTTAGCGATCCCAGAGAGCCCATTCCGTGATTTGGCTCACGGAAGAGCGCTACTTACTGCGCGATGATGTCTGCCGGGGTTTTGACAACCCGGAGCACGATCATGAGCCGCCCCCTTCTTCCCTTGAAAGCAGGTGCCGTCACCCTCACGGTACTGTGGACCGCCTGGATGATGTGGTGGAGCGGCTCCTTCTCGAGCGTGAACACGATCATCCTCGCCCTGTGCGGCGCCGCGGTCGGCTATCTCTGGTATCGGGCCATGCGTTGGCAGTTCGAGCGCATGGGCATGCTCCCGCGACGCGAAAACGAGGAATAGGCTCGTCTGCTAGCCCTTGTTGCCGCGCTTCTTCTTTTTCTTCTTCTTCCCGCGAGTGTCGCCTTCGCCATCGTCGCTCCGGTCATCGGCGATCGGCTCGTCGGTCTCCTGCACGGCGGCCTCCAGCGCCTCGCGCTCGGCGGCTTCGCGCTCGCGCTGGCGGCGGCGTTCATCCCAGGCGTCGAACAGCTGCTCGAGCCACGGCAGCACCTGTTCGATCGAAGGTAATTGACCGGGCGGCCCGGCTTCGCCGCGCGGGCCTTGCGACCCTGCGGGCCCCTGCGGTCCGACGGGCCCCTGCGCGCCCGCCGGTCCGCGCGGACCGGCTTCGCCCTGCTTGCCTTGCGGACCGGGCTTGCCTGGCGGTCCGGCCTTTCCGATCGGCCCCGGCTTGCCTTGCGGACCCGGCTTGCCGCGCGCGCCGTCGGGGCCGCGCCGGCCCGGATGACCCTGCGGTCCCGGCCGTCCCGGCTCGCCCTGCCGCCCGCGCGGTCCCTGAAGTCCCTGCCGTCGTCCCTGATCGTCTGCCACGCCACTGCTCCCCTTTCACGGAAGCAAGCTACTTAGCGGCGTTTGACGACAGCAGCAATTCCGCCCGCGTATCGCACGGGATCGGGCAACATCGATCGGCACCGCGCGCTAATCCTGATAGGCGGGCACTTCGATTCCGGAGGCGGCATAGAGCCGGATCTTGTTGCGCAGCGTGCGCACCGACAGGCCGAGCACGCGCGAGGCGCGTGTGCGGTTGCCGTCGCAGCGCGCCAGCGTCTGAAGCACGAGCTCGCGCTCGACCTCGTCGACGGTGGCGCCGATCAGCAACGGAACGATCTGGTTCGGTGCAAGGAATTGCGCGCCCGGTTCGGACGCAGCGACATGAACAGTGGTCATCAATACACTCCCCGATCAACGCCCGCTTCCACCGTTGGAAGCGGATCGAGAACAAACGACCCCCAAGCCGTGAATCTACGGTGGTCCGGTTTGGTTAATGAAAAGTTAACCGTGGGCGATCGCACCAATTGACCTCAGGAATGCCGCGAAGCCGCCGCGATTGGCGCGGGATGCATGGTGATGCGGGCCTATCTTGCGCGACGCAGCTGTCATGCCCCGCGGAGGCGGGGCATCCAGTACGCCGCGGCCCTTCCGTATCCCACAACGGCCTCTGGGATACTGGATCGTCCGCCTGCGCGGACGATGAAACTGAGCCAGTGGTAAGAGCTTCCGCGCCCGCTCACACCGTCCGGTATCCGCCGTCCACCATCACGATCGTTCCCGTGACATAGGCCGACAGATCCGAGGCAAGGAAGATCGCGGGTCCCACGATGTCCTCGGGCTTGCCGGTGCGCGCCAGCGGAGTGTGATCGACGAAGGCCTGCACGAGCGCCGGATTGGTCGCGCGCACATGGGCGTTGATGTTGGTCTCGATGAAGCCGGGCCCGATCGCGTTGACGCGCACGCCTTCCTTGCCGAGCTCGACCGCGAGCGCCTTGGTGAAGCCGAGCACGCCGTGCTTCGAGGTCGTATAGGCCGCCGAGCTCGGCGTGCGCAGATGCACGAAGGACTGGATCGAGCCGATATTGACGATGCGGCCCTTGCTCGCGCGCAGGGGCGCGAGGAACGCCTGCGTCATGTTGAAGACGCCGTTGAGGTTGAGCGAAATGATGTCGTTCCAGTCCTTCGCCACCGTCTCGGTCTCGGCGGTGAAGGCGTTGCGGCGGGTGATGCCGGCATTGTTGACGAGGATCGAGACCTGCCCGACCTTGTCCGCGACCTGCTTGGCGAGCGCGAAGCAATCGTCACGCCTGGTCACGTCCAGCGCAAAGCTCTCGGCCTTGCCGCCGGCCTTGCGGATCTCCTGGGCGGCCTCCGCGACCGTGTCGGCATTGACGTCGAGCAGCACCACTTGCGCGCCTTCCCGCGCATAGCCAGCCGCGATCGCCCGGCCGATGCCGGAACCGGCGCCGGTGACGACGGCGATGTGGTTTGCAAGCAATGCCATGACAGTTTCCTCCCGATTTCGTTTCGAAGTTTCACGAAAAGCTAACTCGAAATTAAGGGGTCGGAAACGGCGGCCTTGGCATACTGATCTTCATTGCTAAACGTTGCGCGCATGATGGAACGGCTTGAATCCTGGAAACTCGCACTCGAACGCCTGCGGGCGGCGCAGTCCGCCGACTGGGCCGAGGCCGGCCGGCTCGTGGCCGAGATCGCGCGGATGAGCAGCGACATCACGCTGCGCCAGGCGGCCGAGCAGGCGCTTCCGGTGCTGCGTCAGGCCGTCGACAATGACGATCACAGCGTCACGCTGGCGGCCCAGCGCCGCATCAGTGTGGTGCTCGAGGTCATTCATGATCTGACCGCGCCGCGCTTCGGTCGCCGCAATGCCATGCCGAAGAAGTTGTCGAGCGAGGATCGCGCCCGCAAGGTGCTCGGCCTGCCGCTCGCCGTGCAGCTCACTTGCGAGGATATCAATCAAGCCTATCGCCGCGCCGCCAAGGGCATGCATCCCGACCATGGCGGCAGCGCGCAAGCCTTCATCGACCTCGCCGCCGCGCGCGACATCCTGATCCATCCCGGCGCGCACAAGGACGCGTGAGAGCGTCCATATGCTATCCTGTAGCCCGGATGAGCGAAGCGATATCCGGGACAGGTGTAGCCTATGGTTCTGTACCGCAGAAATTTTCTTCCCGGCGGCACTTACTTTTTTACTGTGACGCTTTTCGACCGTCGGTCGCGCCTACTTACTGAAAACATCGACGCTCTACGCAGTGCCTTCCGAAACGCTCGGAAGGAGCGTCCATTTGAAATCGGTGCCATCGTGATCCTTCCGGATCATCTGCATGCCGTCATGAAACTCCCGCTGGACGACGCCGACTTCGCAGGACGCTGGCGCAGGATCAAGGGGCATTTCAGCAGTGCTTTGCTTCGTGCCGGTGTCGACATAGCTCGCTACTCCAATGGAGAACTGGCGCTATGGCAGCGGCGCTACTGGGAGCATACGATCCGCGACGAAGACGACTTCGCTCGTCACGTCGATTACATTCACTTCAACCCTGTCAAGCATGGTTACGTTCGGCGTGTTGGTGATTGGCCGCATTCGTCCTTCCACCGGTACGTGCGGGCGGGATTGCTGCCGGAGGATTGGGCCGGTGAGGTCGGCGAAAGTGGAGATGCGTTCGGTGAGCGCGCTGAGGAGGGTCGACTGGGAGGATAGGCCCGCGTCCCGGATGTCGCTTCGCTCATCCGGGCTACGGGAGTTGGGCAAAAAAACCCGGGCAAAGACGCGAGGTCCTTGCCCGGCTTTTTGTCCGCCGATCGAATTGTTACCAGGTGCAGTGGCCGTTCATGAGCGCCTGATCCTTCAACATCAGCGCATCGCCGAAGGTCGGCACGGTCGCGCTGACACGGGAATAGTCGGACGGCCATGGCGTGGTCGGGATGCTCTCGTCCCAGATCTGGCAGAAGCCGGTGTCCTGCCAGCGGATCAGGTGATAGCTGGCTTCGGCAGGGCTCGCAGCGACGAACGCAGTGACGGCAAGACCGACGGCAGCGCAGAGCACGGAAATACGACGCATGATCAGCTCCTCAAAATGAAAGATGGGATGCGCCTCCCGACAATGATGGGAGGGCCGGTGCGGGACGCTTTTGGGCCTGCGCCCCGGACAAGATGTGAGTAGTTCCGCCGGCCGGTCAGGTTCAAAGCGGGCGCGCGGGAAAATGCGCGATTTTGGCTGGAAAAAGCCAAGGCCGTTGCAAAAGGAAAAGGGCGGATCGCTCGCGCGACCCGCCCTTCAGATCCGATCCGTTGCGTCAGTTCAGAGCGTGCAACGGCGGTCCGACCGCATCTTGATCTGGAGGTCCGACGCTTCCTGGAAAGTCGGGAGCGGCTTGCTGACGACCTTGTAGGTCGACACCCCCCACTGGAACGGCTTGTACTGCAGGTCCTCGTTCCAGACCTGACAGATGCCGGTGTTGTCCCAGCGGATCACGTAATAGCCGACCTTCGCCGAGGCGGGCACGGCGAACACGGACGAAGCGATGCCGGCAACGGCACAGAGCGCAAGTGCGCGACGCATGAAATATCTCCTTGTGGGGGAAGTGGGATCCGAAAATTCGTGCGGGAAAAGCAGGGTCTTTGCAAGCCGGGGAGCGGCCGTTCACGGACATGTCAGTTGCTGCCGCGCATTTGGTTTGGCCGCGTGCCCGACAAGTCACACGTGCTTAAGCGTTGCTCACTTCAAAAGCGACGCCACCGCCTCGATCTCGATCAGCATCTTCGGATCGGGCAGCGCATGCACCACGCAAGTTGTGCGCGCGGGGTAGGGCGGCGGGCCGAAGGCGCCGGCATAGAGTGCGTTCATGGCGGCCACGTCCGAGGCGCGGGTCAGGAGCACGTTGACCTTGACGAGGTCGTGCACGCTCGCGCCGGCATCAACCAGCACCCGCTTGATGTTGACGACGACGTTGGCGAACTGCGCCTCGAACCCATCGGGCAGAGTGCCATTGGCGTCGAACCCGGGAATGCCGGAGACGAACAGGAGATCGCCAACACGGGTGGCAAACGACAGCGGCGGCGCCTTGACATGCGGCGGGGGCGCGAAATGCTGGATCGGCATGGCATCACCTCGGGGATGGTCGATAGACGCATGAGCGTAGCGGCAGGCCGGGGCCGCTCAAAACAAAAAATGCAAAAACAACCCCATGCACAGTAGAAAAGACCAAGCTTATCAGCGCCTTCGGTAAATGCGAAATAAAGGTTGACCCGTCGGGCAAAACACCGGCAGAATTGCATGATGGCGAGATTGCCTTTCTGGACCAGACCGCGCCGTCATGCCCCGGCTTGACCGGGGCATCCAGTACGCCGCGGCCCGTCGATTCGATCACAACCGTCTCGGCGTACTGGATCGCCCGGTCAAGCCGGGCGATGACAGTTGAATGCGTTGCCGCATTTCACGCCTCACGCCTCGTGCCTCACTCCTCACTCCTCACACACCGCGCCATCATGTTGCCGCCGCGATCGATCGGATAGATTTGTCGCATCTGATTCGAATCCTGCCTTGAAAAATAGCCCCCGGAGATCCCCATGAAGCTCGCATCCACCTTCCGCGCCGCGCTGGTTGCCATCGTCGCCCTGGCTGGCCTTTCGACGGCGGCACGGGCCGACAGCGGCTTCGTGACGCTGACGATCTACAAGGCGGGCTGGATCATCGGCGGCTCGGGCGGGAGCGGCGTGCTCAACTTCCGCGGCCGCACCTATGGGCTCTCCACCGGCGGCCTCGACTACGGCCTCGTGTTCGGCGGCTCGAAAACCGTGCTGCGCGGCCGCGTCTCCAACATCAACCGTCCCTCGGATGTCGCTGGCGTCTATGGTGCCGCCGGTGCCGGCCTTGCCGTCGGCGCCGGCGCCCGCGCCATCGTGCTGACCAACCAGAAGGGCGCCGTGCTGGAATTGACCGGCCGGCAGGTCGGGTTGATGGCGAATGCGGATCTCAGCGGGCTTGCGATCACGATGCGGTAGGGGCGCCTCAATCTGTAGCCCGCATGAGCGACAGCGACATGCGGGTCGGCTCTCGGCCCCGGATGTCGCTTCGCTCATCCGGGCTACGCTGCCGTCACCGCCGCATGAATCCGCTCGCAATGCGCGACGAGGTTTGCGTGCGCATCGACGAAGACCTTCAGCGGCGTCGGGATCGGAAAATAGTGGATGTTGGCGATGAAGCCGTAGATGCCGGCATCGATGCTGGTGGGCGCCGCGCCATGCACGTAGCCGGCAGCCGGCACGATCTCGGCCAGCACCTTGAGATCGGCAAGCCCCCGCGCGTAAGCCTGCTCGGGCGTGTAGCGGCCGATGCCCTGGAAATGATAACGCTGCGCGTTATAGGCCTTGGCTTTCTCGAAGCCGGCCGCGTCGATCTGCGGATGCTGCGCGATGAAGGTGTCGCGGAACGCCGGATAGAAGCGCTCGTCCTTCCAGCGCGAATACGACATCACCCAGTAGAGATCGTCCAGCATGCGCGCGACGAGATGATTGGTGCGGCGCTGTTCCGGTGAGAGCAAGGCATCGATGGTGAGGAGATATTTTGCGATCGCATGCGAGATGATCGTTTCGCTGTCGCCGATGGTCTCGCCGTCGTCGACGATGTAAGGCAGCTGCCCGCGCGGCGCGGCGGAGGCATCGAAGACGTGCTCGTGCACGAACGGCACGCCCGCGAGCTTGAAGAAGGCATAGACCTTGAGGCCGTAGCCGTTGTTGTCGGCGACGCCGAACAGCTCTGGGTAGGAATAGAGGGTCAGCATGGGCGGCGGCTCCTCTGTGGTGGCAGGGCAAGCATGCAGGGGCGCCGTGGTGGACGCAATGGCCCGCGGAAGTCGTCACATCCACGGTGTCGTCCCGGCGCAGGCCGGGACCCATACCGCGTGATCTATGTGTTGTGGGCGGGCGTAGTACCGAACGACGAGTCTTCGCCAAACCTCTCCCTGGGAGTATGGGTCCCGGCCTGCGCCGGGACGACGACTGAGTGTGCGGCACCATTCCGATCCTTGCCCCTACGAACGCGATGCGGCGTTGAACACCGCCAGCTGCGCATCGAACGCCCGCCTGAAAGCCGGCCGCGCTTCGCCGCGGGCGACATAGGCGGCGATCTCAGGATATTCGTCCAGGAGGCCCGATGTGTTCAGCCGGCGCAGCACCGTCACCATCATGAGATCGCCGGCGCTGAAGGCGCCGTCGAGCCAGTCGGCATCGCCGAGGTGGCGGGACAGTTCGCCGAGCCTGACACGGACGCGATCTTGAAGCATGGGCAGGCGCTCCGCGTACCAGCTCTTGTCGCGCTCGAACAGCATCGCCATGGCCAGCTCGACGATCGGCGGCTCCAGCGTGCTCAGCGCGGCAAACATCCACGCGATCGCACGGCTCCTCGTGTTCGGCTCGGTTGGCAGCAGCCCGTCATGACGCTCGGCGATATGCAGCACGATCGCGCCGGACTCGAACAGGGCGAGATCGCCATCCTCAAAGGTCGGGATCTGCCCGAACGGATGCAGCGCACGGTGCGCCGGCCGCTTCATCTGCTCGAACGAGACGAGGCGGACGTCGTAGGACTGGCCGACTTCCTCCAGCGCCCAGCGAACCCGCATGTCGCGGGCCTGCCCGCGGCCGCGGTCGGGCGAGTTTTTGAAGGCGGTGATGGTGGGCATCGGGGGGCTCCGGGCGTGATGTATCCAGAGGACGAACGGGTGGGGCGGATTCCGACAGGGTACTTCATAGAACCTGTAGCCCGCATGAGCGAAGCGACATGCGGGTCAACCGCCGACCCCGGATATCGCTTCGCTCATCCGGGCTACGAGTTGCCAGCCAATCCACCGGTGTCGTCCTGGCGAAAGCCAGGACCCATACCGCGGAATCTATCGGGTGCGCACGATCGCAGTACCGGACCGCGAGTCTTCGCCAAACTTTTCCCTGGGGTAATGGGTCCTGGCTTTCGCCAGGACGACGAGTGGGCGTGCGGGGTGAGCTGCCCGCCTCGCAAGCGGTCTCGTAGGGTGGGCAAAGGCGCGTTCCTCGCGCGCCGTGCCCACCGCTCTACCGGATTGCGTGGAGAGATGGTGGGCACGGCGCAAGAGCGCCTTTGCCCACCCTACGACTTGATCCACGCCGCCAACTCCCGCCACGGCTCCAGCGTCCAATGCCCCGACGCCGCGCCCGACGGCGATGGCAGCACGAACACCTCGGCCGGACATTCATCCCGCTTCTGCCGCCCCAGCGCAATCACGCTCGACGGCCTGCCATAAAACAAGCTCGCCGCCTTCTTGCTCGTGAACGCAATCGTCCGCGGCCGATACTTTTCGATCTTGGCCCTGAAGCTAGGCACGTCGATGGATGCGGCTGCGATCTGATGATCCATGCCGGCGCCCGTCTTGCAGAGATCGGTGAAGCCAATCCCGAGCGCGATCAGCGAAGCGAACTCACCCGGCTGATAGCGCCGCGGCGTGATGCCGGCCTCGTGGATCGCGCGCCAGAAGCGGTTGCCGGGATGGGCGTAGTAGTGCCCGAGCTCGGCCGAGCGCGTCGAGGCGGCGGTGCCGACGAAGACGAGGCGGAGGTTGGGACGGAGTTGGTCAGGGAGGCGGTGGGGGGTGGAGGCGGGCAAATTAAGCATCCGTCGCTGGATCGGCGATGTGCGGGGCGACGTTAATTCAGGATCGCGTCGCTCATCAGCGCGGCGCTTGCTTCTTGAACAACGCAGTATGGACAGATCCCGTTTCGTTGCTCATGCCAACATATAGGACAGTCTCGTCATCCGGAAACCTTATGAGATGATTGTTCAAAAGGCGGGTCAACTTTGCTCGCCATGAGGGAAACAAGCTCTCAAGCTCGCTCAGAGACTGTTCTTCTCGATATGGATTGCTTGCATGCATCAGAGTCCCAATTTTGCCATGTGCTTCGACAAGCTCGTCGAGTGTTAAGAAGCCAAGAGTAATCGGCTTCCATTCGTCCTTTGCATTCGCGTTTGCCGAGGATGCTCGATCGATTGGATTCGGAAAGAAGCCAGGGTTCTTATTTCTGACAATGGCAACGATCTTCGTCACTTGCCATTCTTTAGCTAGCTTGCGTGCCAGTCCTTCAAAAAAGTGCTGGTGGGACGCCAGGGTTGCCAAAATCACTAACTCAAAAATCTTCCGGAATTGCAGGGCAACGAATTCGACGTTTGTGTATTTGAATGAGGTTGTCTTTCTTTCGGACAGTATCTCGTCTATTGCGAATTGCCTGCGTTTAATCTCCTCCATGCACCTCGTGTAGTTTGCATAGTCAGGTTCGCCAGCCATCCTGCTTTTCTCCAATTCAAAAGCCGGGCTTTCGCCCGGCCTCTGTTCTCTGATTGGTAACTTGGCAAATTTCGGGAGATCAATCGGCAGAGGGCCCTCACAACACCCGATTACTCTCCTTCACCTTCTCCGCATCGAGATACACATTGCTGCCCATCTCCTTGAACTTCTCGCTCATCTTGGCCATGCCGTCTTCGACCGTGCCGGCCATCGACATGCCCACCGAGTTCGGATCGTTCAGCGTCGCGGCATAGTCCCGCACGTCCTGGGTGATCTTCATCGAGCAGAACTTTGGCCCGCACATCGAGCAGAAATGGGCGACCTTGTGGGCTTCCTTCGGCAGGGTCTCGTCGTGGAAGTTCTTGGCGGTATCCGGATCGAGGCCGAGGTTGAACTGGTCGCTCCAGCGGAAGTCGAAGCGGGCGCGCGAGAGCGCGTCGTCGCGCAGTTGCGCCGCCGGGTGGCCCTTGGCGAGATCGGAGGCGTGGGCCGCGATCTTGTAGGTGATGACGCCGGTCTTGACGTCGTTGCGATCGGGCAGGCCGAGATGCTCCTTCGGCGTGACGTAGCAGAGCATGGCGCAGCCGAACCAGCCGATCATGGCGGCGCCGATGCCTGACGTGATGTGGTCATAGCCCGGCGCGATGTCGGTGGTCAGCGGTCCAAGCGTGTAGAACGGCGCTTCGCCACACTCCTTGAGCTGCTTGTCCATGTTGATCTTGATCTTGTGCATCGGCACGTGGCCGGGGCCCTCGATCATGACCTGGCAGCCCTTGTCCCACGCAATCTTGGTGAGCTCGCCGAGCGTCTCCAGCTCCGCAAACTGCGCGCGGTCGTTGGCGTCGGCGATCGAGCCCGGACGCAGGCCGTCGCCGAGCGAGAACGAGACGTCATACTTGCGCATGAGGTCGCAGATCTCGTCGAAATGCGTATAGAGGAAGCTTTCCTTGTGATGCGCCAGGCACCACTTCGCCATGATCGAGCCGCCACGGCTGACGATGCCGGTGACGCGGTTGGCGGTGAGGTGGATGTATTGCAGGCGCACGCCGGCGTGGATGGTGAAATAGTCGACGCCCTGCTCGCACTGCTCGATCAAGGTGTCCTTGTAGAGCTCCCAGGTCAGCTGCACCGGATCGCCGTTGCACTTCTCCAGCGCCTGATAGATCGGCACGGTGCCGATCGGCACCGGCGAGTTGCGTAAGATCCATTCGCGGGTGGTGTGGATATTGCGGCCCGTGGAAAGGTCCATCACAGTGTCGGCGCCCCAGCGGATCGCCCACACCATCTTCTCGACCTCTTCCTCGACCGACGAGGTCACTGCCGAGTTGCCGATATTGGCGTTGATCTTGGTCAGGAAGTTGCGGCCGATGATCATCGGCTCGAGCTCGGAATGGTTGATGTTGGAGGGGATGATGGCGCGGCCGCGCGCGATCTCGTCGCGCACGAATTCCGGCGTGATGAAGGCGGGCACGGAGGCGCCAAAACTTTCGCCATCGGCGAGGGCGGCTTCGGCACGCTCGAGCTGTGCCTTCCGGCCGAGATTTTCGCGGGCGGCGACGTAGATCATCTCCTTGGTGATGATGCCGGCGCGGGCGAATTCGAGCTGCGTCACCTTGTGGCCATCGAGGCCGCGCAGCGGCTTGTGATAGGCGCTGAACGCGCGCGCAGCCTTGTCGGTGGAGACGCTGCCATTGTCCTCCGGCTTGATCTGGCGGCCCTCATATTCCTCGACGCCGCCGCGCTCCAGCACCCATTGCTTGCGGCTGCGGGCAAGGCCGGCGTTGACGTCGATGGTGACGCTCGGATCGGTGTAGGGGCCCGAGGTGTCGTAGACCGGCAGGTTCGGCTCGCCGGCGCCCTCGGAGAGGATGATCTCGCGCAAGGGCACGCGCAGGTCGGGCGCTGCGTCAGGTGATGCGAAGATCTTTCGCGAGGAGGGAAGCGGGCCGGTGGTGACGGCTGGGATGGTCTTTTCAGGGTTGGAGCGGATGTTCATGGGGGCCTCCGTTTAATTCTGTTGTGCGTGCGTCTGGGCGACGCTGGCGACGAAGTTCTCCGTCATTGCGAGCGCAGCGAAGCAATCCAGAAATGTTTCCGCGGAAGCAGTCTGGATTGCTTCGTCGCAAGGGCTCCTCGCAATGACGGGTGGAGAGAGCGGGACATGCATCACGCAGCCTCCTTGGACAGGCCGAGCCATTGCCGCACGCGGGCATCGGGATCGGCGTTCTGGGTGACGTCGGACACGACGGCGATGGAATCCGCGCCTGCGGCAAAGATTTCGGCGGCGTGCTCGAACTTGATGCCGCCGATCGCGACCAGCGGAATGTTGCCGATGCGCTGCTTCCATTCCGGGATTTTTGGGATGCCTTGCGGCTCGAAGCGCATCGATTTCAGCGTGGTGAAGAAGATCGGGCCGAGCGCGACGTAATCGGGCTTGGCTTCGAGCGCGGTCGCAAGCTCGGCGTCGTCATGGGTGGAGATGCCGAGGGACAGCCCGGCCTCGCGGATCGCCTTGAGGTCGGCGTCGACGAGATCCTCCTGGCCGAGATGCAGATATTTTGCGCCGGCGACGACCGCCGCGCGCCAATAGTCGTTCACGACCAGCTTGGCTTGCGTGTCCTTGGTGATCGCCAGCGCATCCGTGACGATCTGGAGCGCGTCGGCGTCGTTCAGCTCTTTGGCGCGCAGCTGAATGGTGCCGACGCCGAGTTTCGTCAGGCGTTCGACCCATTTAAGGCTGTCGACGACGGGATAGAAACGATCAGGATACAGCATGCCAGAACGGGGTCCCAACGACAGGGGTGGAGGGGGAGGCGAAGTCGCGGGCGTTCATCAGTCCGGCTTCGTAAGCGGTGCGGCCGGCCTCGACACCAAGGCGGAAGGCGTTTGCCATGGCGACGGGATCGGCGGCTTTGGCGATGGCGGTGTTGAGCAGCACGGCGTCGTAGCCGAGCTCGAGCGCGTGCGCGGCGTGGCTCGGCGCCCCTAAGCCGGCGTCGACCACCAGCGTGATGTCAGGCAGCCGCTCGCGCAGCAGTTTGAGCGCATCGCGGTTGGTGATGCCGCGGGCCGAGCCGATCGGCGCGGCCCATGGCATCACAACCTTGCAGCCGGCATCGACCAGGCGGTTGGCGACCGAGAGATCCTCGGTGCAATAGGGGAAGACCTCGAATCCGTCCTTGATCAGGATGCTGGTGGCCTCGACCAGGCCGACGACGTCGGGCTGCAGCGTGTCGTTGTCGGCGATGACTTCCAGCTTGATCCAGCTCGTGCCGAACAATTCGCGCGCGAGCTTGGCGGTCGTCACCGCCTCGCGCACGCTGCGGCAGCCGGCGGTGTTCGGCAGCACGGTGACGTCGAGCTCGCGGATCAGCTTCCAGAACGTGTCCCCGCTCTTGCCGCCGGCGGCCTCGCGCCGCAGCGACACCGTGACGATGTTGGAGCCGGAGGCGCGGATCGCGGCCTGCATGATCGCCGGCGAGGGATAGAGCGCGCTGCCGATCAGCAGGCGGGAAGCGAAGGTCTTGCCGTAGAAGGTCACCATGTCGGTGTTTCCTCGAATGCAGCTGTCATCCCCGCGAAGGCGGGGATCCAGTATTCCAGAGGCCGTGCCGTAATGCGGAGGGGCTGCGGCGTACTGGATCGCCCGGTCAAGCCGGGCGAAGACAGCGGAGTGTTTGGTGAGAACACCATCACCTCACCCTCCCTGCCGCGGCGTGATGATCTCGATCTCGTCGCCGGCTTTCAGCGGCGTTTCCGCCCAGCGGCTCTTCGGCACGACGTCATAGTTGAGCGCGATGGCGAAATGGGTGCCCTCGTAGTCGAGCTCGGTGAGCAGCGCGTCGACGCTCGACGAGCTCACTTCGCGCTGCTCGCCGTTGACGATCACCCGCACTGCATCACCTCGTTGTCGATCTGGCCGCGCTGAACGTAGGCAAGAGTCAGCTCGGCGAGCGCCGGCGCGAGCAGGAAGCCGTGACGGTAGAGCCCGTTGACACTGATCTTGCCGTCGCGAATGCCGATGCGTGGCAAATTGTCGGGAAAAGCGGGGCGCAGGCCGGAGCCGAATTCGACGATGCGGGCTTCGCCGAAGGCAGGGTGCACGGCATAGGCGGCCCCTAACAGCTCCAGCGCCGAGCGCACGCTGACGCCGGTGTCCTCGGCCTCGATCGAGGTCGCGCCCAACATGAACAGATTGTCCTCGCGCGGGATCACGTAGAGCGGCCAGCGCGGATGGATCAGCCGCACCGGACGCGCAAGCTGCACCTCGCCTGTCTCGATCAGGATCATCTCGCCCTTGACGCCGCGCAAGTCAGGCTGCTCGTCGCGCGCGGAAAGGCCGCGGCAGTCGATCACGATGCCGTCGAGGTCTTTGGCTGAAACGTCGCTGGAGAATTTGATGGTGCCGCCGGCGGCGCGGATGCGCTCGTGCAGCTTGGGCAGCACGCGGCGCGGCTCGACATGGCCCTCGCTCGGGAAGAACAGAGCCTCGCGGAAGCGGCCCTCCAGCGACGGCTCCAGCGCGGCGAGGCCGGCGGCATCGAGCCGCTCGTGGCCCTCCGTCATCCGGGCAAAGCGCTCGAAATCGTTGCGCTCGCGGGGATGGGCGACGACGAGCGAGCCGTTGAACGGCGTTTCCGGCAATTCGCGGCGCCAGATGTCGAGGGAGTGCAGGCCGAGGCGGCTGATGATGGGTTCGGCGACCTCCGCCTCGCAATAGGGCGCGAGCATGCCGCCGGCCCAATGACTGGTGGCGTCGGTCATGGCGGCGTCACCACGCTCGTGTAACGTCACGGCATGGCCGGCCTGCGCGAACAGCAAGGCCTGCCAAGCCCCTGCGATGCCTGCGCCGATGATGGATACCGGTGAGTCCGGTCGCTTGGTGGTCTGGTACATCCCTGTCCCTTCGCCGGCATGACCCGGATCAGGTTCAAAGGGTCACCGCGGTCCTGGGCGGTATTGCCCATTTAGCGGTATCTCAGCTCCTCCTCGGAGCACCCCTCGGAACGGCTCTAATGTATGCCAGTGGGAGCTGGTGTCAACGCGTCAGGCGGGAACCGGGCCGTTCGTGGCGCATCGAAAACGCGCGTGAACGCGCTCTTGGCACGCTGCAGCGCGTCCGGGACGCGCGGAGTTACTTCAAGGCCTGCGCCCGGGCGTTGCGGACGCGCTGGGCGAGCTTCCTGTGCGGGGCGGTGCCGAACATCGGCTGCGGGTTGCCGTTCGACTCGAGCCAGGTCTCGCCCATATTGGTCTCGCCCATCGTGGCGACCTGCACGGCCTCCTGCCGCTGCCGCTTTGCAACGTAGTAATAGCCGCCCGCGAAATAACGCACGGCTCGGGAGTGATCGCCATTGGCGGCGCGATAGGCGCCGGCGAGATATTTGATCGCATAAGTGAGATTGGTGTTGGGATCGCGCAGACCTGCGGCATCGCCGGTGTAGCCGACCCCGCGGGCGGTCGCGAGCTTGATCTGCATCAGCCCGATGGTGCCGCCACGGCCGACGAGGCCGGGCTGATAGCGGCTCTCGCGCATGATCACGCGGTGCACCAGCGCCTCCGGCACGCCGTTGGCGCGGGCATGGGCCGCGACCATTTCGGCATATTCGGCTTCGCCGGCGAATGCGGCCTGCGGCAATGTCAATCCGGCCGCGAGCAGCGCGGCAATGCGTAAAATCTTCATCGAAATATTCCTTGGCAGAACGGCCCTGCACCGGTGCGGGTTAGGCCGTGGGAACACGGCGATGATGTGGCGAAACGCCGCCTCCGGCGATTTTCGTTGGGCCGTCGCTTTTACGACTCAAACCTAGGTTAAGTTTGGAGCTGGTGGGGCGCCTTACGCGACAGCTGGTCTGTCCATTCGTGTCTCCGCCCAAAAATCGCTCGTCAAAACAGCATGCGGGAGGACGTCCATGACCCCGGCAGACATCGACGACATTCCCACACAGAACCCCTGTGCACAGTGCGGCACGCCAATTCCGTTCCCGGACTGGATCGAGCCGGGCGAGGGGCGCGTTTCCTATCTCTGGAGTTGCCACGCCTGCGGCTACCGCTTCGAGGCGGTGGCGATCTTCGAGCGTGAGGCTGTCGAGCACCCGCCGCTCGCGGCTTGAGCTAAGCCGCCAGCCGCGGCTCCTGCCAGACCGGCAATTGCATCCGCACGATCAAGCCATGCGGCTCGCGGTCGTGCAGCGACAACTCGCCGCCATGGGCGAGCGCGATCGCGCGCGCGATCGACAGGCCGAGCCCGAAGCCGGTGGACTCGTCCATGGTGCGGGCATCGTCGCCGCGCACGAACGGCTCTAGCATCTCCTGCTTGCGCGCATCCGAGATGCCGGGTCCATCGTCCTCGACGTCGATGACGAGTGTCGTGCCCGAGACGTCGAGGCGGATCGTCACCTCGGCGCCGAAGCGCACCGCGTTCTCGACGAGGTTGGTGACGCCGCGATGCAGATCGTCGGGCCGCGCGGCGGCGGTCGCGGACGCCGGCCCGTCATAATGCACGGCGTGGCCCATGTCGCCGAACTGGTCGGCGACGAGCTGCAGCGTGCTGGCGATGTCGACCAGCGTCACCGCCTCGATCTTGCGGTCGTTGCGCAGCAGCGACAGCACGGATTCCAGCATCGAGCGCATCTGGTCGAGGTCGATCAGCATGCGCTTGCGGTTGCCTTCGTCCTCGATGAACTCGGCGCGCAGCCTCAGGCGCGTGATCGGCGTGCGCAGATCGTGGCTGATCGCGGCCAGCATCCGCGTGCGATCCGACATCAGCCGCGCGATCCGCTCGTGCATGCGGTTGAGCGCGCGCGCGACCGAACGGATCTCCTCCGGGCCGCGCTCGGGCAGCGGCTCGGCGGTGCCGTCCAGGCTGAAATTCTCCGCGGCCTTGGCGAAGGATGACAGCGGCGCGGCCAGCGCACGCGCCGCCCACAGGCCGAGCACGGTGATACAGATGAAGGCGGTCATCAGCGTCACCAGCCATGGTGCGCCCCAGAACCACGGCCGCGGGCCGCCGTCGACGCGGCCGGCGATCACGGTGCCGTCGGGCAATTCGACGGCGACGCGGTGTGCGCGACCCTCGGCGGCGAGCTGCATCACCTTGTAGCCGCGCCCGAGATGACGGCGCATCCCGAACAGGTGGGCGCCGTCGCCCGTCTCGACCACCGACCCGGGTGCGAGCATCTCGATGCCGAGCCTGGGGAAGGCGCGTGCGAGATCGGCGACGAGGCGCGGTCGCTCGCTGGCATCGGCCGCGCCGAGCAGCAGCGCAGCATCGGTCAATTGATGGGCGCCGTCCGGCGGCGTGTCCGGGCGGTCCGGCCGGCTGATCAGAAAGGCGGTGGTGACGACGAGATGCAGCGCGACGGTCGAAGCCAGCACCAGCGCGGCGATCTGCCCGCCGATCCCCTTGAGGTGGAAGAATCCGAACGGCTTCATCGTCGGCGCGCCCTTCAGCTGCTCAGGGGCGCGGTCACCGCTTCCGTCCTCGGCGTGAACAGATAGCCGCCGGAGCGCACCGTCTTGATGATGGTGGGATCGGCCGGATTGGGCTCGATCTTGCGGCGGATGCGGCTGACCAGCACGTCGATGGAGCGCTCGAACGAGCCGGTGTTGCGGCCCTGCGTGAGGTCGAGCAGGCTGTCGCGCGACAGCACGCGGCCGGGCCGCTCGCAGAACGTCCTGAGCAGATCGAATTCGGCGCTGGTCACCGCGACGCGCGCGCCTTCCGGATTGCGCAATTCGCGCAGGCGCAGGTCGATACGCCAGCCCTCGAAGGCGAGCGTGGAGGCGCCTTCGATCGTGCTCGCCGCCTGCGCGGCGGCCTGGCGGCGCAGCACCGCGTTGATGCGGGCGAGCAGCTCGCGCGGGTTGAACGGTTTCGGCAGATAGTCGTCCGCGCCCATCTCGAGGCCGACGATGCGGTCGACGTCCTCGCCACGCGCGGTCAGCATGATGATCGGCGTCTGCGCCTCCGCGCGCACCTTGCGGCACAGGCTGAGGCCGTCCTCGCCCGGCAGCATGACGTCGAGGATGATCAGGTCGACGCGATGGTCGGCCATGGCGCGCGACATCTCGCGGCCGTCGCTCACGGCGGTGACGTTGCAGGCGTTGTTGCGCAGGTACTTGGCAATCAACGTCCGGGTTTCGCGGTCGTCCTCGACGACCAGGATGTTGGGATTGGGAATGGCCATGCGCTTTGTTTGTCCAAGATTCGGGCCAAATGGCGAAGATTTTTGTTTCAGAGTGTTTCCATCAGCCCCGTCGCAATGCCGGGACATGACCGGGCAGTGGAGCGGCAAGATCTCGTTAAGGCCGTTAACCATACCGTGGCGCCGTTCGCCACGAAACCCCGCAAGATCCACGGAGCCATCATGACCTCGATTTCGGCGGCCTCCGCCGGCAGCTATCAGTCGCCGCTGCAGCGGCTGCAGCAGGAATTGCAATCGCAAGTCTCTGCCGGCACGATCTCGTCGTCGGACCAGTCCGCACTCTCGACCGCGCTGACCGACATCGACACCGCGCTCCAGCAGAGCCGGTCGAGCGACCAATCGAGCGGCACGCGTCCCTCCAGGGACGAGATGCAGTCGAAGATCGACGACCTCATCTCGAACGAGGTGTCGAACGGGACGCTGACCTCGGATCAGGCCGAGGAGCTGAAGAGCGTGTTTCAGTCCGCCTTCGCCAATGGTCCCGGCGGGGCGGGTGGTCCCGGTGGGGCAGGCGGACCGCCGCCCGGCCCGCCGCCGGATGATGCTAATTCGGATTCGTCGACGACCACGGATTCGACCAGCAGCACGTCGGCTGACGCGACGACCGCGGAAATCCTCCAGCAATTCCTCCAGGCGCTGCAGCAATCGCAATCATCGGCGTCGTCCTACGGTGCCAATGGCAGCGCGTCGAGCGGCTCGAGCTTCTCCGCGCTCCTGATCGACTACAAGAGCTGACCTGGGCGACGCTGGGTCGGCGCGTTCCCCGCCGCGATCATGCTTCACCCAGGGCGCATGATCGTCGGCGGGGAACCGTGCGCCGCAATATGTTCCTGGATGACGCAGGAGCGTGCCTTGCCGTGATTTTCGGCTTCGCGCATTGCGCAACGAAATTGCCGCCCGCACGGAACCGCGCGTGATCAGCGCTGTTTTCTCCGCACGAGGTTTGTGAAGGAGAGGACAACATGATGAAGTCGATCGTTGCCGGCCTCGCCGGCACAGTACTGCTTGCGACCGCGGCGTTCGCGCAAGCACCAACCGCCACCACCGACAAGGCGCCGACCGCGGCTACCGCCACGACGACGAGCGCGTCCGACCAGTGGCGCGTGTCGAAAATGTCGGGCGTGAAGGTCTATAACGAGGCCAACGAGAACATCGGCTCGATCAACGACCTCTTGATGGACAAGAACGGTAACATCAAGATCGCCGTGATCGGCGTCGGCGGCTTCCTCGGCATGGGCGAGCATCTGGTCGCGGTGCCCTACGAGAAGCTGAAGTTCACCAACGAGGCCATCGCCTACAGCGCCCCGGCCACCAGCCCGCCCGGCCGGCCGGCCTCGACCACGACGACTGGCGCAGCGACCGGAACCGACAAGACCGCGACAACCTCGTCCGCGTCGAAATGGTATCCGGATCATGCCGTGTTCAACGCCAGCAAGGACGAGCTGAAGGGCATGCCCGAGTTCAAGTACTCGGAGTAATGCGGCTCGCGTAACTGCCTAGACGAAGCGCGCCCGGTTTTCACTGGGCGCGCTGTCGTGTCTTTTCGTCCCCGTCATTGCGAGGAGCTCGCGACAAAATTGCGGAGCTCGCAATGACGACGAGCGCAGATCAATGCCCCGTCACCATCGGGCAGCCGCCCTTGTCGAGCGGACGGAACGCCTCGTCGCCGGGCACGGTGGCGATCAGCTTGTAGAGGTCCCACTCGCCCTTGGATTCCTCGGGCTTCTTGACCTCGAACAGATACATGTCGTGGACCATGCGGCCGTCGATGCGGATCTTGCCGTTCCTGGCGAAGAAGTCGTTGATCGGTGTCTTGCGCATCTCTTCCATCACCTTCGGCGCCTCGTCGGTCTTGATGGCGTCGATCGCCTTCAGGTAGTGCATGGTCGCCGAATAGAGGCCGGCCTGGATCATGGTCGGCATGTGCCCGACCTTCTCGTTGAAGCGCTTCGAAAACGCCCGCGTCTCCTCGTTCATGTCCCAGTAGAAGGCGTCGGTGACGATCAGGCCTTGCGTCGCCTTGATGCCGAGCGAATGCGTATCGGTGATCTCCTGCAACAGCGCGATCATTTTCTGGCCGCCCTGGGTCAGGCCGAACTCGGAAGCCTGCTTCAACGCATTGGTGGTGTCGCCGCCGGCATTCGCCAGCGCGACCACCTTGGCCTTGGAGGCCTGGGCCTGGAGCAGGAAGGAGGAGAAGTCCGACGAGTTGAGCGGATGGCGGACCTCGCCGAGCACCTTGCCGCCGCTCTCCTTGACCACGTTGGCGGCGTCGCGCTGGAGCGCCATGCCGAAAGCGTAGTCGGCGGTGACGAAGAACCAGCTGTCCTCGCCGCGCTTGACCATCGCCTTGCCGGCGACGTTCGATAGCGCATAGGTGTCGTAGGTCCAGTGCACCGTGTTGGGCGAGCAGGCGGTGCCGGTGATGTCGGACGAGCCGCCGCCGGAATTGATGTTGATCCTGTTCTTCTCGCGCGTCAGCGCCGAGACCGGCAGCGCCACCGAGGAGGTCGGAACGTCGAAGATCGCGTCGACTTTGTCGTTGTCGTACCAGTTGCGGGCGATGTTGACGCCGACATCGGGCTTGTTCTGGTGATCGGCGGCGACGACCGCGACCGGCTTGCCCGCGACCTTGCCGCCGTAGTCGGCGACCGCCATCTCGACGGCGGCGAGCGACCCCTTGCCGGTCGCGTCCGCATAGAGGCTCGACATGTCCGTGAGCACGCCGATTTTGACGATGTCGTCGGAAATCTGCGCCTGCGCGGCGCCGGATGTTGCGGCCAGAGCGAGGCCAGCTGCGATCGCGACACTGAGTTTTTGCATGTTGTTTTTCCCTGTGTGTTGTTGTTTGGGCTTTGTTGCGGGAGGAGTTTTAACGGCTATCTGCAGGCGCAGCTAAGCGATCCGCGCCATAGCAGAATGCAAAAAAGAAAGGGCGGGTGGTGTTCCCGCGAGGAGGAATATCGCAACGTCACGATAGCGCATTGCTGTGCGCTCTCCCCTTGCGGGAGAGGGCAGCGACGCTCGCGGGAAAAGGAAGACGAACGTCGCCTAGGCGCTGCTGCCCTTGAGCCGTTCGTTCCGTCGGCGCAAGCCTTCCATGGTCGCGAGCAGGATGATCGATACCGTCGTCAACATCACCGCCGCGGCCGTGATCGTCGGGCTGATGTTCTCGCGGATGCCGGCGAACATCTCGCGCGGCAGGGTGCGCTGCTCGGGACCTGCCATGAACAGCACGATCACCACCTCATCGAAGCTGGTCGCGAAGGCGAACAGCGCACCCGACGCGAGGCCGGGCAGGATCAGCGGCAGGATCACGCGGCGAAACGCGTAGAGCGGCGAGGCGCCGAGTGAGGCGGCGGCGCGCGCCAGATTGGTGTCGAAGCTTTGCAGCGTCGCGCCGACCGTGATCACCACAAAGGGCGTCGCCAGCGCGGTGTGGGCCAGGATCAAGCCGAGATAGCTGCCGGTCAGTCCGATCGGGGCGAAGAAGAAATACAGACCGACCGCGGTGATGACGCCGGGCACGACGACCGGCGACAGCACGAAGGCCAGCACGAGCGGTTTGAACCGGCTCTTCCACTGCGCCAGTCCCAGCGCAGCCAATGTGCCGAGCACCATGGACAGCAGGGTCGAGGCGACGCCTATGATCATGCTGTTCTTCAGCGAATTCATCCAGCGCGGCGAATTGATGAAATCGTCGTACCAGCGCAAGGAGAGGCCGGGCAGCGGATAGGTCAAGTACGAGCCGGAGCTGAAGGACAGCGGCATGATCGCCAGGATTGGCGCGATCAGGAAGATGAACACCAGCGTGGAGATGACGATGGTCGCGGTCCATGCGATACGTTGGCTCGGCGTGCGGAGGGAGGGATCATCGCTCAATTCTTCATTCCTCCCGTGACCTGCTGTCCCTGCACCAGCTTTCCGTAGAGGAGAGCGAGCAGAACAGTGGCGAGCAGCAGCACCGCACCCAACGCCGAGGCGAGGCCCCAATTGGCCGTCTCGGTCGTGTAGAGCGCGATGAAGTAGCTGATCATTTGATCGGCGGCGCCGCCGACGAGGGCCGGCGTAATGTAGTAGCCGAGCGCCAGGATGAAGACGAGCAGGCTTCCGGCACCGATACCGGGTAGCGTTTGAGGCAGGTAGATGCGCAGGAAGGCGGTGACTGGCGGCGCACCGAGCGAGGCGGCGGCACGCATGTAAGCAGGCGAGATCGCCTTCATGCTGCTGTACAGCGGCAGGATCATGAACGGCAGGAGAACGTGGGTCATGGCCACGCAGACACCGAAGCGGTTGTAGATCAGGCGCAACGGCTCGTCGATGATGCCAAGCCAGTGCAGGCTGTCGTTCACGACGCCCTTGCTCTGCAACAGCACGATCCAGGCGCAGGTGCGGACCAGAAGCGACGTCCAGAACGGCAGCAGGACGAAGATCATCAGCAGGTTCGACCGGCCGGGCGGCAGCGTCGCCAGCAGGTAGGCGACCGGGAAGCCGAGGATCAGGCAGAGTGCCGTGACGCTGAGACTGATCACGAAGGTACGGGTGAATACGTTGCGGTAAATGGCCTGATCCGGTGGGGCCGCGACCATCGCGCCGTCCATGCCCCGGGTGAGGTCGAGCGCCGCCAGCAGGTAGAAGCTGGTCAATGGGCCACTGGCGTCCTTGATCGTCGTCCAGGTAGCCCGTTCGCGCCAGGCCGGATTGATCTTGCCCAGCGTCTCCTTGGCCGTCCCTCGCTCCGGCACCGCCTTCAGATTGCGTGCCGTGCTGGTCAGGATGGTGCGGAAGCCGTTCAGTGCGTAGTTCAGCCGCTTGGCCGCAATGGCCATGGTGCCGGAGGCGCGCGCCGCCAGGACATCGCTTGCCAGCGCAGCAAAGGCCTTTTCGTCTGGCAGGTCCTTGCCATCCCAGTCGGCGAGAGCAGCTACGGTTTGGGGCAGGATCTGGCGCACCTCCCGATCGTCGACCGAGCGCCACAGCATGCCGGCGATCGGGCCTGCGAAGGTGAAGAGCAGGAAGACGAGAAGCGGCAGCACCAGCGCCAATGCCTTGACCTGGCGCGCGCGCTCTGCACGCCTCAATCGGCGCTTGAGGGGCACCTCGGTCTGGGCATCTGCGCCGATCGCGGGTGTTGCTGTCATGCTGCGAGCCTCTTTGACTGCACATCCTTCGCCGCTTCAGGCCGGGCAATCGCATGTGGCTTTGTCGATCGACCTGAGCAAGCGCCTCGTCCTTCGAGACGACCGCTTCGCGGTCTCCTCAGGATGAGGCTCATCGACATCGGCGCCTGCTGTGACACTGCTGCCGCACACTCCGTCCTCATCCTGAGGGCCCGCCGTAGGCGGGCGTCTCGAAGGGTGCGTCACGGGCGCGTTGTCCGCGACGCACCCTCTACCTGCGCCGCACGCCGGTTCGACAGCACGCTATTTTGCTGCCCATTTGTTGAAGCGCTCGGTCAAGCGGTCGATGTTCTCGAGCCAGAAGCCAACGTTGATCTCGACCGCGTTCTTGATGTTATCAGGCGCCGTCGGCAGGTCCTTCAGAACGGCGGGCTGCAGCCGAGCGGCTGCGTCCTTGTTCGAGGTGCCATAAGCAATGTTCTCCGACAGCCTGGACTGATTCTCCGCCTTGCCGGCGAAGTCCAGGAACTTGTAGGCCGCGTCCTTGTTCGGGCTCCCCTTCAGGATGACCCAACTGTCGAGGGTGAACAGCGCTCCGTCCCACACCATGCCAAAATTCTTCTTCTCGTTCTTGTTCGCGGTGTCGATGCGGCCGTTGTAGACCGAGGTCATCGCCACCTCGCCGGAAGCGAGCAATTGCGGCGGCTGGGCGCCGGCCTTCCACCAGACGATGTCGCCCTTGATGGTGTCCAGCTTCTTGAAGGCACGATCGATGCCCTCGTCGGTCGCCAGCACCTTGTAGACGTCCTTCGGTGCGACGCCGTCGGCCATGAGGGCGATCTCCAGCGTGGTCTTCGGGCCCTGGCGCAGGCCGCGCTTGCCCGGAATCTTCTTGGTGTCGAAGAAGTCGGCCCAGCCGCCCGGGGCCTGCTTCAGCTTGTCCTTGTCGTAGCCGAGAACGAAATCGTAGAGGATGGCGCCGACACCGCAGGGATTGACTGACGGCGGGATATAGGCGGCCTCGCCGCCGATTTTGGAATAGTCCATCTTCTCGAACAGGCCTTCCTCGCAGCCGACCGCCAGTTCGTCGCTCTCGACCTGGACGACGTCCCAGGTTGCGGCGCCACCCTGCACCTTGGCGCGCAGCACCCCGACGCCGCCGTCCCAGGACTCGTCATTCATCGGAATTCCGGCCGCCTTCTTGAACGGCTCGAAATAGACCTTCTTCTGGGCATCCTGATACGCCCCGCCCCACGACACGACGGTGAGGTCACGCGCCTGCGCGACCGTGGCCAGCGCAGCGCTGGCGGTGAACGCCGCGGCGAAACCTAGTGCAATCTTGCCAATGTTGCGCTTTAGCATGGTCCTTGTTCCTTCTTCATGTGCGTTGCGTTGAGGTTGATCGATGCCGGTCCACTTGCGCCAAAGACATGCTGCAGGATTGAATCACACGGGATCAAGGGCCAGGCAGTCCTCGGGGCGGAAGGTGATGAACACGCTGTCGCCATGTCTCAGGCTGTCATATGCCCCCGGCTGAAGCTTGACCATGAACTCCCCGTTGCCGGCGACGTCGAGCACCGCCAGCGCGTGGTCGCCGAGATAGATGGTGTTCTGCACCTTGGCCGGCAGGCGGTTCGGTCCCTCGCTGGAGATGCCATCCAGGACAATGGCGATCCGCTCCGGCCGCACCGACAGGGAAGTCGGCGCGCCGGCGCCTGATACGTTGACCGCCCGTGCGGTCACGGCAGCGCCACCAGCCAGCGCGACGCGGCAATAGTCCTTGTCGACCGTCTCGACGGTGCCGGCCAGCACATTGTTCTCGCCGATGAAGTGGGCGACGAAGCTGTTCACCGGATGCTCATACAGCGCGTCGGGTTTGTCGATCTGCTGCACGATGCCGTCGTTGAACACCGCGATGCGGTCCGACATGGTGAGCGCTTCGCTCTGATCGTGGGTGACGTAGACGACTGTGATGCCCATCGTCTGGTGCAGTTGCTTGATCTCCAGTTGCATCTGCTCTCGCAGGCGCTTGTCCAGGGCGCCCAAGGGCTCGTCCATCAGCACGAGCTGCGGGTTGAAAACCAGCGCGCGGGCCAGCGCGACGCGCTGCTGCTGACCGCCGGACAGCTGCCCGGGCCGCCGCTGCGCCAGGGTTTCCATCTTGATCATGCGCAACGCCGCCCTCACGCGCTGCTGCGCTTCCGCCTTGTTGATTTTGCGGACGGATAGCGGGAAGGCGATATTCTCCGCGATCGTCAGATGCGGAAACAAGGCATAGTTCTGGAACACCATGCCGATGTCGCGCCTGTGTGGCGGCACGTTCTTGATCGGCCGGCCAGCGAGGTAGATCTCGCCATGAGTGGGAACCTCGAAGCCAGCCAGCATCATCAGCGTGGTCGTCTTGCCCGAGCCCGATGGGCCGAGCAGCGTGATGAACTCGCCCTTCCTGATTTCGAGGTCGAGGTTCTTCACCACGAGGTGCTCGCCATCGTAGGTTTTCTGAATGCCGGAAAAGCGCACCAGTGCCGGCGCAGGCGTGACCATGCCGGCTTCCATGTCGTCCTCGCGTTGTCCCCTACAGTGCCGAGATTAGCATCCTCCGACGAGAATGCCAGCGGTGCAAGCGACGAAGGCGCGCACGGACCTGGTGAGTGAAGGCGCGCTACATCCCCGACAGCTTCGTCACATAGACGTTCAGCGAGCCGCCGGCTTCGGCCACCACGCGCAGGGTCTTGGAATCGAAGGCGATGTCGGCGAGCGTCAGGCTGTCGATCTTGGCTTCGACCTTCAGGCCGTCCTCGCTCTTCTGGTAGTCGGCGATCGCGGCGGCGATCTTCTCGCGGGCGTTGGCGGCGATCGGCTTCAGGTCGAGCGTCGCCTTCTGCAGTAGGGCCTGCTGCATCTGTGGCACCACGGCGCGCGCCGCGGCTCCTAACAGGCCGAACGCGGCCTCGGATTCCACCGCGAGCTGGATGTCGGCGAGCCGCAGCGTCTGCTGCGCCTGGTCGAGCATCGGCCGGCCCCAGATGTGCACGGTCGCCTCGGCGCCGAGGCCGAACCAGCTCTTCTTCTCCTTGGCGCGCACTAGGAGCGAAATCAGCAGGCGGTCACCCGAGGGGATCACGTTGACGGTCTTGACGGTGACGTCGACCGGGCCGGAGCCGTCCTCGGGATAGGTATGGCCGACCATCTGCGCCGCGATCAGCTTGTTGATCTCGGTGAAGGGCACGTCGATCGGCACGCCGATGTTCACGCCGGTGCCGGTCGGCGGCACGATCGAGATCTTGTCGGGAAACGGACACTCCGGCTTGGTCGGCGTCGAGGTCACGCGCGTCTCGGCCTCGAGGCCGAGCAGCAGCGTCACCGCTTGCGCATCGACGCGCGGCTGTGCCGCGATCGCGCGCACCGGCTTCATCTCGAGCCAGAGCGGCGGCAGTGCGGCCGATGAACTCGAGCCTTGCAGCGGGATCGAGCGGCAGGCCTTGGCCCATTGCGCTTTCGCGTTCTCCCGCAGCGAAGGATCGTTGCGGATGCGCTCGGAGACGGCGTTGATCTGCTCGCCGACATTCTTGTCGATCAGCGGCTTCACCTGCGCCGGCACGTTGACCTTGGCGCCGGCGACCGAGAGATTGGTATCGCCGAGATTGACCTGGGCGCCGAGATTGGGCTCGAGATGCCAGGCGGCCGCGAGCTTCGGGCGAGAGGTGACGACGACGTTGCCCTTGATCTCGGCGCTGGCGTTCAGGTTCTTGATGTTGACGGCGCCGATCCGTTTCGCCGCATCGCCACCGAGCACGCTGCCGAGCGCATCGCCAAGCGCGCCTGTGGCCTTCGAGGACAGCGAGCCGGTGACGTTCAGCTTGCCGGTGAGCGGCGTCGACAGCGTCAGCACGTCCTTGTCGCCGTTCGCCGCCATCGGACCGCGGGCTGCGGACCAGCCGATGTCGGCGTTCTCCAGGATCTGCGAGATCGGGTTGTCGGCCTTCCCTGCGAAATTGCGCGGCGAGGCCTTCTCGGCCTGCTCGCGGATCGCCGACAGCGCGATCGCGACCGGTGCGATCACGATGGAGCTCTTCGAGACCGGCGGCAGCGGCGGCAGTTGCGCGACCGGCGGCGCCGAATTGGTCGGCTGCGGCGACAGCAAGTCCATCGCCTTCAGGCTGATGAAGAACGACGCCGCGAGCACTACGACGGCGATCAGGATAGTCTTCAAGTTCAGCGTCAGTCCCATCAATCCCCCAGGCCGCCCCGGGTAGAAGTCTATAGGGCAGGCGAGAAGGGCGCTAGAGCGCAAGGATGGGGTGGAATTGGGGCGAACAGGTTAACGGATGCGACTCCGTCGTTGCCGAGCATTCAAACCGTCACTACGAGGCTAGCTGCGCCGGGGACGACGGACCGCTCTCACATTGCCGCGACCACCGCCGCCGCAGAAGAAGCGATCGCCGCCATCTGACTCCAAACCCGAGACCATCGCCCCGGCGGGCAGGTCGAGCTGCTCGAGCACCTTGCCCGTATCTGGGTCGATCCGCCGCACGTCGCTCTCTTCGTTCTCCCAGGTGCCATGCCAGAGCTCGCCATCGACCCAGGTCACGCCGGTCACGAAGCGCTTGCTCTCGATGGTGCGGAGAACCTTTCCCGTTTCGGGATCGACCTGATGGATCTTGCGCTCGCGATATTGCCCGACCCAGAGCGAGCCTTCGGCCCAGGCCAATCCGGAATCGCCGCCGCCGCCAGGTGAAGGGATCGTGCTGAGCACCTTGCCGCTGGCGGCGTCAATCTTCTGGATGCGATCCTCGGCGATCTGGAACAGATGCCGGCCGTCGAACGCCGTTCCCGCATGCGCGGCGACATCGATGGAGCGCGCAATCTTGCCGTCGGCCGGATCGACCGCGTTCAACTTGTCGCCGGATGCGAACCAGACATGCGCGCCGTCATAGGTGACGCCATGCACGGCTTCGACGCCCGCGAAAGGCCCATACTCCCTGATGATCTCGGCGGTTGAACGCTTCATGTGCTCGATCCCTGTGATGTGACCTCACCTTACGTCTTCAGAAGCGGCGTGGGGAGTAACAAGCCTGTCGGGAAACCCGGGACAGGCGGGGTCATCCAGCGCCGCGCCCTTCCATGTCCGAATGACTGCACCTTGTGCGATCGCGCGAGCTCTTCGAGCGCGCGCTGCACGGTGCGCGCGCTCATTCCAAGCGCCAGCGCGAGCGCCGAGCTCGACCAGGGTTCGCCGTCGGAGAGGAAGGCGAGCACCGCGGCGTGCTTCTCCCCGACCGGCCGCGCCAGTACAAGAACCTGGCGCGTCTTGCGCGGTGTCAGCGCAAAGCCCTGCTTGGTCGCGCTTACGTCGGCAAGAGGCTTGAGCTTGGCGCGGAGCCGCCCGATCTCGACCCGCAGCCGGGCGCGATGCGATTCATCGACGTGCTTCGCCTGAAATGCCGCGGTCATCAGTGCTTCTCGGGACACGTCCGCGGGCCACGCCTGTGCCAGGCGGCGGGCGAGCGCGAACAGCACCGGCCGGGTCCCGAGCGACACGACGATCCCTCCCTTGCGAACGGTGTGATGGAAGGTGTCCACGACGAGCGCTTGGGAGGCCGCCAGCGCTTCGACCTGGCCGAGCAACAGCGGATGCTCCTTGCCGCGCGCGATCAGGCGAGCCGCCGGCGTGTCGAGCACGAGGTTCGCACTTTCGACTTCGGCCGTGAGCGCTGGAATCCCGGCTAACCGCGCCGCGTCGGCGGCGCGGTCGAGCGCCGCGCGCGCATCCTTGGTTCTGAGCCGCCTGATTGCGATGCCGGCGACCACGAGTTCGCGGACGACCTGAGATGCAGGCGGGAGTGGCGACGCGCCGAGCTCCGCCAGCGTGCGCTCGGCCTCGTCGAGGCGCCCGACCAGAAGAAGGCGGCGGGCCTCGATGTGACCGGCATGGGCGGCATTGCCGAGATCGCCGTGCTTAACGAGTGTCGCCCGCGCGGCCGCGAGCGTCTTCACCGGCCAATTCAGGTCGCGCGAGACGAGTGCGATCTCGGCCTCGGCCACGATGCACCTTGCGCGTGCCACCGCCTCTCTCGGACCGAAGGCACGTGCGGCGCTCCGCAGCAGCCCCTTGGCCTTGGCGAGATCGCCGAGCTGCGCCATCGCGATGCCGCGCAGCGCCAGCGACGGCGCGTCATTACGCAGCGCAACGCGGTTCAGCGCACCGAGCGGATCGCCCGCTTCGAGCGCGCGCGCCGCGGCCGTGATCAGCGACTCCATGCAAATCCCGCCACACTTGTTACTCCCACCGCGCAACCGTCCGGTGCCAGAAACAGTTTACGACCGACGATGTGCGGTGAGGGGCGAGCTGTTCCGCGTCTGTCATGACGCGACGCGGAATGACCGCCCAGGCAAGAGGTTTGGAGAGCCATGATGACATCAGTTGAAAACGCAGGGAATACTGGACATTCCGCCATGCAAACACCGCCGGTGGTGTCGCCGCAGGACTGGGAGGCAGCTCGTCTGCAACTGCTCGTGAAGGAAAAGGCGCATACCCGTGCCCGCGATGCCCTGGCCGCCGAGCGGCGGCGTATGCCGTGGATGGCAGTGGACAAAACCTATGCGTTCGAGAGCCCCGGCGGCAAGGTCAGTCTGGTCGACCTATTTCAGGGCCGGCGGCAATTGATCGTCTACCGCGCCTTCTTCGAGCCGGGGGTGTTCGGCTGGCCCGATCATGCCTGCCGGGGTTGCTCCATGGTCGCCGACCAGGTCGCCCATGTCGCGCATCTCAACGCCCGCGACACCACTCTCGTCTTCGCTTCGCGCGCGCCGCAGGCCGATATCGCACGGCTGAAGAAGCGGATGGGCTGGACCATGCCCTGGGTCACCATCACCGACAGCTTCGACGCCGATTTCGGCGTCGACGAATGGCACGGGACCAACGTGTTCTACCGTGACGGCGACCGTGTCTTCCGCACCTATTTCGTCAAGAGCCGGGGCGACGAGCAGATGGGCGGTACCTGGAACTATCTCGACATCACGCCGCTCGGCCGGCAGGAGGTCTGGGAGGATTCGCCGAAGGGCTATCCGCAGACGCCGACCTATAAATGGTGGAATTGGCACGACAGCTACACGGAAGGTGCGGCGCCCGACAAGAAGTGGGTCGAGGTTTCGGACGCCGGCGAAAAGGCCTTTCGCGAGGAGGCCGCGGGAGAAAGGAAATGACCTCTCCCGTCAGCGCGGCCGCCAGCGTCAACCGCGACAGCGTCGCGGCCGCGCGTCACCTCGCCAGATGGCTGGGGCTGGCGGCCACGCCGACCTTCGCGATCATGGCCCTGCTGACCGCCGTGCTCGGCGGCGGTCCGGCGGACATGCTCTGCTCCGCCGGCCAGGGATCCGCGCTCATTGGCATGGTGCCGATGTATCTGTTGATGAGCGCGTTTCATTCCGCGGCGTGGCTGCGGTTGATTGCGGAACGACGGCGCGGGGGCGAGCCATCCTGAAGGCGCTGGCCAACGGCGAGCGTCTCGAAGGATGCGCCACACCAAAATGGCGCGGTGTGTCCGGCCTCTTATTGCGAGCCGCCCGCCGCCTGTAGATAGGCAACCACCTTGGCCGCTTCCTCCGCCGAGATGCCGCCATAGGGCTGCATCTTGTGGCCGGACACGACCTCGTCCGGCTTGACCATGAAGCGGGTGAGCTTGTCCTGGTCCCAGACGAAGCCGGCTTCCTTCATGGACGACGAGTAATTGTAGTTCGGCAGCGAGCCGGCCTTGCGTCCGACGATCTTGTTGAGATTGGGTCCGAGGCGATTGTCGCCCTCTTTCACGGAGTGGCAGGTGCGGCAGGAATTGTTGAAGGCCTGGTGGGCCGCGTCGTCGCTCGCCGGCTGCTGCGCGAACGAGAGGAGTGGTGGTGACAGGAGCAGCGTCAGTGCCCCGGTGCCGATCGCGCGCAGCCAGGCGCTTGACGAACGTTGCAGGCGTGCTTGCATCTGCGCCTCCATCGGGGATCGCGCCACAGCAAGCGCGCTTCGGGATGTCGAGGGCAAACGAAAACGGCCCCGGTGGGTTCCGGGGCCGTTTGCGTCACAATGTCCTGTCGCTCAGCGCGTCGCAGCTCCGAGTTCCGCTCGCCGCTCCGTCATCGGCAGCACGATCACCTTGGTGCCGACGTTGACGCGGGCGTAGAGGTCGGTGACGTCGTCGTTGGTCATGCGGATGCAGCCGGAGGAGACGTGCTTGCCGATCGTCTCGGGCGCGTTGGTGCCGTGGATGCGATAGATGGTGCTGCCGAGATACATGGCGCGGGCTCCCAACGGATTGCCGGGGCCGCCGGCCATGTGGCGCGGCAGATAGGGCTGGCGGGCGATCATTTCCGGCGGCGGAGTCCAGGCCGGCCATTCGGCCTTCCGGCTCACCGACTGGATGCCGGACCAGGTGAAGCCATCGCGGCCGACGCCGATGCCGTAGCGCAGCGCCTGGCCGTTGCCGAGCACGTAATAGAGATAGGTGTTGGGCGTATCGATGATGATGGTGCCCGGCGCCTCGCGCGTCGCATAGGAAACGGTCTGGCGGCGGAAGCGGGCCGGCATCTCGACCGCGTCCTGATCCTCGGACGGCGCGGCCTGGTAAGGCGTGGTCTGGTAGGGCTGAAGCGGCTGCGGCGCGGTCATCGGCGGCAGCGGCTGGAAGAAGGGAAAGAGCTGCACCGGCGCGGCGTTGGCCGCACCTGCGAACGCGAATGCGGAGATCGCCACTGCGCCAAAAGCAACGGCGCGCGAATAATTCTTGAACGTGTCCAGATTGAACATTGATCGCCCCTGTTTGCTCGGTGTTTTTGCTCACCGCGGCACCGTTTCGGTGCTCCGTTGGGTAGATCACTTAACGGCAAAACGTTTCGGGACATTTGCGCGGAAAACCGAAAACGGTTTCACGGCGGCAAGGATTGTTTCATGACAGTTTCGTGGCTGCGCGGACCCGTTAACGAACAAAACAGTGGGCCGACACTTCTGTGACGTCATACGCCTGAAATATCCTTCGTTGATGGTCGGAAACCGAGAATCATCAAACTCTCGGGATTTTCCCATGCGGGTATTAATCGCGACCGACGCCTGGCATCCGCAGGTCAACGGTGTGGTGCGGACGCTGACCTCGCTGGCGAACGCGGCCAAGGCTCTCGATGTCGAGATCGACTTTCTGACCCCGGACGGCTTTCCGTCATGGCCGCTGCCGACCTATCCAGGCCTGCGCATCGCGCTGCCTACGGGTAAGGAGATCGCGCGGCGGATCGAGAAGGCCGCGCCGGAAGCGCTGCACATCGCGACCGAGGGCCCGATCGGCTGGGCCGCGCGGGCCTATTGCCGGCGTAACCGGCTCGCCTTCACCACCTCCTATACGACGCGCTTTCCCGAATATGTCTCGGTGCGGACCGGCATCCCCGCGAGCATCGGCTATGCCGTGCTGCGCCACTTCCACGATGCCGCCGCCATGACCATGGTGGCGACGCCCTCGCTGCGGCAGGAGCTGTCAGAACGCGGCTTCAAGCGGCTCGGCTTTTGGACGCGCGGCGTTAACACCGAGCTGTTCCATCCCGACAGTCCGGCTCAACTCGACCTGCCGCGCCCGATCTTCATGACGATGGGGCGCGTGGCGGTGGAGAAGAATCTCGAAGCCTTCCTTTCGCTCGATCTGCCCGGCAGCAAGGTCGTCGTCGGCGACGGCCCGCAGAAGGCCGCGCTGGAAAAGAAATACCCCGGCGCCGTCTTCCTCGGCGAGAAGAAGGGGGCGGATCTCACTGCGCATCTCGCTGCGGCCGACGTCTTCGTGTTTCCGAGCCTGACCGACACTTTCGGCGTGGTGCAGCTTGAAGCGCTCGCCTGCGGCACGCCGGTTGCGGCCTTTCCGGTGACGGGCCCGAAGGACGTCATCGCCGATCATCCGATCGGCGCGATCGACCATGATCTGCGCAACGCGTGCCTGCGCGCGCTCACGATGTCGCGCGAGACCTGCCGCAATTTCGCGCTGGAACGCTCCTGGGAGAACAGCGCGCGCCAGTTCGTCGGCAACCTCACCTCACTTCAGCCCAGTCGCGTCTTGCGCGCCTCGCCTCGCATGGCGCGGCGGCCGGTGCGCGGTTGATCTTTTATTTGAACCACAGCGAGAACCTCATCGATGGCTAAGATCATGAACCTTGACGGCACCCAGCAGCTCGACCTCACCCGCGGCACGGTCGAGCAGGCCTATGACCGTTGGGCGCCGGTCTACGACCTCGTGTTCGGCGGCGTGTTCGCCAAGGGCCGGCAGGCGGCGATCGCGGCCACCAACAAGATCGGCGGCCGGGTGCTCGAGGTCGGCGTCGGTACTGGCATCTCGCTGCCGCTCTATGCGCCGAACCTGCGCATCTTCGGCACCGACATCTCGGAAGCGATGCTCGACAAGGCGCGTCGCCGCGTGACGGAGCAGAAGCTGAAGAACGTCGAGGGTCTCGCGGTGATGGATGCCGAGAAGCTCGAATTCCCCGACAATTCCTTCGACGTGGTGATGGCGCAATATGTCGTCACCGCCGTGCCAAATCCGGAAAAGGCGCTCGACGAATTCGCCCGCGTGCTGCGCCCGGGCGGCGAGCTGATCATCCTCACCCGCGTCAGCGCCGACACCGGCATGCGCCGCTTCATCGAGCAGAAGCTCCAGCCGGTGGTGCGTCCGCTCGGCTTCCGCACCGCCGAGTTCGCCTGGTCGCGTTACGCCAAATGGCTGGCCGGCGCCCACGGCATCGAACTCGCCGAGCGTCGTCTGATCCCGCCGCTCGGACACTTCTCGCTGGTGCGCTTCCGCAAGGTCGACGTCGCCAAGGCGGCTTGAGCTTACGCGTCCGCGTGCGTCATCGCGCCGCTGCACATCGTCACATGACAAAATGATGATGTCACACGGCGTACATCGAATCCCTTTAAATCCCGTACCCGAAAGCATTTTGGGGAAGAGCATGATCAAGAATTATCTCGAGCAGCTGCGCATCCAGCGCTGGGACGACCATCGCTACTATCACCACAGCCGCATCAATCAGAGCCTGCACTTCGTCAGCGCGCTGAGCTTCCTCTTTGCCTATGTCTGGCTGTTCATCGATCCCGTGGTCTCCGGGCTGGTCGGCTGGCTGGTCTCGATGACCTCGCGCCAGGCCGGTCACTTCTTCTTCGAGCCGCACGATTACGACCACATCAACCAGGCGACGCACGAGTACAAGGAAGAGATCAAGGTCGGCTACAACCTTCAGCGCAAGGTGGTGCTGATGGCGATCTGGGCGCTCTCGCCGCTGGTGCTGGTCGCCGATCCCACGCTGTTCGGCCTGTTCACACCTTGGGCGAGCGCGACCGATTTCATGCGGCAGGTCGCCAAGATCTGGCTCGTGGTCGGCGGCGGTGGCCTCTTGTTCCGCACCGTGCACCTGTTCTTCATCCGTGACATCGAGACCGGCCTCGTCTGGATGACCAAGATCCTGACCGACCCGTTCCACGATTTGATGCTCTATCACAAAGCCCCGCTCGCGCTGATGCGCGGCGAGCTGATGGACCCCGGCCTGCACCTCAACCCCGAGCACACGCTGGGCCTCATCGGCGAGCCCACGCTCGAAGAGCAGCACGCCTGAGCGCGCTGCGCATATCCAATACTGCGATGTCGATTGGTTGCGTCATGCCCGGGCTCGTCCCGGGCATCCACGTGTCGAGTGCTGCGAGCGCGGTGTGTCCTTCGCCTCTCCCCGCGCGCGGTGAGAGGCCGGAGCGCATCGCAGATGCGATCCGGGTGAGGGGGAGTCTCCGCGGGGGCACTGCTAGAGGTTTATCCGCCAACTTTCACCGCACTCGCGGAGGGCCCCCCTCACCCCAACCCTCTCCCCGCAAGCGGGGAGAGGGGGAGGAGAGAGCTCGCCCTGGAATGACGGTGAATGTGCTTGGAGTGTTGGCCTCAGCGCCCGAAGCGCTTGGCCAGCATCTCTTTCAGGATCTGCCGCTTGATGTTCTTGTTGGTGAGCACGCCGTCGTGCCACCAGAAGCCGTCGGCCTTCATTTTTTCGGCCGCGCGGACGAAGCGCTCGGCGACCTCGGTGAAGTCGGCGTCGGTGTAGTTGAGGCTGAAGATCAGCCGTCCGGTGCCGACCCAGCTCAGCGCCAGACCCTCGGCACGCAGGTAGTATTGCAGCATCCAGTTGTAGCGGGACGGCGTGGTGTATTTCACCGTCCAGATCGACGAGAAGTTGGCGAACCGCACCGGCAGGTCGGCCTCAGTCATCATCCGGTTGAGCTTCTGGACGCGGCCGTTCCAGGTTTCCTCCAGCCCGTCATAGACGGCGCGGAAGTTGGGGCTGGCGAGACGGCTCAAGAACTCGTCCATCGCCGTCATGACGTAAGGATGCGAGTTGAAGGTGCCGCGGGCAAAGCAGATGTCGGCGGGGCGATCGTCGCGGAAGCGGCGCATCAACTCGCGTTTGCCGCAGACCACGCCGACCGGCAGGCCGCCAGCGAGGCTCTTGCCGTAGGTCACCATGTCGGCGCGTACGCCGAAATATTCCTGGGCGCCGCCGGCGGCGAGACGGAAGCCGACGAACACCTCGTCGAAGATCAGCACGATGCCACGTTCGGTGCAGACTTCGCGCAGCTTTTTCAGCCACTCCGTATATGCCGCGCGATCGAAATCGCCGCCGCGGGAGGAATCGACCAGGGAGGAATCGCCGGGCGCATTGGCGTTCGGATGCAGGCCCTGGAGCGGGTTGACCAGCACGCAGGCGATGTCCTTGCGCGTCCGCAGCACGTGCAGCGTCTTCTCCGACATCTCGGCGAGGGTGTAGGTCTCGTGCGCAGGGATAGGATTGCCGACGCCGGGCTGCACGTCGCCCCACCAGCCGTGATAGGCGCCGGCGAAGCGAACGAGATGCGTGCGCTTGGTGTGGTAGCGCGCGAGTCGCACCGCCTGCATCACCGCTTCGGTGCCGGACATGTGGAACGAGACCTCGTCGAGGCCGGAGATCTGGCAGAGCCGCTGCACGTTCTCGAGGATGACGGGATGGTAGGGGCCGAGCACCGGTCCGAGCGCATGCGCGCGCTTCTCGGAGCCCTCGATGCACTCCTTGTAGAAGTCATTGCCGAAGATGTTGACGCCGTAGGACCCCGTGAGGTCGTAGGAGATGTTGCCATCGACATCCGTGACGGTGACGCCGCTGGAGGATTCCATGAAGGTCGAGGTGCCCAGATGCTCGCGGACGAGGCGCGAGAACTGGAACGGCACGCGATAGCTCTCGGTGAAGTTCAGGTCGGAGATCGTCTCCGCCGCTTCCTTCGTCATCGCGCGGCCCTTGGGGTAGCGCTCGGCGTAAAGCTTGGCGAGGCGGAAGAAGGCGTCCTGGCGCTGAGCCACGACGTTGGCAGGCGCGCCGTCGCAGCCGAAGTACTTGTCGCCCTCGAACTCGTAGAACGGGAGCAGCCGCGCCACGCGGCGCGACATCTTGGAGTGCCCCGCGAGCGAGCGGTGCTTGGCGCGGGAGAGCTCGATGCGCGCCTTGAGCTTCGGGAAGGCGGCGGCAGCGGACGCTGCGGCGGCCACGGACATCGAGAGAATCGGGAGTGTCGTTTCCATGACAACAAGCGCTAATACTGCGAGCTGACAGATTCATGACAGTCAAAGCCCTCATCGCCTCTTTCACCCAGCAGGAAGACCTCAACTTCCTGTTGACCAACCGTATCCCGCGTGCGGCGCTGACCCGCTTCATGGGCTGGTTCTCCAAGGTCGAGAACCCGCTGGTGCGGGACTTCTCGATCGCGCTGTGGAAGCTGTTCTCCGACCTCGATCTGTCGGAGGCGCGCAAAACCCACTTTCGGAGTCTGCACGACTGCTTCACCCGGGAGCTCAAGCCAGGCCTGCGTCCCTTTGATCCGGACGCTTCCATTGTCGCCAGCCCCTCGGACGGCATTGTCGGCGCCCATGGCCGGATCGCCGACACCGAGCTGTTTCAGGTCAAGGGCGCGCCTTATTCGCTGCTTGACCTCGTCGGCGATTCCGCGCTCGTCGACCAGCACCGCAACGGAAGTTTCGTCACGCTGCGGCTGACCTCGAGCATGTATCACCGTTTCCACGCGCCCTATGACGCGCATATCGAGCGTGTCACGCTGATCCATGGCGACGTCTGGAACGTCAACCCGATCGCCTTGAAGCGGGTCGAGCGGCTGTTCTGCAAGAACGAGCGCGCGGTGATCCGCACGCATTTGTCGACTGGCGAAGCCGTGACGCTGGTGCCGGTGGCGGCGATCCTGGTCGCGAGCATCCGCCTGCACTTTCTCAACATGGTGCTGAACGCGCAGACCCGCGGGCCGGTCAATTTCCCCTGCGACGTCAACGTGACCAAAGGCGAGGAACTCGGCTGGTTCGAGCACGGCTCGACCATCATCATCCTGGCGCCCGGCGATTTCACGTTCTGCGACGGCATCACCGAGGGCACGCGCATTCGTGCAGGTCAAGCGCTGCTGAAAAGAAAGTAGCCTTCAATCCGCCGCGCCCGCGGCCTATATCGTCAGCGGGGCGGTTCGACCGATACGGATTTGGTGATGGCGCGGGCGCCGGTGATGGCGGCGGGTGGTATCGTGCTGCGGCGTGGTTCGACGCCGCTGATTGCAGTCGTGCGCCAGCGCAAGCGCAATGAATGGGTCTTGCCCAAGGGCAAGCTCGACGACGGCGAGACGCCCAAGGAAGCCGCGCACCGCGAGGTGCTGGAGGAGACCGGCCACGATGTAGCCGTGCGCGAATTTCTGGGCACGCTCGTTTATCAGTCCGGCGGGCGCTCCAAGGTCGTGCATTTCTGGCGGATGGAGGCTGACGGTGGGCCGGTCCGCAAACTGATGAATGACATCAAGGCGGTCGACTGGCTGACGCTGGACGATGCGATCGCGCGGCTGTCACGCGAGTATGAGCGCGCGTTCCTGACGCAGATTGGCCCGATCGCGCTGGCGGCGGCTGGTGTTATGTCCTCGCCGCCGCCCGAGCCGACACGGCCGGCGACCGATGACATCGATGCGGCCCTGCAGACGCTGACGCCGGCCGAAGCCGCCTCGGTCGATGAATTGCGGCATGGTTTGTTGCAGAAGGTGAAGGCATGGCTCCGCGGCGATGCATGAGCGCGTGCCGCGTGCTGAGCAAAACGGCATCTGCAAGTTAGTGCGGTAACGCCAGCTCCTTCCAAGTCGTCATTGCGAGCGCAGCGAAGCAATCCAGGATCTTTCCGCGGCGGGACTCTGGATTGTTCGTCGCAAGGGCTCCTCGCAATGACGGGGAGGCGGCGGAGCGGGCTTCTTTCGCACGATTTCCTCAGAACCGCCGTCGCGCTGACGATGCAGCTTCGCGCACACGAAGGGGAGAAGGAAGAGTCACCGCCGCTCCTTCTCCTTCGGCGCCGGTTTGCGCGGCGCTGTGGGGCGTTGCGCGCCAGGGAGGCGCTGCTGGAAGCCGCCTTGACGTTGGATCCCGCCTGGCTGTTGGGCCGCAGGTGGCTGTGCTGGCTGGCCAGGTCGTAGTCCCGTGCGCGGTGCTTGCGGCTGCTGCTGCTGTACGCCACCGGGCTGGGCGCCTTGCCCAGTGCGTGGCGCTCCTGGCGGCCGCCCCGCGCCTTGCTGGCCTTGATGTTGCGGTCCCTGTTTCTGCTCGCCTTGTCGCTGCTGTTGCCCCTGACCCGCGCGCGGTGAGCCCGGCTGCACGGCGCCGCCTTGGCCCTGCCGCTGCGGTGGCTGCGCGCCTTGCCGGCCCGGTGTGCCCGGTTGCTGCTGACCCGGACGGTTGTTCTGGCCGGGCTGGCCGTTCGGCCTCTGCGGCTGCTGGCTTGGCGGCGTGGTCGGCCGCAATTGCTGCTGTTGCAGCTGGAGCGGTCGCGGAATGCGGCTGAGCGCACCGGGATTGGCGCGGCGGAAGTCGCGCTGCTCGGTGACGATCTGCCGGCCCGTGGTCTGCGCCAGATGCACCTGGCTGACGAAGCCGCGGTCGCGCGCGATCTGCTGCGGCGGAATCGTGATCGGCACCGCGGCAAAGCGCATGACGCCGCCCGCGCCGCCTGCACCCGGCCGGATCGCAAAGCCGCTCGCTGCTTGCGTCAGCGCGCCGAGCCGCGTGCCGCTTGTGCGGTCATCGACGTCGATGTGCCCGACCCGGCCGTCTGCGTCGGGATAGAGCTTGATGTTGACATTGCTCGACCTGTTCGCCGCCGCGCCTTCCGGCACATCGACGACGCCGGTGGTGCCGCGGATGCCGAGCGTCGCGGTCGGCGTCGTGATCTTCATGTCGCCGGTCTTCGCCACCGCTGCGGCAACGAAAGCCACCGTGCCCTTGCCGACGTCGAAGATCGCGGCGTTCTGCTTGCCGCCGTCCTCATAGACGTAATTGTCGATGGTGATCCTGGCGCTGGCCGAGAGGTTGAACGTGGTGGCGTCGTTGAAGGTGATGCCGAGCGAGGAGTTCGACGAGGTCTGCACGACGTCGTTGAGATAGATGTCGTCGCGCACGCGCAGCGGATACGAGTTCTTGTCGCGGATCACGGTCGCGATCCCCGTCACGGTCGCGACGTTGCCGATCGGCTCGACGGCGGCGGGCTGCGCGTCTGTCGCGGGGCTAGATGAGGCCGACGGCGTCGGGGAGGGTGCGGGTATCGGCTGTGCTTGCGGCTGCGCCTGCGCAAACTCGATCGAGTCGGCTGCGAACGTCACGCTCGCGCCGGCCAGCGGCAAGGCCAGCAGGGCGAGCGCAAACACGAAGCGGCGCCAGGCTGCCAATGAAGTCACGAGGAGATCCCGGTGAGAACGCGAGGTGAGAGCTGCGGATTTCAGCCGGGGGCAGCTGAATGGCGGATGAACATGTGTGGCAGGGGGGAGCGAATGCTCGAACGTCGTGTCCACAAGACCAGGTCGCGAGCAATGCCAGTGTTATGGGCTCCGGCATCTCCTCACCGTCATGGCCGGGCTTGTCCCGGCCATCCACGTGCTGGCGCGCGGTTCGAAGAACGTGGATGCCCGGGACAAGCCCGGGCATGACGATGACTTGTGCTTGCCTGTCGATGTGACGCCTTCAGTGTCAGCTCACGCGCTTCCAGGTCTGGCCGCCGCAGAACATGCCGCCGAAGGCGCAGCCCTGCACGCGCATCGCATTCGGGCCCTTCATCGCGATGGTCGAGTCGTAATTGCGGCCGGAGTCGGGATCGTGGATGCGGCCACTCCATTTCGAGCCCTCGGGCTTCATGTTGATCAGGATACGCGCGTTGGTCTTCTCGGCGTAACCACAGAGATTGGGACCGCACTGCTCGACACGGACATTGCCCTTGTTCTCTTCGGTCGCCCACACGCCGATCGGCGAGTTCGGTGCCGCCACAGTCGCCGCCGCAACCGGCGCCGGGGCCGGCGCGGGAGCCGCAGCGACGGGAGCGGGCGCGGTAACGGGAGCAGGCGCGGTAACAGGCGCAGGCTGCGTATTGTCGACGCCGACGGACGGAGCGGCGGCAACGCTCGCGGCGGGGGCTGTGGGGGCGGCAATGGCGGGCGCAGCCGCCTGGACCGGCGCCTGCGGCACGGGCTGCTGCACCGGAGTCGGCGCGGGCTGTGCAGTCGTGTTCGCCGGAGCCGGCGTGGTGTCGACGTCATCGTCGTTGGAGCCGCCAAGGCCCTTGAGGTTGATGTTGTTCAGCTTGATCGGCCTGTCCGACAGGCCCGGCGCGACGATGGTCACGCAATTGAGCGAGGCGCAGTTGCGCGGCGTCTCGATGCGGATGTGCTGGCCTTCGATCTGGAACGAGATCGAATTGCCGGCATGCGCGGCGGCGGTCGAAGCGAGGAAGAGCGCCGTGGTGGCGATGGCCAGCTTGTTCATGACAACCTCCGAAAATGGCCTGGTCCCGGTATGGACTGATGTCGCTGGTGACTGAGCGTGGTTCGACCCTACGCCGGGGCGGTCCCTTCTTCCGTGACAAACGTCACGCCGGCTTGCGGCCGCTTGCGTGAGCCGGCGCACATTCGGGCCAATCTTCATCCGGGTAACGTCGCCGCGACACGGAGGGAGGCCTCGATGCAGCGGCTTGCGACTTCGCTTGGCACATTGATCGCCTTGATGGCGATTGCGCCCGCCGCCCAGGCCGGTTCCTATTCGTTTTCGATCGGCGGCCACCGGCTTCATGTCGAGGCACCGCGCAATTGCCGATCTGCTTCCTGTGTTTCGGTGTCCAGTCGCAGCCTCCGGCCGATAGAAGACGTCAGCACAACACCTGCCTCGCAGCCGGCGCCCGCGCCGATGGTCCAGGCACCGCACCCGGTTTGTCCGGCGGCGCCGGTCCGGCCGCCACAAGCGACTGTGGTCGTGCCGCCACAAGCGCCTCCCGTCCTTGCCGCGACGACGTCGCAGCCCGTTGTGTTGCCGCCGGCGCCAAAACTCGAGGGGGCGGGCCTCAATCCGCCGCGGGTTGATTTGCAGCGCGTAGACCCGCCGAAGATTGTTGCGCTCGATCCGCCGCGCGTCGCGCCGCCGGTCATCGTCCCGAGGCCCGACATCAAGCAGACCGCAACAGTCGCACAGCGCAGCGACGACGAGGGCTATACGCCGCTCGGTGAGTGGGAGAGCGCTGGCGCCAACGGCACCGTTCGCATCGAGCGCTGCGGACCGGCACTGTGCGGTTACGCGCTGAGCGAGGCCTCAAACCGAGGCGAGAGCGTTCTCGTCAACATGAAGCCGAAATCGCACGACGCCTGGACCGGCAGCATCTATAGCCGCTCCAGCGGCAACACCTATTACGCGACGATGACGCTGAAGAGCTCCGGCAAGCTGCACGTCGAAGCCTGTGCGCTCGGCCGCTTCTTCTGCTCCGGCAACGACTGGACGCGTGTTGAGGAGCGGCAGGAGAAGGTGGTCACGACGTCGCAGCAGTGGGGTACGCGGTCGTAGCTCATCGAGAGATGCGCATTGTTGTGCCCTCGCCCCTTGTGGGAGAGGGCAGCTCCGCTGGTCGACGCGGGCTCACTGGGGTGAGGGGTCTGTCTCCACCAGAAGCGCGCGAGGATAGAGACCCCTCATCCGGCGCTTCGCGCCACCTTCTCCCACAAGGGGAGAAGGGAGGAGAGACACCGTCTTACGTTTGAGCCGCTAAATCATGCCGAGCACGATGGCGCCGACGAAGGCCATGGCGAGGTACGCGGTGATAATGCTCAATCTGTCGGCGAACGTCATGAGATCGGTCCCGCTGTCGCGCCGCCTTGGGCGCGAGCTTTATGGTTAACAGAAAGTCTCTTGCCGAAAAAGGCAGCTTTGCTGTCGCTCAGTCCTTGCAGCATTTCGGCGCGCGCGGGCCGGCATGGTTAAAGAAGGCTGAAATCGACACGTTGAAGAGTCTTTAAGTAAATTCGCCGAACGTGCGTTCATGACGCGCGGAGTTCGTTTGTATCTCGTCGGCTCCATCGTCCTTGTTTCGCTAGCGGGTTGCGGTCGCGGCTTCTTTCAGGCCGAACGCGAACCGTGGCGGGCCGAGGCGGAAGCGGCGTGCCTGAAATCGGGGGCGGTCAAGGAGAGTGCGGACATCGTCCGCATCGACCCGATCTCCGGCCCCGGCCAGTGCGGCGCCGAATTTCCGCTCAAGGTCGCCGCCATCGGCGAAGCCTCCAGCAGCTACGGCTTTGCCGACGAGGAACTGCGTCCGCCGGCGAACATCGGCAACCAGCCGCGCTGGCCGGTGACGCAGCCGCGATCGAATTATCCGCAGAGCCAGAATTATCCTGCCTCCTCCTATCCGCAGCGATCGAATTACCCCGAGAGCGCCGTGCAACAGCCTTCCGGCTATGGCAGCTCAACCGGTCCGATGTCGCTGAACGCGCCCGGCGTGGCGCCGCAGGAAGACGAGATCGACCTGCCTCCCGAGGGCACTGATGCGGCGGGTGCCGCGCGCTACATGAATGCGCCGAGCTATCCGGCGCGGCCGGCCGGTCCGGCACCTTACTCGCAGGCGCCCGCGCAGCAGCCGCTGCCGCGTCTTGGCCCGGCGCAGGGTAATCCCGTCACCGCCGTCGGTCCCGTTGCGATCAAGCCGACTGCGACGCTGGCCTGTCCGATCGTGTCCGAGCTCGACCGCTGGCTCGCCGACACCGTGCAGCCCTCGGCCATGCGCTGGTTCGGCGTCCGCGTCGCCGAGATCAAGCAGATCTCAGCCTATTCCTGCCGCGGCATGAACGGCAACTCGCGCGCCCACATCTCCGAGCACGCCTTCGGCAATGCGCTCGACATATCCGCCTTCGTGCTCGCCGACGGCCGCCGCGTCACCGTGAAGGACGGCTGGCGCGGCATGCCGGAAGAGCAGGGGTTTTTGCGCGACGTGCAGTCCGGCGCCTGCGCGCATTTCACCACGGTGCTCGCGCCGGGCTCCAACGTCTATCACTACGATCACATCCACGTCGACCTGATGCGCCGCGCCAGCCGTCGCCTGATCTGCCAGCCCGCCGCCGTCGCCGGCGAAGAGGTCGCCGCGCGTGCGCAGTCACGCAGTCCGTATGCGAACGCGCGTGATCCTTCCGTGACTGGTTCGCTCGGCCGCAAGAGCACCGCGCACAAGCGCGAAGAGGACGAGTACGCCGACGATTGAGGCTTGCAAAACCCTGTAGCCGGATGAAGCGCAATCCGGGACAGGTATCCCCGCATTCCGCTTCGCTCCATGCGGGCTACGATGGGGCGTAGCTCGACGGCTCAGCAACTCACGTCGACGCCGGCTTCAACGGTACGGGGACCAGCCCCATGCACTGCTGCACCTCGCCGGGGACGTTGTAGGTCCGCATGATATGGCGGCTGTCACGCAAGCCGGACGCCTCCCGTTGCACCACGAACATCCAGAGCGCCTGGCCGGCTTCCGCGACCAGCCTGCGCCTCGCCGGTTGCAGCGAGGCCGGCGTCTCCGAGAGTGCGTGGGCGGCGTCGAACTCGCGCAGACGCGTCAGCGTCTGTTCGAGCGCGCGACCCATCCGTCCAAGCGCCGAGGCCTGTTCCTGGACGATCTCATAATGGAGGATATCGACCGGCGGGCGAAGATCACGAGACATGGTCGCAATATAGGGCCGCGGCGCCGGCCTGCGCAACGCGCGGCCTGCTTGCCGTTACTTCCGGTACGCCGCCAGGAACATCCGCGTTGCGCTGTTGACCACCTCGGTCATCCGTTGTTCCGATGGCGCAGACGCGGCCTGGAAGACGAAGGGCAGGAACAGTGAAGCCTTGCAGAGTTCCATGAATTGCGAGGCAGCAAGATCGCAGTCGTCGATCGCGAGATCACCGGAGGCGACATGGGCTCTGAGATACTCGGAGAGGCGGTTGATGGTCTTGTCCAGTACCCGCCCATAGTAGCGGCGGCCGACATCGGGCATGCGCTCGGCGATCGCCATCACGGTGCGGATCGCCGATCCGCCGCCGGGGCGGCAGAGCAGATGGATGTAGGCCCGGCCGAACTCCTTCAGCGTGGTTTCGGCATCGCGCGCGGGATCGAAATTGAACACGACCTGGCCGTGCTGGAGCGCCTCCTCTTCGAGGATGGCTTCGAACAGCGCGCATTTGTCGGCGAAGTAGACATAGAGCGTGCCCTTTGAGACCTGCGCGGCGCGCGCGATCTCGCCCATGCTGGCCCCGTCGAAACCGAGCGCCATGAACACCTTGCGGGCACCGTCCAGGATCTGGCGGCGCTTGGAGCTGTCCTCCTCGTGGACGACGTGCAGATGTTCGCTGGCAGCTACAACCATTGGTTTAGGGTCTCGGAAGGTTTTGGATCGGGTCTGACACCATGAAACGCAAATATAAGGATTCGGGCCCGTAGGGTCCCGGACGGGAATATTATGTATATTGACCGAACGGTTCGGTCAATGGTATTTGAGGTGAGCGGGAGGGAACAGGCCGCACGACGGCCTGCCCTTGGTCGCGCTTTTTTGGGGAGGCCTTTATGGCCGTATCGAGAGACCAGGCTGCGCGCGTTCTTCGCCAGGAAGCGGTGGACGAGCAGACGGGCGGTGACGCTGCGACCGAGAAACCCGCCGTCCTGGCCGAGCAATTGCGCGCTCATGTGGCCGAGGAAACCAAGCGCCGCACCGCCGAGGTGGCCGAGAAGCCCGCACCCGACAGGGCGGCCCCGGCTGTACCTGCCGATAGCGCCGCTGCCGGCGCGCCCAGATCCGGCAAGCGCAAATTCGTCCTGATGGGCGTCGGCTTGCTGCTGGCGCTCGCGGTCGCGAGCTATGCCGGCTACTACACGCTGGTCGGCCGCTTCTACATCTCCACCGACGATGCCTATGTCCGCGCCAACAACACCATGCTCGGCGCGCGCGTCGCCGGTCACATCTCCTCGATACTCGCCGGCGATAACACGCCGGTTCGCGCCGGCGACGTCGTCTTCCGCATCGACGACGGCGACTACAAGATCGCGGTCGATGCCGCCGCGACCAAGATTACGACCCAGCAGGCGACGATCGATCGCATCGGCCGCCAGGTCGCCGCGCTCGACAGCCAGGTCGCGCAAGCCAAGGCGCAGCTCGTCTCGGCTGAGGCGGGCCTCAAGCGCGCCGATCTCGATTATGAGCGTCAGCAGGCGCTGAGCAACAAGGGGTTTGCCTCGCGCGCCGTGTTCGAGAGCTCGGAAGCCGGACGCGATCAGGGCGCCGCCGCGGTCAAGGCTGCGCAGGCCGCCTACGACGTCGCCGTCAGCAATGTCGACGTCGCCAAGGCGCAGCAGGCCGAAGCGCAGGCGCAGCTCGCCGAGCTCAAGACCACGCTCGCCAAGGCCGAGCGCGACCTCAGCTTCACCGCCGTGCGCGCGCCGGTCGACGGCACGTTCTCCAATCGCCTGGTCAGCGCCGGCGACTTCGTTGCGGTCGGCCAGCGCCTCGGCAACATCGTGCCGCTCAACGATGTCTATATCGACGCCAATTTCAAGGAAACGCAGCTCAAGCGCATCCGTCCCGGCCAGCCGGTGACGATCAAGGTCGATGCCTACGGCATGCGCAAGTTCTCGGGCGTGGTCGACAGCATCGCGGCGGGCGCAGGCTCGGTGTTCACGCTGCTGCCGCCTGACAATGCCACCGGCAATTTCACCAAGATCGTGCAGCGCGTGCCGGTGCGCATCCGCGTGCCGAAGTCGGTGGCGAAGCAGAACCTGCTCCGCGCCGGCATGTCGGTCTACGCCACCGTCGACACCAACAAAGGCGCGGCCGACGCCGACAGCGAGGTCGATCTCGACGATCCCACCGCGATCCACCCGCAGTAGGATTGATCACTCATGACTCGCGACACTCTAGCTCCGAGTGCAGCTGCGCTCCCTCTCCCGCTTGCGGGAGAGGGCAGGGGAGAGGGTGCCTCCGCTAGGGAGACTCCCCAAGAGGATAGAGCCCTCACCCGCCGCGCTCTGCGAGCGCGTCGACCTCTCCCGCAAGCGGGAGAGGTGAAGAGAGCTCGCAGCTTGCATCTGAGCTGACACCATGGCCAACGCCACCACCGCTTCACCTGCCATGATCGCGGATCCCGCTTCGGAGCGCATCGCGCCGAAGCGGCTGTTTGCCTTCATCATCATGGTGTTCGGGATGTTCATGTCGATCCTGGACATCCAGATCGTCTCGGCCTCCCTGAGCGAGATCCAGGCCGGCCTGTCGGCGAGCTCCAGCGAAGTGTCCTGGGTGCAGACCGCCTATCTGATCGCCGAAGTCATCGCGATCCCGCTGTCGGGATTTCTGTCGCGCGCTTTCGGTACGCGGCTGTTGTTCGCGATCTCGGCCGCCGGCTTCACCTTCTCGAGCCTGCTCTGCGGCTTCGCCACCACGATCGAGGAGATGATCCTCTGGCGCGCGCTCCAGGGCTTTTTGGGCGCCGGCATGATTCCGACGGTGTTCGCCTCGGCCTATACCGTCTTCCCGCGCACGAAATTCCACATCGTCGGTCCCATCATCGGTCTCGTCGCGACGCTGGCCCCGACCATTGGGCCGACCGTCGGCGGCTACATCACCGACCTGATGTCGTGGAACTGGCTGTTCTTCATCAACGTCGTGCCCGGCATCAGCATCACCTTGGGCGTGCTGGCGCTGGTCGATTTCGACGAGCCGCATTTCGAGCTGCTCGACCGCTTCGACTGGTGGGGCCTGCTGTTCATGGCCGGCTTCCTCGGCACGCTGGAATATGTGCTGGAGGAAGGTCCGCAATATGAATGGCTGCAGGACACCTCGGTGGCGATCTGCGCCTGGATCTGCGCGATCTCGGCGATCGCCTTCTTCTGGCGCGTCTTCACGGCGGCCGAGCCGATCGTCAATTTGCGCACCTTCTCCAACCGCAACTTCGCGATCGGTTGCCTGCTGCAGTTCTGCATCGGTATCGGCCTCTACGGCCTGACCTATATCTATCCGCGCTATCTCGCCGAAGTGCGCGGCTACAGCGCGCTGATGATCGGCGAGACCATGTTCGTCTCCGGCATCACCATGTTCCTGGTCGCGCCGCTGGTCGGCCGTCTCATGGTGAAGTTCGACATGCGCTACATGATCGCGTTCGGCCTCGTCGTGTTCGCGATCGGCTCCTACCAGATGACCTGGATCACCCGCGACTACGATTTCTACGAGCTGCTGGTGCCGCAGATCCTGCGCGGCATCGGCATGATGTTCGCGATGGTGCCGACCAACAACATCGCGCTCGGCACGCTGGCGCCTGACAGGGTGAAGAACGCGAGCGGCCTGTTCAACCTGATGCGCAATCTCGGCGGCGCGGTCGGGCTCGCCATCATCAACACCGTGCTCAACGATCGCACCGATCTGCACATCACGCGCCTGCAGGAGCGCGTGACCTGGGGCAACGCGACCGCGACCGAAACCCTGACCATGTTCATGCAGAAATTCCAGGGGCTCGGCGATTCCACGCTGATGGCGATGAAGCAGCTCTCCCAACTCGTGCACCGCCAGGCCGTGGTGATGAGCTTCGGCGACGCCTTCTTCATGCTGACGCTGTTCTATCTCGGCCTCAGCCTGCTGGTCGGGTTGCTGAACAAGCCGGCCGCGATGACCGGCGGCGGCGACGCGCATTGACGCGGCACTCTCGATGTCATCGCCCGCCTTGTGCGCACTTGCGCACTGGGGCGGGCGATCCAGTACGCCGCGGCTTATCGATTGAAATACTACCGCCTCTGGAATACTGGATGCCCCGCCTCCGCGGGGCATGACGGCGTTGATGCGCACCAAAGCCGCACCAAATTGCAACACTCATCTGTGATCTCGCGCGAGCCCCGTTGCAAATCGCAAACGACACATCTATAAAGCGCACCTCATTCAATCGAACCGGGGAGGGATTTGCATGATTTCGTCGCATTCGCAGATCGCACGCCCGCGCTCGATGTTCTGGCTCGGTATGTGCTCGGCCTCGTAGGGGCCCTTTCCGCCAGCTTCGATTGGGCCAAGGTTTCGGCCAAGCGCCCCGATCGCTCCGCTTCCCAAGTCAAAGTCAGTTTTGAGTGACGCCGTTTCGGCCCTCGCGGCCGGCCTGCGTCCATCGATGGAGCCGGCCTGCGCGAGCGGCCGGATGATGTCATGACCGCTCTGTCCAAAAAGCCCGCCGCGATCCGCGTGGTGCTGCCCTTCGTGTTCCGGCACTGGCTGAAGCAGCCCGGGCGCGGCCTCATCGTGGCCGGCGGCCTCTTGGGTGCGACCATCGCCGACCTGTTCATGCCGGTGTTCTCAGGACACCTGGTCGATGCGCTGACGCGCGGCCCATCCGATCCGGACGCGCGCCACGCGGCGCTGGTGGCATTCGGCGCCATCGTGGCGCTGGGCGCCGCCTCGATGGTGCTGCGGCTCGTCGGCCTCCAGGCGATCGTGCCGTTCACGCTGAAGATCATGTCCGACGTCGCGCAGGATGCGTTCACGCGCGTGCAGCGCTTCTCGACCGATTGGCACGCCAACTCCTTTGCAGGCTCCACGGTGCGCAAGATCACGCGCGGCATGTGGGCGCTCGACCTGCTCAACGACACCATTCTGATGGCGCTGGCGCCCTCGCTGCTGGTGCTGATCGGCTCGATGGTCCTGATCGGCGTGCATTGGACCTCGCTCGGCCTGGTGATCGCGCTCGGGGCGATCTTCTACGTCACGATCACGGTGGTGTTCTCGACCCGCTACATCGCGCCGGCGGCGCGCGTCTCCAATGCCTGGGACACCAAGGTCGGAGGCACGCTGGCGGACGCGCTGACCTGCAACGCCGTGGTGAAGTCGTTCGGTGCAGAGCTGCGCGAAGATGCACGGCTCGCCCGCGTCATCAGTCGCTGGCGCGTGCGCGTGCGGCGGACCTGGCTGCGCTACAATTACACGGCCATGTCGCAGCTTTCCCTGCTGCTGTGCCTGCGCGCATCCGTGATCGGCGGATCGGTGTTGCTGTGGATGTCAGGGCACGCCTCGCCCGGCGACGTCACCTATGTGCTGACGAGCTACTACGTCATCCACGCCTACTTGCGCGACGTCGGCATGCACATCAACAACCTCCAGCGCTCGGTCAACGACATGGACGAGCTGGTGGCGATCCACGACGAGCCGGTCGGCATTGCGGATGCTTCCGATGCGCGGCCGATCGCGATCGAGGGCGGCGAGATCGTGTTCGACGACGTCACGTTCCATTATGGCGGCCATCGCGCGCCGCTATATGACGGGCTGTCGCTGACGATCCGCGCCGGCGAGCGGGTCGGCCTCGTCGGCCGCTCTGGCTCCGGCAAGACGACCTTCGTCAAGCTGGTGCAGCGGCTTTACGACGTCTCCGGCGGCCGCGTGCTGATCGACGGGCAGGACATCGCGCTGGCTACGCAGCAATCGCTGCGCAGCCAGATCGCGATCGTGCAGCAGGAGCCGATCCTGTTCCATCGCTCGCTCGCCGAGAACATCGCCTATGGCCGGCCGGGCGCCAGCCTGCAGGCGATCGAGCAGGCGGCGCGGCTTGCGAATGCGCACGACTTCATCCTGCGTCTGCCCAAGGGCTACGGCACGCTGGTCGGCGAACGCGGCGTGAAGCTGTCGGGCGGCGAACGCCAGCGCGTCGCGCTGGCGCGCGCCTTCCTGGCGGATGCGCCGGTGCTGATCCTGGACGAGGCGACCTCGAGCCTCGATTCGGAATCGGAGGCCCTGATCCAGCAGGCGATGGAGCGGCTGATGAAGGGCCGCACCTCGATCGTGATCGCGCACCGCCTGTCGACGGTGAAGAGCCTCGATCGCATCCTGGTGTTCGACCGCGGCGAGATCGTCGAGCAGGGCACGCATGCTCTGCTCGCGGCCAAGCCCGGCGGCATCTATCGCGGCCTGTTCGAGCGCCAGGTGGTGGAGCTCGGACATATCGCAGCAGCGGAGTGAGGCGCGCGGCAGGGGCGAACGTCCCGATGTTACGGCGCCAAGGATGGACTGACATGAAAGACCTGACGAACGGCTCCATCGTGAGACACATCCTGGCCATGGCCCCTCCGATCATGGTCGGCATGGTCACGATCATGGTCTGCCAGCTGGTCGATCTCTACTTCGTCTCGGGATTGGGCGATGCAGCGGTCGCGGGCGTCGCCGCGGCCGGCAACGCAGGATTTCTCGTCAACGCGCTGATGCAGGTGCTCGGCGTCGGCACTGTTGCGCTGATTGCGCATGCGGTGGGACGCAAGGATCGGCAGGATGCCAATTTGATCTTCAACCAGGCGATCGCACTGTCTGTGCTGTTCGGCCTGCTGACTCTGGCCATGGGCGCAGCACTGTCGCGCTTCTATATGCGCTCGATTGCCGCGGACCAGGCGACGATCGAGGCGGGGACCATCTATCTGTTGTGGTTCATGCCGGCGCTCGCGCTGCAATTCGCCACGCAGGTGATGGCGTCTGCGCTGCGCGCGACCGGCATCGTGCGTCCCGCCATGCTGGTGCAGGCGCTTGCGGTCGTCATCAACATCGCGCTGGCGCCGGCGCTGATCGCGGGCTGGGGCACGGGCTGCGCACTCGGCGTTGCCGGCGCGGGGCTCGCAAGCTCGATCGCGGTGGTGATCGGCGTCCTGATGCTGCTGGCGTACTTCCGCAAGGTCGAGCGCTACGTCGCGTTCGACGCGACGCAGTGGCGCCCGCAGCCGCGCCATTTGAAGCGCATCCTCAATGTCGGGCTGCCCGCCAGCGGCGAATTCGCGATGATGTTCATCCTCATGGCGGTGGTCTACTACGTGTTGCGCGATTTCGGCGCGGCGGCGCAGGCGGGATTCGGCATCGGACAGCGCGTGCTCGGCCTGATCCAGATGCCGGCGCTCGCGGTCGCGCTGGCGGCCGGGCCGATCGCCGGCCAGAACGTCGGCGCTGCAAACGGCGCGCGCGTGCGCGAAACCTTCGTCAAGGCGGCGCTGATCACCACCGTCGTGATGATCGGCTTCATGATTCTTGCGCAGCTGAAGCCGGAACTGCTGCTCGCCGGATTCTCGAACGATCGGGAGACGATGGAGATCGCCTTCCTGTTCCTGCGGATCATCTCGCTCAACATGGTGGCGCAGGGCCTGATCTTCACCTGCTCGAGCATGTTCCAGGGGCTCGGCAATACCAAGCCGGTGCTCTTGAGCTCGGCGACACGCGTGTTCACCTATTCGTTGCCGGCGATCTGGCTGTCGACGCGGCCGGGCTTCCGCATGGAGCACGTGTGGTACTTGTCGATCGCTGCGACGACGCTCCATGCTGCGCTGAGCTTGTGGTTGTTGCGTCGCGAATTCAGGAGGCGACTGGTATTGCCCCGTCCGGAGCAACCCCTGGAGCAGGCGGGGACCGAGCCAGTCGCGCCTCCCGCACGCGTGCCCGCCTAAAGCGCGATGAGATTAGGATGAATCGTCATCGCGCTTTAGGTTGTTGTTTGAGCATGATCTTTTCGGAAAACCGCTCCGCACTTTTGCGGATCATGCTTTAGTGCGTACCAACACTATTCCAGACGAGGCCGAGGCCCGACAGGAATAGGAGGCCGAGCACGACATCGCCAAAATGCTTGTCGCTCAGGGCGTGATAGACCCGCGCGCCGGCCCATGCGCCGATCAGCGTGCCTGGAAATGCGACCAGCGCGAGCCAGACCACTTTGAGTTCGACGAGGCCCGAGGCGGTCTGCAACGCCAGCGCGGTCGCGAGCACCGTGAAATTGAAGAGCTGGAAGATGCCGCGCCGCTCGTGCTTGTTCCAGCCGCGGATGTTGGCCCACAGGATCGGCAGTGGCCCCGACAGTCCGGCGAGGCCGCCAAGAATGCCGCCGGCAAAGCCGATCGCGCCGTCGGCAATCCGGCCGCCGAACTTGATCGCGAGCGGCCTCTTGTTCAGATACAGCGCGCTCGAGAAGATCAGCAGCAGCACGCCGACGCTCAGCTTGAACACTTTTGGATCGGCCGCGGCGACCATCATCGTTCCCAGCGGCACGCCGATCAGTCCGCCGATCAGGAACGGCCAGACCAGCGAGAGGTCAAAACTCTTCCACATCGACGGTAGCGTCGAGGTTTGCGCGATCACCGAGCAGATCAGCACCAGCGGCACGGCGAGCGATGGCGGCAGCACATAGAGCCAGATGCCGAGCGCCATCAGCGCCGTGCCGAAGCCGGCCAGTCCCGAGACGAAGCCGCCGGCCAGCGCGCCGAACAGCAGCAGGACGTAGGTGAGCGTTTCCAATGGATCATCCTTGTCGCAATGGGCGATTCCGAACGGTTGATCGCCATTGCCCGCATAGCACGCTTGCTGGATTGCAGGTCAATCCATGCTGCACGCAAGCGTGATCTGCGGCGTTCGGGCTTTCGCGAAAGACACGCCTACATGACGGTCGTACTGCAATTCCGGGGCCCCCGACGCCATCGTGCGCTCCGATCGGCCAGTCCCGAACGAGATGATGGAGAATGACGATGACCCGCATGAACATTGCCGTTGCGGCCGCGCTGTTGTCGGCGACGGCCTTGATGCCGACAATGGCGCAGGCGCAGTTTTCGGAGCCTGCGGCCTATCAGGCCGCCCATCCCGACCGCGACGTGCTGAATGGCGGTCAGCTCACGCCGGCTGGGCGCGCCGCGCGCGGCGAGCCGGGCAGCCCGCGCGATGCCTATGCATTGCAGGCCTATCCGTCACCCGCTGTGCCCGTGGTTCGCTCGCGCCATCGCCGTCCTCATCAATAAAGAGTCTAGACGATCTGCCTGGTGTCGGCGGGCTCGTGCAGCGCGCCGACCAGGATGCGCAGCGCCTCGGTCAATTCCGCCCGGTTGCGCGCTGCGCCCAGCGAGAGGCGCGCCGCATGTGGCGGTGTTCCGTCCACGGTGAAGGTTTCGCCGCCTACCACCGCGAGTCCATTCCGCAAGAGATGCCCCGCGACATCGGACCGGCCCTCCGGCAGCCGCAGCCAGAGATGATGAGCGGCGGGCCTGGCCAGGAACTGAAACCCCTTCAGCGCCCGCTGCGCGAGCTGTTGGCGGCCGACTGCCTCGTTGCGGATGGCGGTGATGATGCGATCGGCAATGCCGGTCTCGATCCAATGCGTGACCAGCGCGACCATCAGCGGCGCCGGCATCTGCACGGTGGCCTGCAAATGGCTACGCATCGTCTGCTGCGCGTCGCTGTCGGGCGCCAACAGATAGGCGACGCGCAGCGCCGGCGCGATGCATTTTGACAGCGTGGTCGCGAGATAAGTCCGCTCCGGAATGAGGTTCGCGATCGGCGATGCCGAGCGATCGAGCAGCCCGTAGGCGTCGTCCTCGATCAGCGTCGTGCCGGCATCGCTGATGATCTTTGCGATGGCGTGACGCCGCTCGGCGGACAATGTCGCCGTGGTCGGATTGTGCAGCGTCGGAATGAGATAGACGGCCTTCGGGCTGTGCGCGCGGCAGGCCTTCGCCAGCGCGTCGGGCAGGATGCCGCCGTCGTCCATGGCGACACCGACGAGCTTGACGCCGAGCCGCGCCGCGGCGGCCTTGATGCCGGGAAAGGTGAGCGCTTCCGTCAGCACGATTTCGCCGGGCCGCGCGAGATGGGCGAGCAGGTTGAACAGGATCGTTTGCGCGCCCGGAAAGATCACCAACCTGTCGGCATGTGTATGCGGAACGCGCGCGCGCATCCAGCGCGCTGCGACCTCGCGCTCATGCGCGCTGCCGCCTGGCGGCTGGTAGTTGAGATGCGCCGTCAGGCCCGATTGCGCGCGGATCGACTCCATTCCGGCGATGATGCGCTCGTCGAGCTGCGCCTCGAGCGGACGCGGCGGCACATTCATCGAGAGATCAATCGCGACGGGATGCGGCATGTCGACCGCACGGCGCGCGCTGGTCTCCGATACGAACGAGCCTTGTCCGACCCGGGCCTCCATGATGCCGCGGCGCCGCGCCTCGGTGTAGGCGCGCGTCACCGTGGTGAGATCGATGCCGAGTGCTTTTGCGAGTGCCCGCTGCGTCGGCAATTGCTGGCCGCGCACCAGCCTCCCTGCGGCGATGTCGGCCTCCATGGCTTCGACGATGCGCTGGTAGCGCGGGCCGGAGAGCTCCGAGATTGTAGGGGTCCAGTCCATGCAATATAGGCCCATATCCTTTGAATGTATGGATACAAGATATTATTGTCTGGATCGTTGAAAAGGAAGAGGTGTGGTCATGGCGACGGTCTCTCTGGCAAAGGCGATGTGGCGCGGCTTCAGCGGCAAATGTCCCAATTGCGGGGAAGGGCACATGTTCGGCCGCTTCCTGAAAGTGGCTCACGCTTGCGACCACTGCGGCGAGGAGCTGTTCCACCAACGCGCAGACGACTTTCCTGCCTATCTCGTGATGGTCGTGGTCGGCCATCTCGTGGTGCCGGCGATCCTCGCGGTCGAGACGGCCTACGCGCCGGCACTCTGGCTGCAACTCGCGCTGTGGCTGCCGGTGACCCTGTTCGCCTCGCTCGCATTACTGCAGCGGACCAAGGGCGCCATCGTCGGGCTGCAATGGCAGCTTGGCATGCACGGTTTCGAGGCGAGCAAGCTGCGGCGCGAGGCCGGCGAGCTTGCACCCGTCATCGTAAAGGCGAATACGCGCGCGGCCTAACGTGGCCGCAGCGTTTACATTGCGCGGCCGGCCGCTACATCGTCATTCCGGGGCGTGCGCAGCACGAACCCGGAATCCATTTCTCCACCAACGTGCCGTCCGATGGATTCCGGGCTCTCGCTTCGCGCGCCCCGGAATGACACCATTTAAATGGCTGCGCGCTTGCCCCTAAAATGGTGAGGGGCCCGGCGTATTCACGCCGAACCCCTCGTTGCTTCCTTAGCAAGACGCGTTTTCCTCACGCGAACCGGAAACCCACTTCGCTCGAAAACGCTTTAGAATATCAGCCGGCCTGTAAGCCGGGTTCTGTAGGGCACCGTCAGCTTGCGCGAACGGTACGTGACGGCCATTCCTCTGGGGTCATGTTTGCACATGGCCTCGGGCAACCTACCCGGACGGCGGGCCTGACATCGCCCCGCGGCGTTATCGCTTGCGCGAACAGCCCGCTGCGCCGTCCCTATTCGGTTTTGCTCCCGGTGGGGTTTACCATGCCGGCTCCGTTGCCGCAGCCGCGGTGCGCTCTTACCGCACCTTTTCACCCTTACCCGCCTATGCAGCTTGCGCTGCTTCGGCGTGGCGAGCCTCGCGGGCTTGTCACGCCATAGCCCCGAAGGGGCGAAGGCGGGCGGTTCGTTTTCTGTGGCACTTTCCCTGGGGTTACCCCCGCCGGACGTTATCCGGCACCGCATGTCAAGGGAGCCCGGACTTTCCTCCCCGGCGGCCTTTCGGCCCCTGCCGGAGCGGCCGTCCGGCCGACTGACGGTCTACGCATGGAGCATTTGTGACGGTTCCGTCAAGCCGATATCGCCGTGCACGCTTGGCCCGAAATAATTTATCCTGAAGATGTCGTTTGGAGCGTGCCCCGTTCGACTGGATGTCGGCAACACAGCCGAACAACAGGAGTGAAGCGATGCAGTATCTGCTGATGATCTACCAGAACGAGGCCGAGTACGCGAAGATTGACACGGGAACCACTCAGAAGATGTCGGCGGAGTATGAGGCCTTCACGCAATCCATCATCCGGAACGGCAATTTCAAGGCCGGCGATCGGCTCCGGCCGACCACGACCGCGACCACGGTGCGCGTGCGCGACGGCAAGACGCTGACGACCGACGGTCCGTTCGCGGAAACGCGCGAGCAGCTCGGCGGCTACTATCTGATCGAGGCCAAGGATCTCGACGCCGCGATCGAGATTGCGGCGCGGATTCCCAGCGCGCGCATCGGGTCGATCGAGGTGCGGCCGATCTGGGTGTATGAGAAGTGACAACTCTCACCTTCGTCATTCCTGGCTCGCGGCCTTGCCGCGTCCGGGAATGACGGGAGGAGAGTGATCGTGTGACATGACCCCTTCCGAGATCGAAGCCATCTTCCGTGACGAGGCGGGGCGGGCGCTGGCCACGCTGATCCGCCTCGTCGGTGATTTCGATCTCGCCGAGGATTCGCTTCAGGACGCCTTCGCCGTCGCGCTGGAACGCTGGCCGGCCTGCGAGGTCCCCGACAATCCGCGCGCCTGGCTGGTCAATGTCGCCCGCAACAAGGCGATCGACCGCATTCGCCGCCGGGCCATCTTTCGCGGCAAGCAGCAAGCGCTGGTGCACGAGCTCGAGCTGAACGCGCAAGCGCCTGACGAGCCGCCGGCCATGCTCGACGACGACATGCTGAGGTTGATCTTCACCTGCTGCCATCCCGCGTTCGCAGCCGAAGTCCAGATCGCGCTGACGCTGCGCACCGTGTGCGGGCTCTCCACCGCGCAGGTGGCGCGCGCCTTTCTCGTCAGCGAGGAGGCGATGGCCCAGCGCCTCGTTCGCGCCAAGCAGAAGATCCGCCTCGCCGGTATTCCTTACGAAGTGCCGGAGCGCGACGCGCTGGCGCTGCGGCTCGACGGCGTGCTCGCCGTGATCTATCTCGTCTTCACCGAAGGCTACGTGGCGACCTCGGGTACGGGCCTGATGCGGCCCGATTTCGTCGTCGAGGCGATCCGGCTCGGCCGCCTGCTCGACCGGTTGATGCCCGATCGCGCCGGCATCAAGGGCCTGCTGGCGTTGATGCTGCTGCACGATGCGCGCCGCGGCGGGCGCGAGACACCGGCCGGCGATATCGTGCTGCTAGAGGAACAGGATCGCTCGCTGTGGGATCGCGCGCAGATCGAGGAGGGCCTGCTCCTGGTGGAGGACGCGCTGCGCCTACCCAGCCGCCCGCAACCCTATGCCGTGCAAGCCGCGATCGCGGCGCTGCATGCACGCGCGACCAGCTTTGAGGAGACCGATTGGCCGCAGATTGCGGGGCTCTACGAGGTGCTGCTACGCATCAGTCCCTCGCCGGTGATCGAGCTGAATCATGCCGCGGCGGTGTCGATGGTCGATGGACCTTCACGTGCGCTCGCTCTTGTCGACGCGATCACCGCGCGCGGCGGGCTTGATGGCTACGAGCTGTTGCCCGCGGTGCGCGCGGATCTGTTGCGGCGGCTCGGCCGCAAGGACGAGGCGCGCGAGGCGTATCGGGCGGCGACGGAGGCGACGCAGCTGGAGCCGTTGCGGCGGCTGTATGCGCGACGGGTGAGGGAGATGGGATAGTCGCCACGAGCTCCGTCATTGCGAGGAGTGAACGAAGCTATCCAGAGTGTTTCCGCGGAGACAGTCTGTATTGCTTCGCTTCGCTCGCAATGACAGAGTATGTGGCCGTCGTCGTCACTTCGACGCGACAGGCGTCCCCTCTTGCGGCAAGCTCGCCAGCAACGCCTGCAATGTCGATAGCGTGGAATGATCGGCGACACCATCCAGACGGGCCGGGCGGAAGTGGCGCTGGAAGGCGGTGATGACTTCCATGGTCGCGGCATCGTATTTGCCGGTCAGCGGCACGCCGTAGCCGTATCTGGCGAGCGCCTGCTGCATGCTCAGCACGGCGTCGCTGATGGTGCCGAGCATCAGGGTCTCGCCGCGCACGACCGGGGCGGGCGTCACCCAGTGGCCGACGCCGGAATTGGCCAGCGAATGCCACGGAAATTTTTCGCCGGGATCCTTCTTGCGCGTGGGCGCGACGTCGGAATGGCCGAGCACCCGGTGCGGCGGCACCTTGCGGCGGAGCATGATGCCGCGGCACAGCGCGATCACGGCGGCGATCTGGCGCAGCGGATACTCCGGATAGCCCCAGTCATGCCCGCGATTGATGATCTCGATGCCGATCGAGCAGGAGTTGATGTCGTCCTCGCCGGCCCAGGACGCGACGCCGGCGTGCCAGGCGCGTCTGGCCTCGGGCACGCATTGCACGATGCGGCCATCCTCCAGCACGACGTAGTGCGCCGACACTTCTGTCCCCGCCGTGCACAGCCGCGCCAGCGCGCCCTCGACATCGGGCATGCCGGTGTAGTGCAGCACGATCATGTCCGGCTGGCGTCCCTTGGCGCGCTCGCCATGGTTCGGCGAAGGGATGATGTCGGAGACGATCGAGGAATCCGGATCGAACGTCCGCATGCCCGCCGCGGCTTTGGGAACCGGCAGAACGCGTTGACGCTTCGAATCAGATCCAGACGGCGTGGACGAACCGGACGGCATGGACAGCTCGAGTTGGACGGAGAGTGTGGGCCAAGCCCTTCTCTTTACTATTCCTTTACCCTCGGCCGCGCGCAATCGCGCGGCGCGGTTAACGAATGCATTTTGGCGCATGTGTGTGGATGAAGCATCACCACAACGTCACCATTTCGACTTGTCGCGAGCCGATCAACGCTTTCTTAACGCTAAGGGCCGTTACTGAGAGATGAAGTGCCGACCCGCGTACGGAGGCGGCCAAAGCGTATTTTGGCTCGAAATCCCATGGCTGCCCGACAAAATTCGCTGGGAACACTGGGTTTGCCGCCCGGGACGACCGGACTCGATAACCATGTAGGACGAGGGCTTTGTCGTGGAACCGCCGCGACGCAGAATCATTCGAGGCGTCATGGGCTGTTTCGTTCCCGATCTGGCGTCGACGTCAGGCCGGGCGTTCGGCAGGCGTGGCGCATGAGCTCGGCTCCGCACATTCCGGTTCTCGGCCGCGAGGCCATCGACCATCTCGCCCCGCGGGAGGGCGGTATTTACGTCGATGCCACCTTCGGCGCCGGCGGCTACAGCCGTGCCATTCTCGATGTGGCGGGAACTCGGCTCATTGCCATTGACCGCGATCGTACTGCGATCGCTGGCGGTGCCGAGCTCGTCGAACGCTCCGCCGGCCGGCTCACGCTGGTCGAAGACCGCTTCTCCAACCTCGCCGAGGTTTGCGCGGCGCAGGGCGTCGACACCGTCGATGGCATCGTGATGGATGTCGGCGTGTCCTCGATGCAGCTCGACCAGGCAGCACGCGGCTTCTCCTTCCGTCTCGACGGTCCGCTCGACATGCGGATGGGGCAGGCGGGCCCGACCGCGGCGGACGTCGTCGCGCGCGCCTCCGAAGGCGATCTCGCCGACATCATCTATCTCTTCGGCGAGGAGCGGCATTCGCGGCGCATCGCCCGTGCCATCGTTGCAGATCGGCAGGAGACGCCGCTCACGACCACGCGCGCGCTCGCCGATCTCGTCGGCAGGGTCGTGCGCTCGAAGCCCGGCGACATTCATCCGGCAACGCGGACGTTCCAGGCGCTGCGCATCTTCGTCAACGAAGAGCTCGAGGAACTCCAGACGGCGCTCGCTGCGGCCGAGCGCGTGCTCAAGCCCGGCGGCCGCCTCGTCGTGGTCTCGTTCCATTCGCTGGAAGACCGCATCGTCAAGAATTTTCTCGCCTCACGTTCCAAGAGCGGCGGCGGCTCGCGGCATCTGCCGGAGGTCGCGCAGGCCGCGCCGAGCTTCCAGCTGCTGACGCGGCGGCCGGTCGTCGCCGGTGAGGACGAAGTGGCGCATAACCCGCGTGCGCGCTCCGCAAAGCTGCGCGCCGCCGAGCGCACCTCGGCGCCCGCGCATGACGATGGCGAGCCATCGTCCTGGCCAAGACTCTCCGACGTCATGAGGGGCGGCTAGCGGCATGCGCTTCATCCACCTCCTCGTCATCGGCGCGCTGATCTTCGCGGCGGCCCATGTCTACCGGATCAAGATGGACTCCACCGCGCGCACCGAGAAGGTGCTGCGGCTGCATGCGGAGATCCGGGAGCAGCGCGATGCGATCGCCTCGCTGCGCGCCGAATGGGCCAAGCTCGATGCGCCGCTGCGCCTGCAAGGATTGTCAGACCGGCATCTGTCGCTCAAGCCGGTCAACGGCACGCAATATGACTCGCTGAAGAACCTGCCGGAGCGCCCGCCGCGGATGTTCAGACCGGGTGAGCCCGACCCGATCGGAGCGATGCTCAACACCATCGAAGCCGCCAGCGATCCCGAGACCGTGACGGGCTCCGTGCCTCAGCCGGAGGACAATCAATGAGCGCTCCGATCCCGGCAAAACCCATGGAAAAGCCGACCGAGCCTTGGCGGCAGCGGCTGATCCGCAGCCTGCTCTACGGGCGCAATGTCGATCGCGCGGCGAAGGCGCGCGCGCGTGTTGGCCTCGCAATGCTCGCCTTCGCCTCGGTCTATGCCCTGATCGGCGGCCGCCTCGTGATGTTCGCGATCGGCGCCGACGCCCACGGTGCACGCCGCGCCGCGGCGCAGGAAGTGGTCGCGACCGCGCGGCCCGACATCGTCGACCGCAACGGTGCGATCCTGGCAACCGACGTCAAGGCGGCGAGCCTGTTCGGCGAGCCACGCCGCATCATCGACAAGGACGAGGCGATCGAGCTTTTGACCGCCACCGTGCCCGACCTCGACGAGGCCGAGGTGCGCGAGCGCCTGAAGACGCGCAAGGGCTTCGTTTGGCTCAAGCGCGAGGTCACGTCGAAGCAGCAGCAGGACATCCACAAGCTCGGCGTTCCCGGCATCGGCTTCCTGCGCGAGAACAAGCGCGTCTATCCGACCGGCAACGAAGTCGCCCACCTCATCGGTCTCGTCAATATCGACAACCAGGGCATCGCCGGGCTGGAGAAGTGGCTCGACAATCAAGGGCTCGCCGATCTCCATCGCGCCGGCTTCGCCACCGACCGGCTGCAAAAGCCGATCGAGCTCTCGGTCGATCTGCGCGTCGAGCACGCGCTCCGTGACGAGCTGTTGAAGGCCAAGGACAAGTTCCACGCCAAGGCCGCCTCCGGCATCGTCTCCAACGTCAAGACCGGCGAGATCGTGGCGATGGTCTCCCTGCCGGACTTCGATCCCAACAATCCGAAGGAAGCGCACGACCCCGACCGCATCAACCGCCTGACCACCGGCGTCTACGAGATGGGCTCGACCTTCAAGGCGTTCACGCTGGCGATGGCGCTCGATTCCGGCAAGATCAACCTGAACTCGTCGTGGGATGCGCGCGGAAATCTGCACTACGGCAAGTTCACCATCCACGACAGCCACCCGCTCGGGCGTTTCATCAACACCAAGGAAGTGTTCACCTTCTCGTCCAACATCGGCGCGGCGCGGATCGCGCTCAGCCAGGGTGTCGAGGCCCACAAGGCGTTCCTCGCCAAGATGGGCCAGTTGACGCGGCTGCGCACCGAACTGCCGGAGAGCGCGGCGCCGCTGATCCCGCGCCGCTGGAGCGAGCTGAACACGGTCACGGCAGCCTTCGGCCAGGGTCTCTCGGTGGCGCCGCTCCAGGCGGTGATGGGCATCAACGCGCTGGTGAACGGCGGCTATTTGATTCCGCCGACCTTCATGAAGCGCAGCGAAGCGGAAGCGGCGGCGCTGGCCAAGCGCGTGATCAAGCAGGACACCAGCGACAAGATGCGGTATCTGATGCGGCTCAATGCCGAGATCGGTACCGCCAAGACCGCCGACATCAAGGGCTACTACGTCGGCGGCAAGACCGGCACGTCCGAGAAGGTCATCAACGGGCGCTATGCCAAGAAGCGGGTGCTCAACTCCTTCACCGCGGTCATGCCCTGCGACGATCCGAAATATCACATCCTGATCATGCTGGACGAGCCGCAGGCGATTCCTGAAACCAAGGGTTTCATCACGTCGGGCTGGAACGCGGTGCCGACGGGCGGCAAGGTGATCGAGCGAATCGCGCCGCTTCTGGGCGTCGAGCCGCGGTTCGACCTGCCGCCGTCCGACCGCCTTATTCTTGCAGCATCCAGGACAACCCAGTAATCAACCGGGTAGGCCGTTGCCGCTGCTGAGTCGGGGCTTTTCCGAAGATTCGGCTTTCCGGCACGGCGTGTCGACTGGAACACCATGAAGCTGCGCGAACTGCTAGGCAATGATGCCGCAATCGAGCCCGCTGCCACGGCGCTCGATGTGAGCGGCCTTGCGCTCGACAGCCGCCAGGTCAGGCCGGGCGATCTCTTCTTCGCACTTGCGGGCAGCAAGACCGACGGCGCGCGCTTCATCGATGCTGCGGTCGCGGCAGGCGCGGTGGCCGTCGTCGGCGACCATGCGTTTGATGGGCTCAAGGTGCCGTTCGTCACGGTCGCCAATCCACGCCGCGCTCTGGCGCTGGCCGCGGCAAGGTTCTTTCCCGCACAGCCCGCGACGATTGCCGCGGTGACCGGCACCAGCGGCAAGACCTCGGTCGCAGCCTTCACGCGCCAGATCTGGGAGCGGCTGGGGCATGCCTCCGCCAGCATCGGCACCATCGGCCTCGTCTCGCCCAAGCGCACCGTCTACGGCTCGCTGACGACGCCGGACCCGATCGCGCTGCACCGGCAGATCGACGAGATCGCGCGCGACGGCGTGACGCATCTCGCCTTCGAGGCGTCCTCGCACGGGCTCGACCAGTACCGCCTCGACGGCGTGCGCGTCTGCGCCGGCGGCTTCACCAATCTCTCGCGCGACCACATGGACTATCATCCGACCGTCGCACATTATCTCGCGGCCAAGCTCCGCCTGTTCCGCGAGCTGGTCGCCCCTGATGGAGCAGCGGTGATCTCGGCCGATCATGATTGTTCAGTGGACGTCATTGACGCGGCGAAGGCGCGCGGCCTGCGCGTGATGGCAGTCGGCCGCAACGGCGGCGGGGCAGGCGAGGGCATTCGTCTCGCCGGTGCCGAGGTCGAGGGCTTTTCGCAAGCGCTCGCGCTCGAGCATCGCGGCAAGCGTTACGCGGTCCGGCTGCCGCTGGTCGGCGAGTTCCAGATCGAGAACGCGCTGGTGTCTGCCGGCCTTGCCATCGGCACCGGCAGCGATGCGGCAAACGTGTTCGCGAGCCTCGAACATCTCGAAGGCGCCAAGGGCCGGCTCGAACGAGTCGGCGAGCGCAACGGCGCGCCGATCTTCGTCGACTACGCGCATAAACCCGATGCGCTGGCGAAGGCTTTGCAGGCGCTGCGTCCCTACGCCAGGCGCAAGCTGATCGTCGTGTTCGGCGCCGGTGGCGATCGCGATGCCGGCAAGCGGCCGATCATGGGCGAGATCGCGGCCGAGAACGCCGATGGCGTCATCATCACCGACGACAATCCGCGCAGCGAGCAGCCGGAAGCGATCCGCGCGGCGATCCTCGCCACCGCGAAGGGCGCTCGCGAGATCGGCGACCGCACTGCTGCGATCCGCGCGGCGATCGAGGACTTGCAGGAGGGCGATGCGCTCCTCATCGCCGGCAAGGGCCACGAGACCGGGCAGATCGTCGGCGGCGAGGTGCTGCCTTTCAGTGATCACGAGGCGGTCGCCGCCGCACTAGCATCGAGGGTTGCATGAGCGCGCCGATATGGACGGTTGCCGAGGTGGCGCGCGCGCTGGGTGTCGGCGGATCATTCCCGGATACGCCGATCGATTTCGTCACCCAGGACAGCCGCCTGGTGAAGCCGGGCAGCCTGTTCGTCGCGCTGAGCGGCACGCCAAGCGGTGGCTTCGTCTCCGCCTTCGCCAGCGCGCGTGACGGCTGGGAGTTCGCGGACAAGGCGGAAGCCTCGGGAGCGGTCGCGATGATCGTGCCGCACGAGATCGCGGGCATCCGCATTCCCCAGATCGTCGTGAAGGATACACTGATCGACGGCCTGTGGGGCCTTGCGCGCGCCGCGCGCGCTCGCTTTGGCGGTCCGGTGATTGGGCTCACCGGCAGCGCTGGCAAGACCAGCACCAAGGAGTTTCTGGCCGCTTACCCCAACGCCTATGCCAGCCCGTCGAGCTTCAACAATTTCTGGGGCGTGCCGCTGACGCTGTGCAACGCCAGGCCGGACGCCAGCCTCTGGGTCGTCGAGATGGGCATGAACCAGCCCGGCGAAATCGCGCGGCTCAGCGAGTTGACGCGGCCGACGGTCGCGCTGGTCGTCAACGTCCAGCCGGTGCATCTGGAAAAGCTCGGCTCGCTCGAAGCTATCAGGCGCGAGAAAGTATCGATCGCGCTCGGCCTGCCCGAGGACGGCGTGCTGGTGCTGCCCGCCGGGATCAAGGCGCCGGATTGGAAAGGCACGGTGGTGCGCTTCGGCGAGCATGCCGAGGTGCACGAGATCGCGCACGCCCCGCATGGCGAGAGCTGGCAGGTCGTGGCCAAGCTCGGCAAGAAGGAGATCGCCTTCAGCCTCACGCCGGGCGCGCCGCACCGCGTACAGAATGCGCTGGCCGCGCTCGCCGCGATCCGCGCGGCGAACCTCGATGCGGCGACGCTCGCGATCAAACTCGACCGGGTCGGCATCATGACCGGCCGCGGCGTCGAGCAGGCGGTCGGCGGCATCACCGTGATCGACGACAGTTTCAACGGCAACCCGGCCAGCGTCGCTGCTGCGCTGCAAAGCCTGCAGGCGCGCAACATGACTGGCGGGCGCCGCATTGCGGTGCTCGGCGACATGCTGGAGCTGGGTGCTGACGCACCAAGCTACCACACCGGCCTCGCCAAGCATCTCGAAGGCATCGACGGCGTCTATTGTGTCGGGTCCCTGATGCGCCACCTCTTCGACGTGCTGCCGTCAGGCAAGGGCCTCGGCTGGCACGACGATCCCGCCACGCTGAAGCCGGACGAGGTTGCGAGCCTGCTGAAGGCAGGCGACGTCGTGGTTGTCAAGGGCAGCAAGAAGATGTTCTGGGTCAACAAGTTTGTGCCGGGCCTGGTGGCCGCCTTGCAGGCAAAGGCGTAAACTGCTTGGAAGGCGCTGTTCCCGAATCCCCCTTTGCGGTGCGAAGCCGTGCGTTGTCCCTGAGGTCGCGCCCGCCCCGATGATGAAGGCCAGCGAATGCGCGTGAGGCACGTTGAGGCCAAGAACAATGCCAAGGCCGCGCATGCAAAGGCGCCATAGGACCGTCTGAATGTTTTACTGGCTGATCGAGCTCTCCAACACATTTCCGGGCTTCGGTGCATTTCGCACCTTCCTGAACGTCTTCCGCTACATCACCTTCCGCACCGGCGGCGCCGTCGTCACCGGCGCGCTGTTCGTGTTCCTGTTCGGACCATGGATCATCGATCACTTGCGCATCCGCCAGGGCAAGGGCCAGCCGATCCGCACCGACGGTCCGCAATCGCACCTCGCCAAGAAGGGCACGCCCACCATGGGCGGGCTGATGATCCTGTCCGGCCTGACCGTTGGCACGGTGCTGTGGGCCAATCCGCTCAACCCCTATGTCTGGATCGTGCTGGCGGTGACGCTCGGCTTCGGCTTCGTCGGCTTCTATGACGATTACCTCAAGGTCACCAAGCAGACCACGACCGGGTTCGGCAGCAAGCTTCGCCTGCTGATCGAGGCGGCGATCGCGCTGGTCGCCTGCTACGCGCTGGTGCGGCTGAACCGCGATCCCGCGTCGACCGCGCTGACGATTCCGTTCCTGAAGGACACGGTGCTGCATTTCGGCTGGTTCTTCGTCATCTTCGGCGCCTTCGTCATCGTCGGCTCCGGCAACGCGGTGAACCTCACCGACGGTCTCGACGGCCTCGCCATCGTGCCGGTGATGATTGCGACCGCGAGCTTTGCGATGATCGCTTATCTCGCCGGCAACGCCGTGTTCGCCGAATATCTCCAGATCAAATATGTCGCGGGCACCGGCGAACTCGCCGTGCTCTGCGGCGCTCTGCTAGGGGCGGGCCTCGGCTTCCTCTGGTTCAACGCGCCGCCGGCCTCGATCTTCATGGGCGACACCGGCTCGCTCGCGCTTGGCGGAATGCTCGGCGCCATCGCGGTCGCGGTGAAGCACGAGATCGTGCTCGCGGTGATCGGCGGCCTGTTCGTGCTGGAGGCGGTCTCCGTCATCGTGCAGGTGGTGTCGTTCAAGCTCACCGGAAAACGCATCTTCCGGATGGCGCCGATCCATCATCATTTCGAGCAGCTCGGCTGGACCGAGCCGCAGATCGTGATCCGCTTCTGGATCATCTCGGTGATGCTGGCGCTCGCCGGGCTCTCCACCCTGAAGCTGCGCTGACGGTCGCGCGATGATCCCGGTCACATCCTTTGCCGGCAAGACTGTCGCTGTGTTCGGCCTCGGCGGTTCGGGGCTCGCCTCCTGCCATGCGTTGAAAGCCGGTGGTGCCGAGGTGATCGCCGCCGACGACAATGCCGAGAACGTCGCCAAGGCGGCGCAGGCCGGTTTCGTCACCGCGGATTTGCGCAACATCTCCTGGGCGAGTTTCGCCGCGCTCGTGCTGGCGCCCGGCGTGCCGCTGACCCATCCGGTGCCACACTGGAGCGTGCTGAAGGCGCGCGAGGCGGGCGTCGAGGTGATCGGCGACATCGAGCTGTTCTGCCGCGAGCGGCGTCGTCACGCGCCGGAGGCGCCGTTCGTCGCCATCACCGGCACCAATGGCAAGTCGACCACGACGGCGCTGATCGCGCACCTGACGAAAGTCGCCGGCTACGACACCCAGATGGGCGGCAATATCGGCACCGCGATCCTGTCGCTGGAGCCGCCGCGCATGGGCCGCGTCCACGTCATCGAGATGTCGTCCTATCAGATCGATCTCACGCCCTCGCTTGATCCCTCCGTCGGCATCCTACTCAATGTCAGCGAAGACCACATCGACCGCCACGGCACGGTTGCCCATTACGCCGCGGTGAAGGAGCGTCTCGTTGCCGGTGTGCAGGCGGGCGGCACCTCGATCGTTGGCGTCGACGACGGTTTTTGCCGTGACATCGCCGACCGGCTCGACCGCGCCGGTAAGAACGTGGTGCGCATTTCCGTCAAGAATCCGCTGGCGAGCGGCATCCATGTCGAGCATGGGAATATCGTGCGCACCTCGGGCGGCGCCCGCAGCGAGATCGCCGCGCTCGGCGGCATCGGCTCGCTGCGCGGCCAGCACAACGCGCAGAATGCCGCCTGCGCCGCCGCCGCCGCGCTCGCGATGGGCATCAATCTCGATGTGCTCCAGAGCGGCCTGCGCAGCTTTCCGGGCCTTGCCCATCGCATGGAGCAGGTCGGCCGCCGCGGCAACGTGCTGTTCGTCAACGATTCCAAGGGCACCAATGCCGACGCCACCGCGCACGCGCTGTCGTCCTTCGCCGACATCTTCTGGATCGCGGGCGGCAAGCCGAAGGCGGGCGGCATCACCAGCCTGACCGGCTTCTTCCCGCGCATTCGCAAGGCCTATCTGATCGGCGAGGCCGCGCAGGAATTTTCCGGCACGCTGGGCAGCGAGGTTGCGCACGAGATCAGCCAGACGCTGGACGTCGCCGTCGAGCACGCCGCGCGCGACGCAGAAGCCTCAGGGCTCACCGACGCCGTCGTGCTGCTGTCGCCGGCCTGCGCCTCCTTCGACCAGTACCGCAATTTCGAAATCCGCGGCACCAAGTTCCGCGAGCTGGTGCAAGCGCTGCCGGGCGTGAAGCCGGTGGTGTAGGGAACACGTGCGTCACACTCCGCTGTCGTCGGCCGGCTTGACCGGGCGATCCAGTATCCCAGAGACGGTGCTCGAGCCGAGGTGCCGCGGCGTACTGGATGCCCCGCCTTCGCGGGGCATGACAGTGTGTTTTGTGGCGGCAGCGGGGATCATCTCCAAACATCCGCGATTCATTAACCCCCCGGTAACCAACCTCGGCGACCAATGGACGGACCTCTGTCCGAAAGCGGCCGCCCATGCTCTCCCGTGAAGAACGCACCCCCTTTTCCGAGTGGTGGTGGACCGTCGACAAGCCGCTGATGGGCGCCATCCTGGCGCTGATGCTGACCGGAGTGATCCTGTCGCTGGCGGCGAGCCCGCCGGTTGCGACCCGTATCGGGCTCGATCCCTTCCATTTCTTCAGCCGTCACGTGATGTTCCTCCTCCCGTCCTGCCTGGTGCTGCTCGGGGTGTCCTTCCTGTCGCCGCGCGCGATCCGCAGGAGCGCGCTGATCATCTTCACGGTCAGCATCATCCTGATCGTGGTGACGCTCGCGATCGGTCCTGAGGTGAAGGGCTCTCGGCGCTGGATCACGCTGCTCGGCATCAACATCCAGGCCTCCGAGATCGCAAAGCCGTCATTCGTCGTCATCGCGGCCTGGCTGTTCGCGGAATCGACCAAGCGGCCGGAGATGCCGGCGACCTCGATGGCGCTGGCGCTGCTCTTGATGCTGGTCGCGCTGCTGGTGATGGAGCCGGACTTCGGCCAGACCATGCTGATCCTGATGGTGTGGGGCTCGCTGTTCTTCATCGCAGGGATGCGCATGATCTGGGTGTTCGGCCTTGCGGGCGCCGCCGCGGCCGGCCTGTTCAGTGCCTACCTTTTTGTTCCCCACGTAGCGGGCCGCATCAGGCGCTTCATGAACCCGGCCTCCGGCGACACCTTCCAGGTCGATACCGCCATGGAAGCCTTCTACAATGGCGGCTGGTTCGGCCTCGGACCGGGCGAGGGCATCGCCAAGCGCAGCCTGCCAGACAGCCACACCGATTTCGTGTTCGCTGTTGCTGCCGAAGAGTTCGGAATCATCCTGTGCCTGGCGATGCTGGCGCTGTTCGCCTTCGTCGTCATCCGTACGCTGTCGCGCGCCTATGCCAATGAGGACATGTTCTCGCGCTTTGCGGCCTCCGGCCTTGCGATCCTGTTTGGCGTGCAGGCGGCGATCAACATGTCGGTGAACCTGCAGCTCATCCCCGCCAAGGGCATGACGCTGCCGTTCATCTCCTATGGCGGCTCCTCGATCGTGTCGCTCGCCTATGGCGTCGGCATGATGCTGGCGCTGACACGGCTACGCCCGCGCACCGAGGTCGAGGCGAGCGGCCGCGCCGAGGCAATGCGGAGTTACGCGTAATTCGTCGTCATTGCGAGGAGCTCTTGCGACGAAGCAACCCAGACTGTCTCCGCGGAGGTAGTCTGGATTGCTTCGCTTCGCTCGCAATGACGAGAAAGACCTTGTAAAACCCTCCGTCATGGACACGTCCCCCCTGATTCTTCTCGCCGCGGGCGGCACCGGCGGTCATCTGTTTCCGGCCGAGGCGCTCGGCGTCGAATTGATCCGGCGCGGCTTTCGCGTGCGCCTCGTCACCGACGAGCGCGCGCTGCGCTATAGCGGGCTGTTCAGCAAGGATATGATCGACGTCGTCTCGAGCGAGACTGCGCGCGGCCGCAATCCGTTCCAGCTTGCCTATGCCGGCCTCACGCTCGCCGTCGGCACGCTCTCCGCCTACGCTCTGATCAAGCGATTGAAGCCTGCCGCTGTCGTCGGCTTCGGCGGCTATCCGACGCTGCCACCGCTGGTCGCGGCGAAATTCGCCGGCGTGCCCGGGATCATCCACGATGCCAACGCCGTGCTCGGCCGCGCCAACCGGTTTCTGTCGAGCCGTGTCCGCGCCATCGCGACGTCCTTGCCCGGCGTGCTCGACCGCGATCCGGCGCTATCGGCTAAGACCACGACCGTCGGCACGCCGATGCGGCCGGCGATCCTCGCGGCCGCTGCGGTAAAATATATCACCCCTGACGTGAACGGTCCGCTCCGCTTGCTCGTCGTCGGCGGCAGTCAGGGCGCGCGCATCATGGCCGATATCGTGCCGGGCGCGATCGAGCGGCTCGAGCCTGCGCTGTGGAGCCGCCTCGTCCTGACCCAGCAGGTGCGCGAAGAGGATATGAGCCGCGTGCGCGCGGTCTACGACAAGCTCAAGATCAGGGTCGAGCTCGCACCCTTCTTCACGGATTTGCCAGCGCGGCTTGCTTCCAACCATCTGGTGGTGTCGCGTTCCGGCGCGGGCACGGTCGCCGAGCTTGCCGCGATCGGGCGGCCCTCGATCCTGGTGCCGCTGCCGGGCTCGATCGACCAGGATCAGTTCGCCAATGCCGGCGTGCTGGTCAAGGTCGATGGCGCCATCCGCATCCCGCAGACCGAGTTCAGCTCGGACCGCCTTGCCGCCGAAATCTCTACCTTCGCCGCCGAGCCGGCGCGTCTTGCCGCCATGGCCGAAGCCGCCCGCGGCGCCGGCCGGCTCGACGCGGCCGAGCGGCTGGCGGATCTCGTGCTCAAAGTCGCGGGAATCTGACGCGAAAAAGCCCTTGTCATCGCCTTCTAAAGCGGGGCATCCAGTAGGAAAGGCGCGCGGCTGATTTGGCCGTGACCTTCGCCAGATGCCGCCTTCGGGGGCGGCGAGGTCAGGGAACAGAGTATGAGACTGCCGCGCGAGATCGGACCCATCCACTTCGTCGGGATCGGCGGAATCGGCATGAGCGGCATCGCCGAGGTGCTGGTCAATCTCGGCTATGTCGTGCAGGGCTCCGACGCTGCCGACAATTACAATCTCGACCGGCTGCGCAAGAAGGGCGCGAAGGTCTCGGTCGGCCACAAGGCGGAGAACGTCGACGGCGCCGAGGTCGTTGTGGTCTCTACCGCGATCAAGCGCGACAATCCGGAATTGATGGCGGCGCGCGAACGGCGCATTCCCGTGGTGCGTCGCGCCGAGATGCTGGCCGAGCTGATGCGGCTGAAGAGCTGCGTCGCGATCGCCGGCACCCACGGCAAGACCACGACGACCACGATGGTCGCAACGCTGCTCGACGCCGGCGGTCTCGATCCCACCGTGATCAACGGCGGCATCATCAATGCCTACGGCTCCAACGCGCGGCTCGGCGCCGGCGACTGGATGGTGGTGGAAGCCGACGAGAGTGACGGTACGTTCCTGAAGCTGCCGACCGATGTCGCGATCGTCACCAATGTCGACCCCGAGCATCTCGATCATTTCAAGACCTTCGATGCCGTGCAGGATGCGTTCCGCCATTTCGTCGAGAATCTGCCGTTCTACGGCTTCGCCGTGATGTGCATCGATCATCCCGTGGTGCAGAGCCTCGTCGGCAAGATCGAGGATCGTCGCATCATCACTTACGGCGAGAATCCGCAGGCGGACGCGCGGCTGGTCGACCTCACGGCGGGCGGCGGCGGCTCGAAATTCAAGGTCGTCATCCGCGATCGCAAGAGCGGGGCCGTGCAGGAGATCGCCGACCTCGCGCTGCCGATGCCGGGCCGGCACAACGCCTCGAACGCGACGGCGGCGATCGCGGTCGCGCACACGCTCGGTGTTTCCGACGACAAGATCCGCGGCGCCATCGCAGGCTTCGGCGGCGTCAAGCGGCGCTTCACCAAGACCGGCGAGTGGAACGGCGTCACCGTGATCGACGATTACGGCCATCATCCCGTGGAGATCGCGGCCGTGCTGAAAGCGGCGCGCGATTCCTACACCGGCAAGGTGATCGCCGTGGTGCAGCCGCATCGCTACACCCGCCTGCAATCGCTGTTCGAGGAATTCTGCACCTGCTTCAACGATGCGGACGCGGTTGTAGTCGCCGAAGTCTATGCCGCCGGCGAAGTGCCGATCGCGGGCGTCGACCGCGATCATTTCGTCGCGGGCCTGCGCGCCCACGGCCATCGCGAGGTGATCCCGCTGCCGGCGGCCTCGGCGCTCGCGGGCATCGTCAAGGGATTGGCGAAGCCAGGCGACCTCGTCGTGTGCCTGGGGGCCGGCAACATCACGCAATGGGCGTATGCGTTGCCGGACGAATTGAAGGCGCTGGGGTAGGGCGGTGAGCTTCCCCGACATCACCCCTTCGCTCAAAGTCGCGATGCCCGATCTTCGCGGTCGGCTGCTCGCCAACCAGTCGCTCGCCGAGCTCACCTGGTTTCGCGTCGGCGGTCCGGCACAGGTGCTGTTCACCCCGGCTGACGAAGACGACCTCGCCTACTTCCTCGCGCATCTCGCGTCCGACATTCCCGTCTATGTCGTCGGCGTCGGCTCCAACCTCATCGTGCGCGACGGCGGCATTGCGGGCGTGGTGATTCGTCTCGCACCGCGCGCCTTCGGCGAGACGAGCGCGAGCGGCGATGTCGTCACCGCGGGCGCGGCGGCGCTCGACAAGCGCGTGGCGGAAGTTGCGGTGTCCGCCAATATCGGCGGGCTCGAGTTCTATTTCGGCATTCCCGGCACGATCGGCGGGGCGCTGCGCATGAATGCGGGCGCCAATGGCGGGGAGACCAAGGACGTCCTGATCGAGGCGAGGGGCGTCGCGCGCGACGGCAGCAAGCACGTGTTCTCCAACGCTGACATGAAGTTCGTCTACCGCAACAGTGGCGTCGATCCCTCCATCATCTTCACCTCCGCGCGCTTTCGCGGCGAGATCAGGGATAGCGATGCGATCCGCGCGCGCATGGCGGAGGTGCAGACCCATCGCGAGACCGCGCAGCCGATCCGCGAGAAGACCGGCGGCTCGACCTTCAAGAACCCGCCCGGCCATTCCGCCTGGAAGCTGATTGATGCTGCCGGCTGCCGCGGCCTGCGCGTCGGCGGTGCGCAGGTCTCGGAGATGCACTGCAATTTCCTGATCAACACGGGCGACGCCACCGCGCACGATATCGAGACGCTGGGCGAGACGGTGCGCGAACGCGTGAAAGCGAATTCCGGAATTGAGCTACACTGGGAAATCAAGCGGATCGGGGTTTCATGATCACCGTCATTCCGGGGCTCGCGAAGCGAGAGCTACGATGCGCAATTGCGCATCGGAGAATCCATCGGGCGGCAGTGTTCGTGGATGAATGGATTCCGGGCTCTCGCTTCGCGAGCCCCAGAATGACGAACTGGAGAGATTGCGGACTATGAACATGCGCATCACCCTCCTTTTCGGCGGCTCCAACCGCGAGCGTCTGGTTTCGGTCGCCTCAGCCCAGGCGCTGCATCAGGCGTTGCCCGAGGCCGATCTGTGGTGGTGGGACGTCGAGGACAAGGTGCATGTCGTGCAGTCGAAACAACTGCTCGAACATGCCCGTCCGTTCGAGGACGAGTTCAAGCCCGGCACGCGTGGCATTCCGCTGGCGCAGGCGCTCGACCAGGCCAAGGCGGAAGGCCGCGTGCTGGTGCTCGGCCTGCATGGCGGGCGCGCCGAGAACGGCGAATTGCAGGTGATGTGCGAGGCGCGCGGCGTGGCCTTCACCGGATCGGGCTCGGCCTCCTCGCATCTCGCCTTCGACAAGATCGCGGCCAAGCACTTCGCCGCGCTCGGCGGCGTGACGCCGCCGGCAAACGTCGCGCTCGACAACATTGACGAGGCTTTCGCCGAATATGGTCGGCTGATCGCAAAGCCAGCGCGGGACGGATCAAGCTACGGCCTGATCTTCGTCAACGCCAAGCAGGATCTCGTCGCCGTCCGCAACGCGGCGAAGCACGAGGAGTACGTCATCGAGCCCTACGTCGCCGGCGTCGAGGCGACCTGCGGCGTGCTGGAGCGCACCGATGGCTCGATCATCGCGCTGCCGCCGATCGAGATCATTCCGGGCGAGGGCAATTTCGACTACGCCGCAAAATATCTTTTGAAGTCGACCCAGGAGATCTGCCCCGGCCGTTTCGCACCCGAGATCACCGCCGCGCTGAAGGGGCAGGCGATGGCGGCGCATCGGGCGATGTCCTGTGCCGGCTATTCCCGCTCGGACTTCATCGTCTCGGACAGGGGCCTCGTTTATCTCGAAACCAACACGCTCCCCGGGCTGACGAACTCTTCGCTCTACCCCAAGGCGCTGAAGGCCGAGGGCATCGCGTTCGTGGACTTCCTGCGTGGCCTGATCGAGCTCGCCGAGCAGCGGGCCCGGAAATAATTAGGACTGGTTAACGACCGAAAGGCCGAAACGGCCCGATTTGGGGTCAAAAACCGGTAAAATGCCGGATATCGCGGCATAAATGCCAGATATCGCGGGGCAAAAAGCATCCCGCGTTAACGAATTTTACCTTTTGTTTACCAGGACGTCCGAAGGTTAACGCTGGCGGCGCATATGGCGCTTTGGCTGCCGGCGCGTGAGCTGTTTGCGGTGATGTCACCTCCAGCGAACGCTTTGAAGGGGAGAGGTTTTCTTCTGCTGAAGACCAGCACCCGGCCCGGCAAGTCCGAGACGTCATGTTCGCCAGGACCCGCGCGATGTCGCGGCCAAACTTGTTGACGAGCTCGTGCAATGGATGGTGCAGGAAGCCTCACCCGGTCGTTTCTGAGATCGCTGAGGCCCCAAGCTGACCTGAAGGCGGCCGCTATCGGAGCGGTCGTGCTTCTGCGCGAGTGGGTGCAGGACAAGCGCCAGGAAAGACTCGAGGCGGCGCGCGCCGCCGCCAAGGACAAGGCCAAGACCAAGGCCATCGTCGAGCGCGAACCGCCGCCGCGCATGGTCGCGCTGGTCGAGCGCTATCTGCCGCACCGGGTCGGGATCAGCATGACCGTGCTGCTCCTGATCGGAAGCTGCGGCTTCGGCATCGTCAAGGGCGGCCATCTCCAGGATTTCATCACTGCGGTCAACGACGCCCGCAACGCGCTGGCCAATTCCGCCGGCTTCCGCATCACCTCCGTCGTGATCAACGGCCGCAAGCAGCTCACCCAGGACGAGATCCTCGCGATCGGCGGCGTCAGCGGCCGCTCCTCGCTGCTGTTCCTCGACGCCGACGCGGTGCGCGACAAGCTCAAGGCCAATCCCTGGATCGCGGACGCAACCGTGCTGAAGCTCTATCCGGGCCAGCTGATGATCGAGCTCACCGAGCGCAAGGCGTTCGCGCTGTGGCAAGAGGCCGGCCGGCTCTCCGTGATCGCCGATGACGGCGCCGTGCTCGAACCCTATGTCTCCCGCCGCTTCCTGTCGTTGCCGCTCGTGGTCGGCAAGGGCGCCGACACCCAGGCCCGCGATTTCCTCGCCCTGCTGGCGCGTTATCCGCAGGTCAATTCGGTGACGAAAGCCGCGATTTTCGTCGGCGAGCGGCGCTGGAACCTGAGGCTCAAGGATGGTCTCGACATCCGCCTGCCCGAGCAGGATGTCGGCAACGCCCTTGCGATGCTGTCCAAGCTCGACAAGGAGGACAGGCTGTTCTCCCGCGACATCGTCGCCGTCGACATGCGCCTGCCCGATCGTCTGGTGGTGCAGCTGTCCGACGACGCCGCCAAGGCGCGCGAGGAGCAGTTCAAGGACAAGAAGAAAAAGAAGGCCGGGGATTCCGCATGACCGGTCTCGATCGCACCCAGACGCCGAAGACACGCCCGATGCCGCACAAGCGCGGCGGCATCGTCGCCTGCCTCGATATCGGCACCAGCAAGATCGCCTGCATGATCGCACGGCTGAAGCCGTCGCCTCCGAGCGACGCGTTGCGCGGCCGCACCCACGCGGTGGAATTGATCGGCTACAGCCAGATCCAGTCGCGCGGCATGAAGGCCGGCGCGGTGATCGATCTTGGCGAATGCGAGCAGGCGGTGCGCCAGGCCGTCGGGCTCGCGGAGAAGATGGCCAAGGTGCGGGTCGAGTCCGTGCTGCTGTCCGTGTCCGGTGGCCGGCTCTCCGGCCAGCTGGTCGAGGCCGCCGCCGACATCCGCGGCGGCGCCGTGACTCAGGCCGATGTCAGCCGCGTCACCTCCACCGGCATGCGCCATGCCACCGGCGAAGGCCGCACCGTGCTGCACGCCCTGCCGGTCGGCTACACGCTCGATGGCGTCAAAGGCATCCGCGATCCCCGCGGCATGGTTGCGCACCAGTTCGGCGTCGACATGAACGTCGTCACCTGCGACGCCACCGTGGCACGGAACCTGATGCTGGCGGTGGAACGCTGCCACATCAATGTCGAAGCCATGGCCGCGAGCCCCTATGTGGCCGGCCTGTCGGTGCTGACCGACGACGAGGCCGATCTCGGCGCCGCAGTCGTCGAGATGGGCGCCGGCACCACCACGATCGCGGTCTATTCCGGCGGCCGTTTCGTGCATGCGGCGGGTTTTGCGGTCGGCGGGCAACACATCACGATGGATCTCGCACGCGGACTCTCCGCGACCATTGCCGATGCCGAGCGAATCAAGACTTTATATGGGACCGTCATCACCGGCGGATCGGACTCGCGTGAGCTGATGTCTGTGCCGACAGCCGGTGACGAGCAGGATCTGCCGCAGATCGTCTCCCGCGCCACTATCGCCAACATCGTCAAGCACCGTGCCGAGGAAGTCTTCGAAATGGTTCGGGACAAGCTGAAGGATTCGCCCTTCGCCTCAGAGCCCAACGGCCGCGTCGTGCTCTCGGGCGGCGCTTCGCAGCTGACCGGCCTCGTCGAACTCGGCACCCAGATTCTCGGCCGGCCCGTGCGGGTCGGACGTCCGCTCGGCTTCGGCCGGCTGCCCAACGAGGCGAAGAATGCCGCGTTCGCGGTGCCGGCCGGACTTCTCGTCTACCCGCAATATGTTCACCTCGAACATGTCGAACCGCGGCATACGCGGCAGCAGGTCAAGACAGGGACCGGCGGATATTTTGGAAAGGTCGGACGATGGCTACGCGAGGGCTTCTGATGACCGCTTTCCGCAATTGTCGATTTTCACCAACTCCCGCGGCCGCCGGCCGGGGCGAACCCACGCGCGCGTGATCGAGAGGCAGCAACCATGACCATCAGCATCAATGTTCCTGATATTCACGAACTGAAGCCCCGGATCACCGTGTTCGGCGTCGGCGGCGCCGGCGGCAACGCCGTCAACAACATGATCACGGCGGGCCTCCAGGGCGTCGACTTCGTGGTCGCCAACACCGACGCGCAGGCGCTGACGATGTCGAAGGCGCAGCGCATCGTGCAGATGGGCACCGCAGTCACCCAAGGCCTCGGCGCCGGCTCGCAGCCGAATGTCGGCGCCGCGGCGGCGGAAGAGGTGATCGACGAGCTGCGCGACCATCTCTCCGGCGCCAACATGGTGTTCGTCACCGCCGGCATGGGCGGCGGCACCGGCACCGGCGCTGCCCCCGTCATCGCCAAGACGGCGCGCGACATGGGCATCCTCACCGTCGGCGTCGTCACCAAGCCGTTCCACTTCGAGGGCGGCCGCCGCATGCGCACCGCTGAAGCCGGCATCAACGAGCTTCACAAGGTGGTCGACACCCTCCTGATCATCCCGAACCAGAACCTGTTCCGGGTCGCCAACGAGAAGACCACCTTCGCCGACGCGTTCGCGATGGCCGACCAGGTGCTCTATTCGGGCGTTGCCTGCATCACCGACCTGATGGTCAAGGAAGGCCTGATCAATCTCGACTTCGCCGACGTCCGCGCCGTCATGCGTGAGATGGGCAAGGCGATGATGGGCACCGGCGAAGCCTCCGGCGACAAGCGCGCGCTGACCGCCGCGGAAGCCGCGATCGCCAATCCGCTGATCGACGATAGCTCGATGAAGGGCGCCAAGGGCCTCCTCATTTCCATCACCGGCGGCAAGGACCTCACTTTGTTCGAGGTCGACGAAGCCGCGACCCGCATCCGCGAGGAAGTCGACCAGGACGCCAACATCATCGTCGGCGCGACCTTCGACGAAGCCCTCGACGGCCTGATCCGCGTCTCGGTCGTTGCCACGGGCATCGAGCAGGCCGCGATCGCCCGCAACAGCCAGGCGACCTCCGCTCCCGTCGCGAACCCGGCACCGCAGGCGCAGCAGGCTGCCGCTCCGGCCGCTGCTGCCGAGAGCCGTCTCGCCGACCTGACCGCGCGGCTCCGTGCCGACAATCAGCGTCTGGCCGAACGCGCCCAGAAGCTGGAGGGGCAGGTCCCGGCGGCCGCGCCGGCTCCGGCCGCTGCGGCGCCCCGTCCGAACGTCGAGCGTGCTGCGCTCGCCGCCATCGCCGCCGCCGTCGCGGACGTCCCGCAGGCGCCCGCGCCGATGCAGACCTACGGCGATGTCACCGTGCGCCCGATCGCGCAGAAGCCGACCCTGTTCCCGGAGCCCGAGCAGGCCCCGCTCGCCATGCAGGAGCCGATGACGCCGGAAACCTTCATCCCGCCGCAGGCCGAGCGTGCACCGGTCCGTGCGCCGCGGATGCCACGCATCGAGGAACTGCCGATGCCGGCCCAGGCCGAGCTTCGCCAGGCCCGCGGCGAGGTCGAGGAAGAGACCCCGCAGAAGACCCGCCTGTCGCTGCTCCAGCGTCTCGCCAATGTCGGCCTCGGCCGTCGCGACGAGGAGAGCGAAGCGCCGATCGCCGCCCGCACCGCCGGTCCCGCGATGCCGCCGCTGCCCGATCGCCGGCCGCAGAAGACCGTGGCGCAGCAGATCGCGGCTACGGAGCCGGTATCGGAGTATGCCCGCCGTTCCGCGCCGCAGGGCCTGGACATGCATGGCCGCCCCGCGCCTGTTGCGCCGGCGCCACAGGGAGACGACCATCTTGATATCCCGGCCTTCCTGCGGCGGCAGGCGAACTGAGGATTGTTACAATAAGGCAGACGAAAAAAGGTCCCGGCAACAAGCTTGCCGGGACCTTTCCTTTGGTCCCGTGCATATCCGGATTGCGCAGCCAAGCAACTGATTTTAAATCATTAATTACGCATTCGGTGGTTCAGTAAAACTGCCGATGACGGCCCCAAACCTCGGCGCAATTTGGTTAAGCCTTGGCGCGAATACGGCAGGTTTGGGGTAACAATCGGTAAAAAAGCGTGAGTTGGCGCTGTTTGGGGCAGTGACTATGGTTTGCCGTGACTTGGGGATACGGATTCGCGGGACGTCGGCACTGACCGGCCAGGCGGGTCTCGTATAAGTCGCAGTGGTCGTAGTGGGGCGGTTCCTGATGAAATTTAGCCGGCAAACAACGCTTCGTGCGCAAGCCTCTGTGGCAGGCGTAGGCGTTCATTCCGGTCTTCCCGTCACTCTCACGCTTGGGCCTGCGCCTGTCGACGCAGGTTTTATTTTTGTCCGCACCGGACTTGAGGGAAGTGACCGCGAGGTTCAGGCTACTGCCGAGCAGGTGATTGCGACCGACTTCGCCACTGTCCTCGGCGATCGCGACGGCCCGCTGGTCTCCACCGCCGAGCACGTGCTCGCTGCACTGCGGGGCATGGGTGTCGACAATGCCACGATCGAGATCGACGGGCCCGAAGTGCCGATCATGGACGGCAGCGCCGCCGCCTTCATTGCGGCGATCGACCAGGCCGGCATCGTCACCCAATCGGCCCAGCGCCGCTTCATTCAGATTTTGAAGCCGATCTCGGTCAAGATCGGCGATTCCTTCGGCGAGATCAGGCCCTACGCCAACGGGTTCCGCGCTGAGGTCGAAATCGACTTCACCAACCCCGTCATCGGCCAGCAGAGCTACGCTTTCGACCTCAGCGCCGAGCGTTTCCGCCGCGAGGTCGGCCGCGCCCGGACTTTCGGCCTGATGGGCGATGTCGCGCGGCTCTGGAGCGCCGGCTATGCCCTCGGCGCCTCCTTCGACAACACCGTCGTGTTCGACGATGAGCGGCTGCTCAACACTGAGGGCCTGCGCTACGCCGACGAATGTGCCCGCCACAAGGTGCTGGACGTGATCGGCGACCTCGCGCTGGCCGGCCTGCCGCTGCTTGGCGCTTACCGCTCGGTGCGTGGCGGCCACAAGCTCAACCACGCCGTCCTGACCGCGCTGCTGGCCGACCGTACCGCCTGGCGGGTGGTCGAGGGCGAAGCGGCCCGCCGCACCACGCGTCCCCAGGGCGAAGTTGGTCGCGGCATCGTCGGCGGCCGGATCGCCGCGGCCTACGGGCCGGACGTGTCCTGACGGACCTGTTGTCGCAGGTACGGGTTGCAACTGACCCCGGGAAATTCCTGGTAACCATGATCGACTAGCATTGCGGCAGTTTCGCCTTAATCCGGGCGAAATGCCTGCCTATCCGGTTCGTTAAAGATCGTTTTTCGGATAGATCGGCGTGGTCGCATGGCAGGCACCACGGTCACATTTCGCGCCCATGACGGGGTTCATGGGCTGGCGGGCACCGCATCACAGGGCGTCAAGGCAAAACTCATGTCGGCACAGCGTATGACGCGCGGATATCTCCCGGTCTCGTCTCGAGCCCGCGGCCTGCTTCACGCCGTCACCTTCATCCTGCTCGCGCTGCCGCTGGCCGGCTGTGGCACCGGCTCGCTCTGGGACAAGTTCACCGCCAAGGACGACACCTTCGTCGAGGAGCCCGCCGACAAGATCTACAATGAGGGCCTGTACCTCATGAACGAGAAGAAGGACATGAAGGCGGCGAACAAGAAGTTCGAAGAGGTCGACCGCCAGCATCCTTATTCCGAGTGGGCTCGCAAATCGCTGCTGATGTCCGCTTATGCGTCCTACCAGGGCGGCGACTATGACGGCTGCATCGGCGCTGCCACCCGCTATGTCACGCTGCATCCCGGCAGCCCGGATGCGGCCTATGCGCAATACCTGATCGCCGCCTCGCATTACGACCAGATCCCGGACATCAGCCGCGACCAGGCCCGTACCGAGAAGGCGATCGCCGCGCTGGAAGAGGTGGTGCGCAAATATCCGAACTCGGAATATGCCACCTCGGCCAAGGCCAAGATCGAGGGTGCGCGCGACCAGCTCGCCGGCAAGGAAATGAATGTCGGCCGCTACTACGCGCAGAAGCGCGACTACACGGCGGCGATCAACCGCTACAAGACCGTCGTCACGCAGTACCAGACCACCCGGCATGTCGAGGAGGCGCTGTTCCGGCTCACCGAGGCCTATATGGCGATCGGCATCGTCGGCGAGGCGCAGACCGCGGCGGCCGTGCTCGGGCACAATTTTCCTGACAGCCGCTGGTACAAGGACGCCTATAATCTTGTAAAATCCGGCGGTCTCGAACCGAGCGAGAATCAGGGGTCTTGGATCAGCCGGACCTTCAAGAAGATGGGTCTCGGCTAGGAAATTTGGTTCCATGCTGGCGCGTCTGTCGATCCGTGACATCGTCCTGATCGAACGGCTCGATATCGAATTCGCCACCGGCCTTGCGGTTTTGACCGGCGAGACCGGTGCGGGCAAATCCATCCTGCTCGATGCCTTTGCACTGGCGCTCGGCGGCCGCGGCGACGCCGGCCTCGTGCGCCACGGTGCGGAGCAGGGGCAGGTCACCGCCATGTTCGATGTCCCCAAGAATCACCCCGCGACGAAGATCCTGGCCGAGAACGGCCTGGACGACACCGGTGAGATGATTCTCCGCCGCGTGCAGCTCGCCGACGGCCGCACCCGCGCCTTCATCAACGACCAGTCGATCAGCGTGCAGACGCTGAAGGCGGTCGGTGCCGCCCTGGTCGAGATCCATGGCCAGCACGACGAGCGCGCGCTGGTCGATGCCGCCACCCACCGCCGCCTGCTCGACGCCTTTTCCGGCCTCGAAAAGGACGTCGCCGCCGTGGAAGCGCTCTGGGACGCCCGCCGCACCGCCAACACCGAGCTTGAGGAGCATCGCGCCGGCATGGAGCGCGCCGCGCGCGAGGCCGATTATCTGCGCCATGCCTCCGACGAGCTGAAGCAGCTCGCGCCCAAGGACGGCGAAGAGACCTCGTTGGCTTCGCGCCGCACCACCATGATGCAGGGCGAGAAGATCGCTTCCGATTTGCGCGAGGCGCAGGAGGCGGTTGGCGGCAATCATTCGCCGGTCGCGGCGCTGTCGGCCGCGGTGCGCCGGCTGGAACGGCGCGGCGTCAACTCGCCAGCGCTGGTCGAGCCGGCGGTGAAGGCGATCGACGCCGCGATCAACGCGCTGGAGGAAGCCGACCAGCATCTCCAGGCGGCCTTGGCCGCAACCGATTTCGATCCCGCCGAGCTCGAACGCATCGAGGAGCGGCTTTTTGCTTTGCGTGCGGCGTCACGTAAATATTCGACGCCGGTGGATGGCCTCGCCGCGCTTGCCGCCAAATATGCCGCCGACGTCGTGCTGATCGATGCCGGCGCCTCGCGGCTGAAGAAGCTGGAGCAGGCCGCGATCGAGGCAGATAGCCGCTATGCGGCCGCCGCCAAGAAATTGTCGCTGGCGCGGCAGAAATCGGCGGAGAAGCTCAACAAGGCCGTCAACGCCGAGCTCGCCCCGCTCAAGCTCGAACGCGCAAAATTCATGACCCAGGTCGAGACCGACGAGGCCTCACCGGGGCCGCAGGGTTTCGATCGCGTCGAGTTCTGGGTGCAGACCAACCCGGGTACCAAGCCGGGGCCCATGATGAAGGTCGCCTCCGGCGGCGAGCTCTCACGCTTCCTGCTGGCCCTCAAGGTCGTGCTGTCCGACCGCGGCTCGGCGCCGACCCTGGTGTTCGACGAGATCGACACCGGCGTCGGCGGTGCGGTTGCCGATGCCATCGGCGGGCGCCTGGCGCGGCTTGCCGGCAAGGTGCAGGTGATGGCCGTGACCCACGCCCCGCAGGTCGCCGCCCGCGCCGACCAGCATCTCTTGATCTCCAAGGACGCCCTCGACAAGGGCAAGCGCGTCGCCACCCGCGTCAATGCACTGGCCGCCGACCACCGCCGCGAGGAGATCGCGCGGATGCTGGCCGGTGCCGAAATCACGGCGGAAGCCAGGGCAGCCGCAGAACGGCTGCTCAAGGCGGCGACGGCTTGACCCTCTCTTGTCCCGGCCGAAGAGCCGGGACCCAGAATGCCGCGCATGGGCCCCGGCTCTGCAGCGCACCGCCGAAGGAGCGCTGCGCTGCGCCCGGGGCACGCAAACGTAACCACCTTTACCCTCCCGCCCGCTCCGTCGTATCCAAGCACCATGGCCAGAGCAGCAAAATCCAAAGCAACACCGCCTCGCGACGTCGCCGATCTCACTCAGGCGCAGGCCAAGGTCGAGCACAAGCGGCTGGCGCTCGAGATCGAGGGGCACAACGAGCGCTACTATCAAGAGGACGCGCCCACCGTTACCGACGCCGAATACGATGCGTTGCGGCAGCGCCTCAACGCCATCGAAAAGCGCTTTCCGGAGTTCGTCAGCGCGGAGTCGCCGTCGCAGAAGGTCGGCGCGGCGCCGTCGGGCCGCTTCAGGAAGATCCGGCACGCCCTCCCGATGCTGTCGCTCGACAACGCGTTTGCCAAAGAGGACGTGCGCGACTTCGTGGGCCGCATCGCGCGCTTCCTGAAGCTCGGCGACGATCAGGTCAATTTCTCCGCCGAACCCAAGATCGACGGCCTGTCGATGTCGCTGCGCTATGAGGGCGGTGAACTCATCACGGCCGCGACGCGCGGCGACGGCGCGGTAGGCGAGGATGTCACCGCCAACATCCGCACGCTCGAAGACGTGCCGCAGAAGCTGAAGGGCCGCAACGTCCCCGATATCTGCGAGGTGCGCGGCGAGGTCTACATGACCAAGAGGGCGTTTCTGGCGCTCAATGAGCGGCAGAAGGCCGCCGGCGACACCATCTTTGCCAATCCGCGCAACTCGGCCGCAGGCTCTCTGCGGCAGAAGGATCCGACCATCACCGCCTCGCGTCCCCTCGGTTTTTTCGCCTATGCCTGGGGCGAGATGAGCGCGATGCCCGAGGGCACGCAGAGCGGCATGATCGGCTGGTTCGAACGTTGCGGCTTCAAGACCAATCCGCTGACCAAGCTGTGTCACTCAATCGAGGAGCTGCTCGCGTTCCATCACTCGATCGAAGAGCAGCGCGCAAGGCTCGACTACGACATCGATGGCGTCGTCTACAAGGTCGACCGGATCGACTGGCAGGAGCGGCTCGGCTTCGTCTCGCGCACGCCGCGTTGGGGCATCGCGCACAAATTCCCGGCCGAACGTGCCATGACGGTGCTGCGCGACATTGAAATCCAGGTCGGCCGCACTGGCTCGTTCACGCCGGTCGGCAAGCTCGAACCGGTCGGCGTCGGGGGCGTGATCGTGCAGAACGTCACGCTGCACAATGAGGACTACATCAAGGGCATCGGCAACAAGGGCGAGGTGCTGCGCGAGGGCCGCGACATCCGCATCGGCGACACGGTGGTGATTCAGCGCGCGGGCGACGTCATCCCGCAGGTGGTCGACGTCGTCCTCGACAAGAGGCCGAAGACCGCCAAGGAATTTCACTTTCCGAAGAAGTGCCCGTGTCCGCTGCACACCGACGTCACGCGTGAGGAGACGGCGGCCGGCGAGGAGGGCTCGCGCGCCCGCTGCACCGGCGAGTTCGCCTGTCCCTATCAGAAGATCGAGCATCTCAAGCTGTTCGTCTCGCGCCGTGCCTTCGACATCGACGGATTGGGGGAGAAGCAGCTCCAGTATTTCTTCGATGAGGGGTGGGTGAAGGAGCCTGCTGACATCTTCACGCTGGAGGAGCGCAACTCAAAACTCAAGCTCGAACAGATCGAGGGCTACGGCGCAACGTCGGTGCGAAATCTGTTCGGCGCCATCGAGAGCCGGCGCAAAATCGCGCTGGAGCGCTTCGTCTATGCGCTCGGCATGCGCCATGTCGGCGAGACCACGGCGCTGGCGCTGGCGCGCGGCTACGGCTCCTGGGATGTCTTTCACGACGCCTGCCTCAAGGTTGCCAAGGGCGACGAGGAGGCGATGGCGGACATGGACGCGCTCGACCAGATCGGCGACACCGTCATCAAGAGCATCGCCGACTATTTCGGCGAGAGCCACAATCGCGGCATCGTCGAGCGGCTGACCAAGGAAGTCGAGATCGTCGACGCCGAGAAGCCGAAGAGCAACTCCGCCGTCGCCGGCAAGACCGTGGTGTTCACCGGCTCGCTGGAGAAGATGACGCGGGACGAGGCCAAGGCAACCGCGGAGCGGCTCGGTGCCAAGGTGTCGGGCTCGGTGTCGAAGAAGACCGATCTCGTGGTGGCCGGTCCCGGCGCCGGCTCGAAGCTCGCGGAAGCCAACAAGCACGGCGTCAAGGTACTGACCGAGGACGAGTGGCTGAAGCTGATCGGGGAGTGAGCTTCACGCTCTGGTGCTACTCACTCCGCTGTCATCGCCCGGCTTGACCGGGCGATCCAGTATTCCAGAGACGGTGGTAATTGAACCGAGAGGCCGCGGCGTACTGGATGCCCCGCCCCCGTGCGCAATTGCGCACTAGGCGGGCATGACAGCCAGGGTGGGGACGGTCCCGCGCCCCCTCACATCATCCCCGTCTCTTCCTCCTCGGCCTGCTCGATCAGCTTCTCGCTGACCATGACTTCGCGGCGGGGGACGACGAAGATCATCGTGCAGGCGCAGAGCAGCGAGATCGCGAGGACCGCGGAGGTCAGCGGCAGCGTGGTCGTGGAGTGGCCGCCGAGATAGGCGCCGAATTGCGACATCAGTGCGCCGATACCCTGCTGGAGGAAGCCCATTGCGCCCGACGCGGTGCCGGCGGCTTCGGGACGGATGCTGATGGCGCCGGCGGCTGAATTCGCCATCACGAAGGCGTTGCCAGCCATCACGATCATCTGCGTGCCGAACAGCCAGCCGGGCGCCTCGTTCCAGCCGGCGAAGCTCCATATCAGGTTCAGCAGGCTGCCGCAGAGCTGGAGGGCAAGCCCGAACCAGATCAGCTTCTCCAGCGAGTGCCGCGGCGCAAAGCGCACGCAGAGCAGATTGCCGACGAGGAACGCAAAGCCCGAGGTCGCGAACCATGCGCCATATTCGGCGCTGCTGCGGCCCATCTGCGTCACCACGATGTAGGGACCGCCACCGGCGAAGGTGAAGATGATCTGCGAGGCCAGCACCTGGCACATCACGTAACCGACGAAGGCGCGGTTGCGGATCAGGATGCCGACGTCGCCGCGAAAGCCGCTGCCGGCGGCGCGGCTGCGGCGCGTCTCGGGCAGCGCCACCGCGATGCCGACGGCGACGATGATCGCGGCGATCGTGATGGCGTAGAAGATCGCGCGCCAGCCGAACGCGGTCTCGATCAGGCCGCCGGTGAGCGGGGAGACCATCTGTCCGATCATCAGGGCGGCGACCACGAGGCTGATCATCGAGGCGACGCGATCGCGTTCATAGATGTCGCGGATGATGGCGCGGCTCACCACCATGCCGGCGGCTCCGCCCAGTGCCTGGAAAAAGCGCGCGGCGATCAGCTGGGGCAGGTTTTGCGCGAAGATGCAGGCGATGCTGGCCGCGATCATCAGCGCCAGCCCTCCAAGCAGCACCGGGCGCCGGCCGAACCTGTCCGACAGCGGCCCCATGATGAGCTGCGACAGCGCGATGCCGACCATGTAGAGCGACACCGTCATCTGCGCGATCGAGATGTCGCTGCCGAAATTGGTCGCCAGCACCGGCAGCGCCGGAACCAGCATGTAGAGCGAGATCGGCGCGATCCCGGTCATGACCACCAAGAGCAGGAGCACCAAGCGCGACGTCGCGAGGTTTGTCGCCGCTCCCGGCGGCTTGCTGATCATGCCGTGCATACGTATCCGTCTTTCGAATTCGAATCGACTGTAGCGCGCTCGTGCAAGACGGATATCGGCGTTTCGGAATGCGGCTATACGGATTCCGGGATGGTTACGATGATGGCGCGATGACCGCCCCGGCCTCCGCTGTCATTCCCCGCGGAGGCGGGGAATCCAGTATTCCAGAGACAGATGTCGTATGCGGAGAAGCTGCGGCGTACTGCGGGGGAACGGCTGTAGTGGAGCAGGCAGCGTTGCGCAAATCGCCTAGCGCCATGCGCACCGATCTTACGGCTTCAGCTCCGCCGTTGCCTGATCGAGCCAGGCCTTCGTCGCTTCATCAAGCGCCGGCCGCACCTCGGCCCGAACGCGGGCGTGATAGGCATTGAGCCAGTCGAGCTCGTCGCGGCTCAGCATCGCGACATCGATCAGCCGGCGGTCGATCGGTGCCAGCGTCAGCGTCTCGAACGCATTCATCGGCTTCTCGGCACCGTTGATGTCGGCGGCGACCACCAGCTCGAGGTTCTCGATGCGGATGCCGAAGCCATCGGTCTTGTAGTAGCCGGGCTCGTTGGACAGGATCATGCCGCGCTTGAGCGGCGTGGTGCCGAGCTTCGAGATCCGCGCCGGCCCCTCATGCACCGAGAGATAGCTGCCGACGCCGTGGCCGGTGCCGTGCTCGAAATCGACGCCGGCGGCCCAGAGATATTGCCGCGCCAGCGTGTCGAGCTGCGCGCCGGTGGTGCCGTCGGGGAAGACCGCGCGCGCAATCGCGATATGGCCGCGCAGCACGCGGGTGAAGCGGTCGCGCATCTCCTCCGTCGGCTCGCCCACGGCCATCGTACGGGTGACGTCGGTGGTGCCGTCTTCATATTGCGCGCCGGAATCGATCAGCAGCAGGTCGCCGGGTACGATCCGCCGGTTGCTCTTGCGGGTGACGCGGTAGTGCACGATGGCGCCGTTCGGACCGGTGCCCGAGATGGTCGGGAACGAAACGTCCTTCAACGCGCCGGTGTCGCGGCGGAACGTCTCCAGTGCCTCGACCGCGTCGATCTCGGTGAGCTTGCCGCTTCCCGCCTCGCGATCGATCCATGCGAGGAAGCGCGCCAGCGCCACGGCGTCGCGCACATGTGCGGTCTTCGTGCCCTTGATCTCGGTCGCGTTCTTCACCGCCTTCAGCAGCGCAATCGGGTCGCTGCCCCGCACTGGCTTGCCGCCAGCGCCTGCAATCAGCCGGCTGAGCGCGTCGGCCGCCGTGGCATTGTCGAGCGCGATTGCGGCGCCGCTCTTGGCCAGCGCCATCAGCGTCGGCGCCATCGCATCGGGCTCGCGCACGTCGGCGGACTGTTCGAGATGGTCGCGCGTGAGGTTGGAGAGCTTGCGGTGGTCGATGAAGATCGTCGGCCGTCCGTCCTTCGGCACCAGCGCGTAGGACAGCGGCAGCGGCGTATGCGCGACGTCGGCGCCACGGATGTTGAAGGTCCAGGCCACGGCATGGCTGTCCGACACCACCAGCGCATCGACGCCGAGCTTGGCGATTTCGCCTCTGATCTGCGTCAGCTTGTCGGCCTCAGTGATGCCGGCATGTTGCATTCCGTGCACGGTCACCGGCGCGAGGGGAGGCTGCGGTCGATCGTGCCAAATCGCGTCGACCGGATTGCTGTCGACCGCAACGAGCTCGGCGCCGGCCTTGGCGCAGGCGGCGGACAAGCGCTCGGCTGCTGAAGAAGTGTGCAGCCACGGATCAAATCCGAGGCGGTCGCCGGGCTTCAAGTGCGCCGACACCCAGCTCTCCGGCGGCGGATCGATCAGCGATTCCACCGCCCAGGCCTTCGCATCCACCTGCTTGGCGGCCTGGAGCGTATAGCGGCCGTCGACGAAGATCGCGGCCTCCTGGGTCAGGATCACCGCCAATCCAGCCGATCCAGTGAAGCCGGTCAGCCAGGCGAGCCGCTCTTCCGACGGCGGCACATACTCATTCTGCTGCTGGTCGGCGCGGGGGATCACGAATCCGGTCAGCTTGCGGCGGGCGAATTCTTCGCGGAGTGCAGCAAGGCGCGCCGCCAATGCGACGCCGGCCTCGGGCTCCTCGAATGTCTGGAAGTGCGCTTCGAACATGGTGGATCACTTTAGGATCATGGGGATCAGTCCGCAATCTAGACGCATTTGCGTCGCATCTGGCATGGACTGTGCTTGAAATAGTTCCATTCGAATGGAGTGGAGTAAAGGGTGCGGCAGTCGCGCTTCGTCCGGACAACAGGGAAATTCGAGCAAGTGGTTCATCTCAACGGCGAGGGGACACACGATGGCATCGTTCACATTTGAGAAGATTTCGCCGCCGGTGCGTCGCGCCCCGACTGTGGCGACACCGAAGAAGCCGCGCGGCCTCATCAGCCAGATGATCGATCGTTTCGCCGAGCGCCGCGCGAGGCGGACGTTGCGGGATGAGCGCACGATGCGCAAGGACGAGAGGCCGGCGGAGTAGCGCGGCGAACGCTCGACTTCACCTCGCCCCGCTTGCGGGGAGAGGTCGGATCGCATCAGAGATGCGATCCGGGTGAGGGGGACTCTCCGCGAGTCCAACTCTCACCGCCCCCGCGGAGACTCCCCCTCACCCCAACCCTCTCCCCGCAAGCGGGGCGAGGGAGCGCAGCGCCATCGCGGCTGCACTCACCCCATCTTCCGCAGCAACAAACTGCTCCATCCCTCGATCCGCAGATGCCGCAGCGGCACGAGGCCGCGCGCGCGGTAGGCGGCGATCACGGCAGGGGCCTGATGCGTTAACAGGCCGGAGAGGATGAGGCGCCCGCCGGGCGCGAGATGCCGCGCCATCGGGCTCGCCAATTGCCGCAATGGATTGGCAAGGATGTTGGCCAACACCAGGTCGAACGGACCGCATTTGCCGAAATGCGGTGCGGCGAAGCCGGTGGCACGGATCACCCGCACATGGTTACCAACGTCATTCAGCGCTGCGTTCTCGGTCGCCACCCGCACCGACGGCGGGTCGATGTCGGAGGCAAGCACTGCGCGATGCAACGCCTTGGCCGCGGCGATCGCCAGCACGCCGGTCCCGGTGCCGAGGTCGAGCACGCGCCTCGACCGTGCGCTTTTCAGGACATGGTCAAGCAGCAGTAAACAGCCGCGGGTGGTGCCGTGGTGGCCGGTGCCGAAGGCAAGCGCCGCCTCGATCTCGATCTTGAGCTTGTTCGCCGCCACCCGGTCGCGGTCATGGCTGCCGTGCACCACGAAACGGCCGGCCGGGACCGGCACGAGGTCTTCCAGGCTCGCTTTGACCCAGTCCTTGGCCTCGACGATATCGAAGGCGAGGGTCTCCGCGATCTCGTTTCCTGCTGAAGTTGCAACGAGTTCGCGCAGCCATGCCTGGTCCGGCGCAGCGGCAAAATGCAGCGTGACGTCCCATTGGCCGTCCGGCCGCTCGAAGGCGGCGACCGCCGCATCCCCCTCGAAAAATACCTCGGTGAGCACGTCGACAACACGCCTGGCGGCGGCCTCGCTGCCGATCGAGAAGCTGGCGCGATGTGTAGGGGAGGGCTGCATCCTAGGGTTCCGTCGGGTTCAATTTTGGAACTTTTGTTCCCAATTTTTCAGCATAAGTCGCGGCTCGCAGATTCTGGTCGGACGAGTCCGGTGCAACTGCGATCGAATACGGTCTGATCGCAGCCGGTATCGCGCTCGCGATGATCACCGTGGTGAACAGCCTGGGCAGCACGATGAACGAGAAGTTCGGTTCGATTAGCATCTCTTTGAAGTAATTTCCGCCTCCCATCTCCCAGCCGGGGCCACTTTTCTTCATAAGCTGTTTTTGACCCACCGCCCGCGAGGGGGATTGCCTCCTGGCGGGCGAGATCGTTTTTGCTAGGCGTGGTTCTCAAGCGGTCTCCACAGCTTATCCGCAGCTTGTACGGCGGCTATCCACGGACTCTTCCCGCAATTGCCCCTTGGTTCTCCACTGCTTTTCCCCAGGCCTGTCCCGCTCGCCCGTCCGTGAGCATCCTCTTCCTGACCACATATCTCGCGACAGCCTGTCCACAGCTCATCCACAGACCTACCCACGGCTTCCGAGCAGCGACCGGTGATCCCTCAGAATCGCCTGTGCGGCGTTGTGGCCCGGAGCACCGGTGACGCCGCCGCCGGGATGGGCGCCGGAGCCGCAATGGTAGAGGCCCTTCAGCGGGCCGCGATAGTCGGCATGGCCGAGCATCGGCCGCGCCGAGAACAGCTGGTTCAACGTCAGCGCGCCGTGGAAGATGTCTCCACCCAAAAGGCCGAACTGCCGTTCGAGATCCAGCGGCGAGAGGATCTGGCGGCCGAGCACGCTTGCCGCAAAGCCCGGGGCATATTTGTCCGCCGTCGCGATCATGAGATCGGCGACCTCCTCGCGATGGTCGTCCCACGACTTTCCATCGGGAAGCTCTGGTGCGACATGCTGGCAGAACAAGCTCGCGACGTGTTTGCCTTCGGGCGCCAGCGTGTCGTCGAGCGTCGAGGGGATCAGCATTTCGACGACGGGCTCTCGGCTCCAGCCCTGCGCGCGCGCATCGAGATACGCGCGGTCCATGTAGCCGAGGCTCGGTGCCAGGATGATGCCCGAGGTGAGATGATCGCCGTCACCGGGCAGCGCCGTGAAGGAGGGCAGGCGGTCCAGCGCCACGTTCATGCGGAAGGTGCCGGAGCCGTTCTTCCAGTGCCGGATGCGCGCGAGGAACTCGTGGGGCAGGGCGTCGGCCGCGATCAGCCGCGTATAGAGCAGCTTCGGATTGACGTTGGCCGCGACGTATTTGGCGCGGATGGCCGTGCCGTTCTCCAGCACGACGCCGACTGCGCGGTCGCGCTCGACGATGATCTCGCGCACGCCCGCGTCGGTGTCGATCACGACGCCGCGGTGCTGCGCGGTGCGCGCCATGGCCTGCGTGATCGCACCCATGCCGCCGATGGCGTGGCCCCAGACGCCCTTCTTGCCGTTCACCTCGCCGAAGGCGTGATGCAGCATCACATAGGCCGAACCCGCCGCGTAGGGGCTGGCATAGTTGCCGACGATGGCATCGAAGCCGAACAGCGCTTTTACGAGGTCGTGCTCGAAACGCTCGTCCAGCATCTCGCCGGCGGAGCGGGTGAAGAGGTCGAGCAGGCTGCGGCTCTGCTCCAGCGTGAGATCGCGCAGGATGTTGGCCGTCTTTAACGCATTCATGGCCTCACGGATCGCGCGCGTGCCAAAGCCGTCAACCAGGTTCGGCGGCGCGCGCAGCACGAATTGCCTGAGCACGTCGGCGATCTCTTCCAGCTCGCGCGTGAAACCGTCGAGCGCATCGGCGTCATGCGCGCTCAGCCGCGCGACGGAATCTTTCGTCCGCCCCTCGCCGGTGAGGAGATAGCTGCCGTCGGGCGCCGGCAGAAAATTCTGCGCGCGCCGTTCGACGATGCGCAGGCCTTGTTCCGCAAGATTCAAGTCGCGGATCACCTGCGGATTGAGCAGGCTCACGGTGTAGGCCGCGACCGAATTCCGGAATCCGGGGTGAAACTCCTCTGTGACCGCCGCCCCGCCGACCACCTTGCGGCGCTCGACCACGCGCACGCGCAGGCCCGCCATCGCGAGATAGGCTGCGCAGGTGAGGCCGTTATGGCCAGCGCCGATGATGACGACGTCGGTTTCGCTCATGAAGGGTTCAAATTTGTTCCATTGTCATTCCGGGATGGTCCGAAGGACCAGACCCGAAATCTCGAGATTCTCAGGTGCGCCGTGGCGCACCCCAGTTCGCCTCGTCGAGGCGCCCCGGAATGACATCTCTATATCAAGCATTCCTCGCATCACGCGACGCTTTATTGCCGGTTCAGGCGCCTTGTGCTCCATTGCTCCCGTCCGGCGCCCGCCGGGGGCATTGTCCGACGCGTTTTCTCGCGCGAACCGAACCGGTGCCCACTTCGCTGGAAAACGCTTTTGCCGGAGCTCCCATGGATTCGATCGTGCAACCCGCCGCCACGGAGCAGTGGTCTGCCTCGCGCAACCGGCTGCTGCTGACGGTCTACACCGCCGCGATCTTCGTCAGCGCGCTCTTGCTGTTCTCCGTGCAGCCGCTGTTCACCAAGATGGTGCTGCCGCGGCTTGGCGGCTCGCCGGCGGTGTGGTCGGTGGCGATGGTGTTCTTCCAGTCGCTGCTGCTGGCGGGTTACGCCTATGCGCATCTGTTGATGCAGGTCAAAAACCGCATCGTTCCGGTCGCAGTGCATCTGGTGCTGCTGATCGCGGCCTTCGCGACGCTGCCGCTCGGAATCGCCTCCGCCTACGGCGAGCCGCCCGCTTCGGGCTATGCGGTCTGGCTGCTCGGCCTGTTCGTGGTCTCGATCGGATTGCCGTTCTTCGCGCTCGCCGCCAACAATCCGCTGTTGCAAGCCTGGTTCGTCCGCACCGGCCATCCCGCCGGGCACGATCCCTATTTCCTTTATGCCTCCTCCAACATCGGCAGCTTCCTCGCGCTGCTGTCCTATCCGTTCCTGCTGGAGCCGATGTTCACGCTGCACGCGCAGAACCGGTTCTGGACCGCCGGCTATGGCCTCTTGATCCTGCTCATCGCTGGCTGCGGCATGCTGCTGTTGCGCTCGCCGCAGCTGACGGTGGCGGATGCGCGAACGGAGGAGGTGAATGCGCCCGCGCCTGGTCTGGTGACGCGGCTGCGCTGGATCTTCCTGGCCGCGGTGCCGTCGGGCCTGCTCATCGCGGTGACCGCGCACATCTCCACCGACGTCGCGGCGGCGCCGCTTTTGTGGGTGCTGCCGCTGTCGCTGTATCTGCTCACCTGGGTCGTCGTGTTCCAGTCGCGTCCGCTGCTGCCGCACAAATGGATGCTGATGCTGCAGCCGGTTGCGATCGCAGGCGTGGTTGTCCTGCTGGCTTTCGGCGGGGAGCAGAATCTGCTGCTCACACTCGGCGGTCATCAATTGTGTTTCTTCGTCATCGCCATGGCCTGCCATGGCGAGCTGGCGCGGACGCGGCCGGCGGCCAAACATCTCACCGGCTTTTATGTCGCGCTGTCGTTCGGCGGCATGGTTGGCGGCCTGTTCGCAGGGCTCGTCGCACCGTTCACCTTCTCGTGGATCGCCGAATATCCGATCCTGATTGCGCTCGCCGCGCTGTGCCGACCGCCTGCTAACGAGCGCCTCGCCGGCCTCGTTCGATGGTATTGGCTGGCGCTCGCCGCGCTCGCGGCGGCGCTCGTTGTGCCGTCCTATGCGACAGGCGGGCTCTCGATCTGGTTCGAGGACCACCGCGTCTGGGTGGCCGGCGCCGTCGGCGTGCTCGCCGCGCTGCTGGCGTTGACGTTCAATGCCGACCGCTGGAAGATTTTTGCGACCGTTGTACTCGCGCTGGCGTTGATCCGGGTTTATCCCGCGGACGAGGGGCGCGTCACCACGGTACGAAGCTTCTTCGGGGTGCACAAGATCGTGGAGACGCCCGGCGGCTATTTCCACGTACTGATGCACGGCACCACGATCCACGGCGCGGAGCGCTTCCGCAACAATGACGGCACGCCGGTCGCCGGCCGGCCCGAGCCTATCACCTACTATCACAAGGACGGCGGCATCGGTCAGGCCGTGAGCGCGATCCGCGAGCGTAAGGGCGCGCCGCTGAAGGTCGCCGCGATCGGCGTCGGCTCGGGCACGCTTGCCTGTGCTGCAGAACGAGGAGAGAGTTGGAAATTCTTCGAGATCGACCAGTCCATGGTCGATGCGGCGCGCAACCCCAAAAATTTCCGCTACATCTCGAACTGCCTGCCGGATCTGAAGCCGGTGATCGGCGATGCGCGGCTCACCTTCGCGAAGGAGCCCGACGGTGCCTACGACCTCATCATCGTCGATGCCTATTCGTCCGATGCGATCCCGATTCATCTTGCGACCAAGGAGGCGATGAAGATCTACAAGGACAAGCTCGCCCCGCACGGCGCCGTGGTGATGCACGTCTCCAACCGGCATCTCGATCTGGAGACCGTCGTGGTCGGCATTGCGGATGCCAACGATCTCACGAGCTGGGTCTTCAACGAGGATTCCGGGCGCGATTCCGATTACATCTTCTCGACCGACGTCGTCATCTCCGCGCGGGAGGAGGCCGACATCGGCAAGCTCGCCTCCTCGAAGTCATGGGAGCAGACCGAAGCTGACGACAGGGTGCGGGTCTGGAGCGACGACTATTCCAATATTCTGGGCGCGCTGTATCGGCGCTTAAGGGATGGAGAGTAGGGACCTTTTCGTAGCCCGGATGGAGCGAAGCGCAATCCGGGGCCGCTTCGGCGTGACGGGCGCTGCTCCCGGATTGCGCTTCGCTCCATCCGGGCTACAAGGCGGGTCGGTTCTAAGGCTCCACCGGCGTGCCCGCCGGCAGTACAATTCCTTTCTCGGCGGCGATCTGCCGCAACAGGTCCGGCCTATCGGAGATGATGCCATCGACGCCAAGCTCGATCATGTGCGCCATGTCGTCGGGCTTGTTGACCGTCCACACCACGACGCGCAGTCCAACTCCGCGGGCCTCCGAGATGAGCGCCGCGGTCACATCGCCAAAATAAGGCGACCAGACTGCGCCGCCTGCGGCCTTGATCGTCCGCGGCAGCGAGCCGCCATGATCGGCCGGATTGAAGCCCGCCGTCCAGTTGGTGGCTTTGTCGAGCGCCACCGTCTGGCCTGAGCCGCGCTGGAGCGTGAGGTACACCGTCGGTATCTTCGGTGCTTGCTGTTGCACGAGCTGCAACGTCCTCCAGTCGAACGACTGGATCATGACGCGGTCGGAAAATTTTTCGGCCTCGATCAGGCTGAGCAGTCTGGTGACGAAAGCCTGCGGGTCGAGAGATTGGTCCGGATGGTTCGGATCGATCTTGGTCTCGATGTTGAAGCGCACGCGGGTGTTGCCGGATTTGCGCACCAGTGCGAACAGCTCACTCAAGGTGGGAATGCGGGTCCCCGGCATCGCGCGCTGGTCAGGAAATTGTCTCGCGTAGGCGCTATCGGGCCGGATCCGGCCGACGTCATAGGTCCTGACCTCGTTGAGCCGCAGTTTCACGAACGGGGTGCCGGGCGCAGTGATGTAGGCCCCGTCGGGGCCGCGCGCGAGATCCGGATTGAGCCCGCGCTCATGCGAAACGACGACCTCGCCGTCCGCGGTCACGCCGACGTCGAGCTCCAGCGTGTCCACGCCCATCGACAGCGCGTTGGCAAAGGCCGGCAGGGTGTTTTCCGGCAGCAGCGCGCGCCCGCCGCGATGCGCCTCGAGATCGAAGGCCAAATCCGATGCCATGGCCTCTCCCGCCATCAAAACCCAGAGCACAGCTAGTGCGGTCGTGGCACGTGTTGGCATGGTGCCTCGAATAGCAATCTATTGTTCGTGCCGACCGCCGAAGGCGGTGACGAAGACGGCTGCCTCAGTTCTGGTAGTAATAGCCGCGCGGCTGATAAACCTGCCGGGGCTGTGGCTGATAGTAGGAGCCCTGCTGGCCATAGCCCTGGTCGTAATAGGGGCGCGGCTGCTGCTGCTGATAGACCTGAGCGTCATAGAGCGGGCGGCTGGCCGAGCGCGGCGCCGGATAGCGCGCGCCGGTGTCGCTGCCGTCAGCCGGATAGATGTAATTGTCGTCCTGCGGCATGTAGCGGCGGGCGGGCTGCGCCGGCGGCGTCAGGTTCACGGGATCGCCGGCGGCGCTATACTGTTCTTCGGCCGGCTGCGGCGCGCGGGCAACTGCATTGGCGTTGCGGCCGCGGGGATTGCGCGCCAGCGCCACCTGCGCCGAGCCGGTCAGCGTCACGGTGGTGTTGAGCACGCCCTGCTGCTGCACCAGCGCATAGAGCGTCGAGGCATTCTGGCGCGACAGCCGCACGCAGCCATGCGAGGCCGGCGAGCCGAGCCGGCCGACCGAGTCGGTGCCGTGGATGGCATGCCCGATCTTGGTGAAGAAGATCGCGTGCGGCATCGGCGCGTCGTCGAATTCCTTGGAGTAGTGATCCTCTTCCATGCGGAAGGCGCGGAACGCGCCGTTCGGCGTCTCGCGGGAGGGGATGCCGGTCGACACCGGCCAGTGATAGCGCGCGATCCCATCGACCGCGACGGTCATCTGCTGATTGTCCTTGTCGATGGTGATCTCGACCTTGGCCTGGGCGGCGCCCGCGCTCAAAAACATCAGGGAGGTGAAAGCAATCAAAAACGAACGCATCGGACTTCTGGCCTCCGGCCTGTTCATGCTAGGCGCCGCGGCTCTCCGTCCCCCGTCGTGCACTATGCCTGCAGTCCGGCTTTCGTTCCAGCGGCCTAGCCGTCCATCGTTAACGCGATGCAGGGCGTAAGCAAGGCCGCTTTGTGCCGCGTGGCTCGCGGCGGCGCTGACATTTTCGCGAGCCGGATTTGCGTTCACAACGCCGACAATTCGTCACAAAGGCGCAACCATTCCGGCGCTCGGTGCGTTGATCACGGCCATCCTTCACAGGGCAGCGCTCGCTGCCATTCATCCGTTGGGACTGAAGATGAACAAAGCCCGTATCGCCGCCGCGCAATTGCCGGCCGCTCGACCCGTCCGCCTGCTGTTCGCAGCCGCCGCCATACTGCTCGCGCTGTTGTCGCTACCGCAAGCCGGCCACGCCCAGGGCATCGTGCGCGGCGCCCAGGAAGGCTCTTATGAAGGTAACCGGATTGCCGGCCCCGTCGGCGGCGCGGTCGGCGGTGTCGTTGGTGCCGGTGTCGGCGGCGCCGTTGGCGCGGTCGAGGGCGTGCTCGGCATTCCCCACCGTCACTACCGCCACCGCTGCCATGGGTACTATGACGGTTACCACCGCTTCCATTGCTATCGGTGATGTCGTCGTAGCCCGGATGGAGCGCAGCGCAATCCGGGGCTGCTGTCGCATGAGGCTACGACGGTCCCGGATTACGCGGACGCTCCATCCGGGCTACGTATCTCCGTCAATTCTTCAGCCGATACCCCGTGCGGAAAATCCACCAGATCACGACCAGGCAGGCCACCAGGAACGCCAGCGTCATGCCGATGCTGACGGACACGCTGACATCCGCGATCTCATAGAAGCTCCAGCGGAAGCCCGAGATCAGATAGACGACCGGGTTGAGCAGCGCCACCGTGCGCCAGCCGGCCGGCAGCATGTCGATGGAATAGAAGCTGCCGCCGAGGAAGGTCAGCGGCGTCACCACCAGCATCGGGATCATCTGCAGCTTCTCGAAGCCGTCGGCCCAGATGCCGATGATGAAGCCGAACAGGCTGAAGGTCACCGCCGTCAACACCAGGAAGGCCAGCATCCAGACCGGATGATGGATGTGCAGCGGCACGAACAGCCCGGCGGTGGCGAGGATGATCAGGCCGAGGATGATCGACTTGGTCGCGGCCGCGCCGACATAGCCGAGCACGATCTCGAAATAGGAGATCGGCGCCGACAGGATCTCGTAGATCGTGCCGGTGAATTTCGGGAAGTAGATGCCGAACGAGGCATTCGCGATGCTCTGCGTCAGCACCGAGAGCATGATCAGGCCCGGCACGATGAAGGTGCCGTAGCTGACGCCCTCGACCTGGCTGATGCGCGAGCCGATCGCGGCGCCGAACACCACGAAATAGAGTGAGGTCGAGACCACAGGCGAGACGATGCTTTGCAGCAGCGTGCGCCAGGTGCGCGCCATTTCGAACAGATAGATGGCGCGGATGGCGCGGTGATTCATAACGTCCTCACGAGGTCGACGAAGATGTCCTCGAGCGACGATTGCGTCGTGTCGAGATCGTTGAAGCGGATGCCGGCGGTGCGGAGGTCGCCGAGCAGGCTGGTGATGCCGGTGCGCTCGCCCTTGGTGTCGTAATCGTAGACCAGCGTCGCGCCGCTGTCGCAGAGGTCGAGCTTATAGTGCTTCAGGCTGTCCGGCAGCGCATCGAGCTGGCCTTGCAAATGCAGCGTCAGCCGCTTCTTACCGAGTTTCTGCATCAAGGTCGTCTTGTCCTCGACCAGAACGATCTCGCCCTTGTTGATGACGCCGATGCGATCGGCCATCTCCTCGGCTTCCTCGATGTAATGCGTGGTGAGGATGATGGTGACGCCGGACTGCTGGAGGGTGCGCACCACCTCCCACATGCCCTTGCGCAGCTCGACGTCGACCCCGGCGGTCGGCTCGTCCAGGAACAGGATCTGCGGTTCGTGCGATAGTGCTTTTGCGATCATCACGCGGCGCTTCATGCCGCCGGACAGCGTGATGATCTTGTTGTCCTTCTTGTCCCAGAGCGAGAGGTCCTTCAGGACCTTCTCGATATGATCAGGATCTTTTGGCTTGCCGAACAGGCCGCGGGAGAAGCTCACTGTCGCCCACACGCTCTCGAAGGCGTCGGTGTGCAGCTCCTGCGGCACGAGGCCGATCAGAGAGCGCGCCTTGCGGTAGGAGGTCTGGATGTCCTCGCCGCCGACGAGGACGCGGCCCTCGCTCGGGTTGGCGATGCCGCAGATGATGGAGATCAGTGTGGTCTTGCCCGCGCCGTTCGGCCCGAGCAGTGCAAAAATCTCGCCGCGCTTGATGTCGAGATTGACGTTCTTGAGCGCCTTGAAGCCGGACCCATAGGTCTTCGACAGATTGGCGACGGAAATGATGGAGGACATGATGGCCGCAAGGCTAAGAGCAAAGGCTGAGGGAGGGAGGCTGGAACCCGCCGGGAAGGGCGGGTCAGCGGAGCCCTGAGATAGGAACGCCCTTACCGGGCCGCAATTCCCCGGAGAAAAATGATCTCAAAACCGGCCATTCGGTGGCAGGTTTCAGGCAAGTGTTGCGCGATGGTCACGGCATGCGGCTAAGATTGTCGCTCACGCGGCTCTTTGTTGCGTCTGCGAGCAGGCCGTGGCTACGATTCCGGCCAATCGCGAAGCGTATTGTCCCCAAGGAAAACACCGATGAGACCGAACGGCCGTCACACCGCTGGCGCCAACCAGTTGTCCGACCTCCGTGTGTGGGCGATGGCCCTGCTTCTGCTGTCAGTTGTTGCCATCAGCCCGACCGGCGCCAAGGCCGCGCCGAGCCAGGTCGCGACAGCAACCACGCATGTCTACCTGCTCCGGGGCGTGCTCAACATCTTCTCGCTTGGGCTCGACACGATCGGCGCCCGGCTCCAGGCGCAGGGCATCCCGGTGACCGTCGCCAACTTCGTCTCCTGGTCCTCGCTCGCCGATGAAGCCGCGACCGCCTACAAGGCCGGCCGCCTCAAGACCATCATCCTGGTCGGCCATTCCTCCGGCGCGACCGCGCTGCCGGACATGATCGCCAAGCTCAACCAGCTCGGCGTTCCCGTGAAGCTCGCGATCGGCCTCGACTCCGTGTTCAAGACCAAGCTGTCGACCGGCGCCGAGCGTTACATCAACATCTATATCGGTGATGGTCCCGGCGAGCCGGTGCGGGCTGCCGCTGGCCTGCGCGGCAAGCTCGACAATGTCGACGTGCGCGGCACCGGCGTCGGCCATATCTCGATCGACAAGAACGAGGCGATCCAGCGCCGCGTCATTGCCGAGATCGACGCCGCGATCATGCGCTCGCGCGCCCCGGCAGCTCCAGTCGCCCAACCCGGCACACCCGGGCGGGCGCGCTCGGCGGCCGCAGCGGCTCCGGCGCGGAATTAGCGATTTCTGCCACGGTGCTGGCTCACTGGGACTTGTCCGGCGTGCCGTCCTCGGCACCCGGCGCCTCCGGTCTCAAATAGACGATCAGGCAGCAGCAACACATCGCAAGCCCGGCGACGGGGAAGCGCAGGGCGACCGCGGCCGCGAGCGCGAAGACGCCGAGGGTCACGATCGAGCGGACGCGCATGATCTTGCGCTCCCGCGGCGCGACCTCGCTATCCGGCGCTCCTCCGACGAGATCCCAGATTAGTGCGACATAGGTCGCGTTCACCAGGAAGAACACCGCGGCATAGAACGCGACCGGCTGCGGTGCGAGCTCGCTCACCGCCATCCAGGCGGTGGAGAGCGGCAGCAGCGACACCGAGAACAGATGCGCGAAGTTGAACCACATCAGTCGCGGCGTCGCTTCGCTCGCATAGCGCATCAGATGGTGATGGTTGGCCCAGACGATCGCGATGAAGACGTAACTGACGGCATAAGAGAGCCACGTCGGCCACAGCGCCAGCAACGCCGCAAAGGTCGGGATTTCCGGCGGACGAAGCTCCAGCACGAGCACCGTAATCAGGACCGCGAACACGCCGTCCGAAAATGCGCTGAGCCGTTCCGGAGATCGTCTCGCATGGGCCATGGCGACAGCTTCCGTTATTTCAAGAACGCGCGAATGCTTTGCGCGATCTCCTTCGCATGCGTTTCCAGCGCAAAATGGCCGGTGTCGAAGAATTGCACCGCCGCATTGGGGTTGTCGCGCTTGAATGCCTCGGCGCCGGGCGGGATGAAGAACGGATCGTTCTTGCCCCAGGCCGCCAGGAACGGCGGCTTGTGAGTGCGGAAATAGCTTTGGAATGACGGATAGAGCGCGACGTTGCTCTTGTAGTCGCCGAACAGATCGAGCTGCACGTCGTCGGCGCCGGGGCGCGCGAGATAGAAATTGTCGAGGTTCTGGCCGTCCGGCGACACCACGGCCGGATCGGGAACGCCATGCGTGTACTGCCAGCGCGTGGCCTCCGGCGTGAGCAAGGTGCGCAGCGCCTCGCGATTGGCCGGTGAAGGGTCTTGCCAATAGGCCTTGATCGGAGTCCAGCCTTCGCTGAGGCCCTCCTCATAGGCATTGCCGTTCTGCGAGATGATGGCCGTGATCCGCTCGGGATGGCTGAGCGCCAGCCGAAAGCCCGTCGGCGCGCCATAGTCGAACACATAGATTGCGAAACGATCGAAACCGATCACTTCGGTGAAGCGCTCGATCACGCGCGCGACGTTGTCGAAGGTGTAGCGGAAGGTGTCGCGTGCGGGCATGTCGGACTGGCCGAAACCGGGAAGGTCCGGCGCCACGATGTGAAACCGGTCTGCAAGCTGCGGGATGAGGTCGCGGAACATGTGTCCCGCGCTCGGGAAGCCGTGCAGCAGGAGGAGCTTCGGCGCGCCGGCGGGGCCGGCCTCGCGATAGAACACCTTGAAGCCGTCGACGTCTGCGGTGCGGTAGGTGGTCGGGGTCATGGCCGGTCTCCATTACTGGTCGTAACCAGCTAAAGCGATTTTTAGAGGTTATTAATCTGTGACGTAACTTGTCAATAGCCTTTTTAGAGGTTACCTAGAGCCCAGGTTTCGGACCGGACAGGGACCGCTCATGGACAGACCGCCCGCCATGTTCATCGCCGACTCGCTCGGCCTTGATTTCCTCAACTCGGTGGCGACACCGGTCGATACGCCGGTCGATTGGCTCGACGATGGCGAGGGTCTGGTCGACTGGCTGGCACAGGCGAAGCTGGTGCCGGCGGATGAGCTGGGTGCGCTGAAGGCGCGCGCGATGCCGGGCGAGCTCGACAAGGTCGCCGGTCAGGCCTGTGCCTTGCGCGAGTGGTTTCGCGGTTTCGTTCAGGCGCATGCCGGCCGGCCGCTCACTGCGAAGGCGTTGCATGAGCTTGGCCCGCTGAACGGCGTCCTGGAGCGCGATGAGGCGTTCAGGCAGATCGTGCCGCGCAACGGTGAGCAGGGTGACGGTCTTGCGCTGCTCAGGATGCGGCGCTGGCGATCACCCGAATCCCTGCTGCTGCCGATCGGGGAAGCCTTGGCGAAATTCGTCTGCGAGGAGGATTTTTCCGACGTGAAGGCATGCGAGGGTCATAACTGCACGATGCTGTTCGCCGACCATACCCGGAGGCGCGCGCGGCGATGGTGCACAATGGCGATCTGCGGCAACCGGGCCAAGCAGGCCGCACACCGCAGCCGGCTCAAGAGCCGGCAGTGATCGACCGCGGCGCTACATGCGACGCAGTCAGGCCGCTGCGACGCGAACCGGCATGCTCGCAAGGCCGCGCAGGGAATTGTTGAGCCTGCGCTTCGGCTCAGCCGTGAGCTCGATGGTCTTCACGCGCCTTGCGAGCTCGCTGAAGATCAGCTCACCTTCCAGACGCGCGATCATCTGGCCGACGCAGGCGTGAATGCCGGCACCGAAGCCGACATGGCCGGTCGCGACCCGTTCCACGTCGAACCTATCAGATCTGTCCCAGCGCGCGGGATCGCGGTTGGCGGAGGCCATGAACAGCAGCACCTTGCGATGCGCCGGGATCACGCCGCCGCCGATCTCGACGTCGCGCGAGGTGGTGCGAAAGAACGTCTGCACCGGTGAATCATAACGCAGGCCTTCCTCGAAAGCATTGCGCGCCAGCTCCGGTCTGTGGTGGAGCTTGCGATATTCATCCGGATGGGTGGCGAGCGCGAGCAGGGTGTTGCCGATACCGTTGACGGTGGTGTCGATCCCGGCAGTGAGGAACGGCCGCACCAGATGCGTTGCCTCATGCTCGGTGATCTCACCCTCGTCGGCCGCCTGGTAGATCATCATGCCGAGCCCGTCGGGCTGCAATGCATCTCGCGCGCAACATTCCATGATCCAGCTCTGGGCCGCGAGACCTGCCTTGCGCGATGCGGCCAGCATCTCGTTGTCAGGGCCAAAGCTGTCGAACACGAACGTGCTCCAGGCCAGCAGCTTCTCACGGCCGTCCGGCCGGATGCCGATCGCATCCGGAAACACCTTCATGGGATAGGCTTCGGCGAGATCGGTTACGGCATCGAATGAGCCTCTGTCGATCAGCTCCGACACCTTCTTCTCCGCTTCCCGCTGAAACGTCTCGCGCAGCTTCCTTGCGACGCCGGGAGACAGGGTGCGGCCGAGAACCCGCCGGCCTTTGTCGTGGTCGGGCGGATCGATCTGGAGCGTCAGCGGCTTTGGCAGTGCCGGGTTCATGCCGTGGAGCCCGACGCCCTCGCCACTGATGAACGTCTTCCAGTCCTTCAGGGCCGGTTCGACCTCGGCATAGCCTGCCATGGCCCACACGCCGTAGCGCTCCAGCGCGAACGCAGGCCCGAGCGCGCGCAACGCCTCATAGGCAGGATAGGGGTCGATCAGGAAGTCAGGTGCAAACGGGTCAACCGGACTCGATGCAATGCCGCTCATGGTCAGCTCCCAACGGCTATTGTTTCGTCAGCGGGCACTGGCCTTCGCTCTCGGACCGAAACGCGTCCTCGCCCCTGACCGTGGCGACCACCTTCAGCAGATCCCAGGCGGAGGTCGACTCGTCGGGAGCCTTGACCTGCAAGAGGTAGAGCGGATGGATCTTGCGTCCGTCCTTGCGGATGTAGCCCTTGCCGAACAGCGGATCGTCGGTCGGCATCTGCTTCATCGCCGCTACCACCGCCTTGCCGTCCTTGGCGCCGCCGGCCTTGTCGACCGCCTTGAGATAGTGAATGGCCGAGGCATAGACGCCGGCCTGCATGTCGTTCGGATAGGCCTTCGAGGGAATGCGTTCGGCGAAACGTTTTGCGAAAGCACGCGTGCCGTCGTTCAGATCCCAGTAGAACGGGTTCATGATCTGCGCGCCCTGCGCAAATTTCAGTCCGAGTGCGGGCAGGCCGTTCATGCCGAGGATCAGTCCGGCCAGCTTGTGGTCCTTGGTCAGCCCGAATTCGGCGGCCTGCTTCATCGATGTGATGGTGTCGTCCCCGGCATTGGCAAAGCCGATGACGTTCGCGCCCGACGCCTGGGCCTGGAGCAGGAAGGAGGCGTAGTCGGCCGTTCCCAGTGGATGCCGCACGCTGCCGAGCACCTCGCCGCCGGACGCTTTCACGGCCTCCGCCGCCTGCTTCTCCAGATCATGGCCGAAGGCATAGTCGGCGGTGATGAAGAACCATTTCTTGCCGCCCTGCTGCACGATCGCCTTGCCGAGGCCGCGACCATAGGCATAGGTGTCGTAGGTCCAGTGCACGGTGTTCGGTGTGCATTTCTCGCCGGTCAGGAGCACCGTTCCGGCGCCCGATCCGACGAAGACCTTGTTCTTCTCGGCACTCATGCCGGCGACAGCGAGCGCGATCGACGAGTTCGGAATGTCGAAGATCGCGTCGACGCCGTCGTTCTCGTACCAGCGCCTGGCGATACCAATGCCGATGTCGGTCTTGTTCTGATGGTCGGCCGCGACGACCTCGACCGGCTTGCCGCCGGCCTTTCCGCCATAGTCCTCGACCGCCATCTTGGCGGCGATGACCGAGCCGATGCCCTGATAGCTCGCGAACGGACCCGATTGGTCGTTCAGGATGCCGATCTTGACGACATCCTGGGCGAATGCCGGTGCGGCCGTCAGCATCGCGGCCAACATGCATAATTTATGCAGGAATTTGCTGTTCATTGTCTCCCTCCCATATGCGGTCTTGGTGCCGCTGAATAATAGTTATATTTTATAGCTATTTTTGAGAGTGTCAATTCGGCCGACTTATGGCCGCCGCCGCGGATTGAGGATCATGAGCTCGAAAGCGTTACGACCCGGAGCGAAGTCCGCTCAGCAATCGGAGACATCGCTCGATTTGCGCGCGCTTCAGCGGACGCCCGGCTTCATGCTGCGGCTTGCGCAGCTGAAGTTCTTCGAAGGCTTCTACGAGGAGTTCGCCGCATTGGGCCTGACGCCCGCGACCTATGCGATCTTCGCCGTCATTCGCGACAATCCGGGCGTTCCCCCCAGCAGCCTTGCCAGCCTGCTCCGCCTGCGCCTGCCGAACCTGATCAAGATCCTGAACGAGCTCGAATCATCCGGCTTCATCAAGCGCAACCGCTCGAAGTCCGATCGCCGTGCCGTCGAACTGATGCTCACGCCAAAGGGCGCAAAGCTCATTGCCGAGGGGGCAAGGCTGACGCAGCCCTACAATGAAAGGATGCTGGCGCCGCTCAGCGAGGCCGAGCAGCGTACGCTGCTCGACCTCTTGAACCGGATTCTGCCGCTCTAGCCCTTCTGGGACGATCTGAGGCCGATCGTCGCAAAGCTGTCATCTCCCGCCGAGGCGCGGCAGCTCGATGGGTTTCCGAAGGGCCGCAGCCGGTTCCGTGCCCCAAAATCCACCCAATCGGTGGTCACTAAGCCCGCGGGGGAGGCCACTGCCTCCCCGTGGCGGGACTGCTGGACGGATGATTCATGTGAGGCGACTAGTCGTGCTGGCAGCGGTTGCGCTGCTCGCCTTGAGCAGCGGCATGGCCGCGGCCTCACCGGCCAAGTCCAAGACCACTGCGGCCGTCCCCGCCGCGCCGCCGCCACCGCCGTTCGAGCCATTGCCGCCGCCGAAGGTTTATCTGTTCCGCGGCGCCATGGGCCCGATCTTCTCGACCGGCATGGATCGGCTCGGCGAGAAGCTGACGCAGGCCGGCTTCTCCGCCGACGTCTACGAATTCACGCTGTGCCGGCTGATCGGCAACCGCGTCATCGCCAGCTACAAGGAGAAGGCGGCGCCGATCGTGCTGATCGGGCACTCCATGGGCGGGCTGTGCTCGATCGTCATCTCCGAGATGGCGGCCAAGGAGAACATCCCGATCAGCCTCGTCATCGCCATCGATCCCGCGCATGCGACCGGCGACGTGCCGCTCAATGTCGAGCGTTTCATCAACATCTTCCTGTCCGACAGCGTGCTCGGCGGCGGCGACGTCGTGGCCGTGCCCGGTTTTCGCGGCCATTATGCCAGCTATGATCTGAAGGAAAACGCGCGCGTCTCGCACATCAACATCGAGAAGTCCGACGACATCCATCGCCAGATCGTCGAGATGGTCACGAAGTTGCCGCGCATCCCACCGCAGACCCAGGCCGATGCCGTGCCGCTGCGCTATCTCGTGCCCGCCGATACGCTGGTCGAATTATGGGACAGCGGCGTTCGGCTGCCGGTTCGTCGCGGCGACACCATGGAGAGCATCGCCGCCGCCAACCGTGTGCCGCTGTGGTCGCTCGCGCAGAGCAATTCGCTTGCAGAGGACGCGCAGCTCACGCCCGGCCAGACCATCATCGTCCCGCGTCATCTGACACCACCGGAGCCGGCCGCAGCGATGGCGATGCCGCCGCCGGCCGGGCGGAGGTAGGGCTTCTAATCGTAGTCACGAAGGCGGTGCGCTCCCTCCCCCGCTTGCGGGGGAGGGTTGGGGAGAGGGTGTCTCCACAAGCGAGAACCTCCAGAGAGGAGAGAGCCCTCACCCGCGCCTTCGGCGCGACCTCTCCCGCAAGCGGGAGAGGTGCAGGGAACCAGCGGCAAGACTAGTCTTAATAGCGGCAACGACCTCACACGTTCGACCCGTGAATCGCGTCGATCACGGCATCCGTCACTTCCTTCGTCGTCGCCTTGCCGCCGACATCGGGCGTCAGCACACCGGCGGCGCAGACGCGCTCGACGGCGGCCATCAGTCTCGAGGCCGCGTCCTTCTCGCCGAGATGCTCGAGCATCTGCGCGCCGGTCCAGAACGTCGCGACCGGGTTGGCGATGCCTTTGCCGGTGATGTCGAAGGCCGAGCCGTGGATCGGCTCGAACATCGATGGGAAGCGGCGCTGCGGATCGATGTTGCCGGTCGGCGCGACGCCGAGGCTCCCGGCCAGCGCGCCGGCGAGATCGGAGAGGATGTCGGCATGGAGATTGGTCGCCACGATCGTGTCGAGGCTCTTCGGATGCAGCGTCATGCGCACCGTCATGGCGTCGACCAGCATCTTATCCCAGCTGACGTCGGGAAAATCAGCGGCGACCTCGGCCGCGATCTCGTCCCACATCACCATGCCATAGCGCTGCGCGTTCGACTTGGTCACGACCGTGAGCAGCTTGCGCGGACGCGACTGCGCGAGCTGGAACGCATATCGCATGATGCGGGTGACGCCGACGCGGGTGAAGACCGCGACTTCGGTGCCGACTTCTTCCGGCAGGCCCTTGTGGGCGCGGCCGCCCATGCCGGCATATTCGCCTTCCGAATTCTCGCGCACGATCACCCAGTCGAGATCGCCGACGCCGACATTGCGCAGCGGCGAGGCGACGCCCGGCAAAATTTTGGTCGGCCGCACGTTGGCGTATTGGTCGAAGCCCTGGCAGATCGGCAGGCGCAGTCCCCACAGCGTGATGTGGTCGGGCACGTCGGGCGCACCGACCGCGCCGAAATAGATCGCGTCGAATTTCTTCAGCTCGGTGAGCCCATCGGCCGGCATCATCACGCCGTGCTTCTTGTAATAGTCCGAGCCCCAGTCGAACGTCTTGACGTTGAAGGCGAGGTCGCCGCTGCGTTTTGCCAGCGCGTCCAGCACGCGGATTCCGGCCGAGATGACCTCGGGACCGATCCCGTCGGCGGGAATGGCTGCGATCGAATGGGTGCGCATGAGAATGCTCCGTTTGAGAGATCAGTTGGATTGTGGGACGGGTTCGACGGGCGCGGTTTGTGCGCGCGACAATAGCAGGGTGAGGACCGCAGAGAGAACGAGCAGGCCGGCGACGAAGTAGAGCCCGCCGACAAAACTGCCGGTCTGGTCCTTGATCCAGCCGATCATGGCCGGACCGACGAAACCGCCGAGATTGCCGATCGAGTTGATGGTGGCAATGCCGGCCGCGGCCGCGGCCGCGGGTCCGGACAGGAACAGCGTCGGCATGCTCCAGAGCGGCGGTTTTGCCGAGGAGATGCCGATATTGACCAGCGTCAGCGCGACCAGCACGGCGACGACGCCGGTCGCAAGGCCGGCATAGGCGAGGCCCGCGGCGGCGATCAGGCAGGCCCACACGACGTGCCAGGTGCGCTCGCCGGTGCGGTCCGAGTGCCGCGCCCACAGGATCATGGCGATGACGGCGGCCGTTGCCGGCAGCGCATTGAGGAAGCCGACCTGAAGCGAGGACAGGCCGAACTGCTTGATGATCTGCGGCGCCCAGACGCCGAGCGTATAGAGGCCGGCCGAAGTGCCGAAATAGATCAGCGACAACGCCAGCACGCGGGGATCGGCGAGCCCGCGCCAGATGCTGTGGCTCGCGGTCGCGGCCTTGCTGGTGGTCTCCACGTTCATGGTCTCGACCAGCCAGCGCCGTTCGTCCTCCGCAAGCCATTTCGCCTTCTCCGGACGGTCGGTCAAAAAGCCCAGCACGACGAAGCCGAGCAGCACGGCCGGCAGCGCCTCCAGCACGAACAGCCATTGCCAGCCCTTGAAGCCGAACATTCCGTCCATCTCCAGCAGTGCACCTGATATCGGCGAGCCCAGCACGGTCGAGAGCGGCGCGGCCGCCATGAACAGTGCCGTCACCGCGGCACGCTGGCGCGCCGGAAACCAGTAGGAGAGGTAGAGGATGATGCCGGGAAAGAAGCCGGCTTCGGCGACGCCGAGCAGGAAGCGCAGCACGTAGAAGCTGGTCGGCCCTTGCACGAACGCCATCGCGGCCGAGACCAGACCCCAGGTGATCATGACCCGTGCGATCCAGATCCGCGCGCCGATCTTGTGCAGGATGATGTTGGAGGGCACCTCGAACAAGAAATAGCCCCAGAAGAAGATGCCGGCACCGAAGCCATAGACCGCGGGCGACAGGCCGATGTCCTTGTTCATCGTCAGCGACGCGAAGCCGATGTTGACGCGATCGATGAAGGCCACGAAGTACAGCAACATGATGAAGGGAACGATGCGCAAGGTGATCTTGCGCAGCACGCGCGTCTGAATCTCGCTCGCCACCCTGGCCTCCTCAGGTTCCGGTTTGTTGTTGTGTGGCGGACCCGAAAGGTCCACGCCGGCGGCAAGCCTAGGCGGGGAACGGAGACGGACTCAATTGGCGCTGGTTTATACAAAAAAATGATATAATCCTCGGGAGGTAACCTATGCGAGGTGAGCGTTAGGCGCGCTGACGCTTCCTCGCCGTCATGGCCGGGCTTGTCCCGGCCATCCACGTCTTGCGGCGCGGTGCAAAGAACGTGGATGCCCGGGACAAGCCCGGGCATGACGATCTCGCGACACGAGAGGATTTGGGATGGAATTGCATCAGTTGCGATGCTTCGTGGCGGCGGCCGAACAGCTGCATTTCGGCCGCGCGGCGCAGCAGCTCCAGATGCTGCCCTCCGCGCTCGGCCGCCAGATCAGGCTGCTCGAGGAGGATCTGGGCACGCGGCTGTTCGCGCGGACGACGCGCGCGGTGTCACTCACCGAGGATGGAACGACGCTGCTGCGCGATGCTCGCGCCATCCTCGCCCGGGTCGAGGCGGTTGAGAGCAATTTGCGCAACCGCTCACGCGCAGGCGCGCGGCGGCTCCGGGTCGGCGCCATCGACAGCGCGGCGGCGGGGTTGCTGCCGCCGCTGCTGCGCGATTTCCGCGACAAGCATGCTGACATCGCGGTCCAGCTCCTGGAGGACAAGACGGTCCGGCTGCTGCCGAAGATCCTGACCGGCGCCCTCGATCTCGCCTTCGTTCGCCCTCCCGACAATGCGGACAAGCGGCTGGAATTCCGCGATCTGCTCCAGGAGACGGCGATCGTGGCGTTCCCGCAGCGGCATCCGCTGGCCAAGAGGACGTCGATCAGGCTGGCTGACATCGCCGACGAGGCGATGCTGGTGCCGGACCGCCGCTCGCGGCCGCACAGCCATGACCTTACGATGAAGCTGTTCGAGCAGGCCGGATTAACACCGCGCATCGTGCAGGTCGCCGATGAGAAGCAGACCATCATCAACCTGGTCGCAACCCGGCTCGGCGTTGCGATCGTGCCGCGCTGGACCGCGCGGATGGCAGTGACCGGCGTACGCTTCGTGCCGCTCCGGCCGAAGCAGGTCGGCCCGGTCGGCCGGCTGCCGCTCGCCGCCGCATGGCTGCGCGGCTCGCGCGATCCGGCCCGCGACGCCATGCTGGCAGTGCTGGAGACGCGTCTGCGCAGCTATGCGCGGGAGGCGTGAGGCGCTATGACCAAAGCTCGGATCAAAGGTGAGTGCGATGACTGAACAGAGAGCGTCGAGCGAGTTGCGGGTTGCCATCGCGGGATTGGGCTCGATCGGCACCAAGATCGCGACCGCGCTCGACCAGGGCATCGAAGGACTGACACTGTCGGCGGTGGCCATGCGCGATCCCGCCAAGCATCGGGCGTTTCTCGGCGGCCTGCGCAGCTCGCCGCGGGTCTTGCCGATCGACCAGCTCGGCAACGCCGCCGACATAGTGGTGGAGTGTGCGCCGAGCCGGCATCTGCGCGAGATCGTCGAGCCTGCGGTCAGGCGTGGCAAGGCCGCGGTCGTGGTCAGCGTCGGCGGGCTGCTCGACAATTTCGATCTCGTCGATCTCGCCCGTGCCAATGGTGGCCGCATCATCGTGCCGACCGGCGCGCTGATCGGGCTCGACGCCGTCAACGCTGCCGCAATCGGCACCATTCATTCGGTGAAGATGGTGACGCGCAAGCCGATCGACGGCTTGAAGGGCGCGCCGTTCATCGTCGAGAACAATATCGATATCGACAAGCTGCGCGAGCCGCTCAAGCTGTTCGAAGGCACCGCGCGCGAGGCCGCAAAGGGTTTCCCGGCCAATCTCAACGTCGCGGTGGCGCTGTCGCTTGCGGGCGTCGGGCCCGACCGCACGCAGGTGCAGATCTGGGCTGACCCGACCGTGACGCGCAACGTTCATCGCATCGAGGTCGAGGCGGATTCCGCTCGCTTCTCGATGTCCATCGAGAACATCCCGTCCGAAAATCCCAAGACCGGCCTGATCACCGCACTGTCGGTGATCGCGCTGCTGCGCAAGCAGCGCGCCACGTTGTGTGTGGGGACTTGAGTTTTAAGCCCCCGTCACGCGCCAGATCACGTTGCCGACATCGTCGGCCATCAGCAGCGACTTCTTGTCGGGGCCGATCACGACGCCGACCGGGCGGCCGTAGGATTCCTTCTCGTCCGGGGACAGGAAGCCCGACAGGATGTCGCGACCGGGGCCGGACGGCTTGCCGTTCTCGAACGGAATGAACACCAGCTTATAGCCCGACAGCTTGCTGCGATTCCATGAGCCGTGCTGGCCGATCACCATGCCGTCGGGGAAGCCGGGCAGGGTCCCTGCGGGCATCCAGCACAGGCCGAGCGAAGCGGTGTGGCCGCCGAGCGCGTAGTCCGGTTGAAGCGCCTTGGCGACCATCGCCGGATCCTGCGGCACGCGGTCGTCCACCGTCTTGCCCCAGTAGCAATAGGGCCAGCCATAGAAGCCGCCGTCGCGCACCGAAGTGAGATAGTCCGGCGGCGTCTCGTCACCGAGCCCGTCGCGCTCGTTGACGACGGTCCAGAGCACGCCCGTCGTTGGCTCCCAAGCGAGTCCCACGGGATTGCGCAGGCCCGCGCCGAAAATGCGATGCGTGCCGGCGACGAGGTCGAGCTCGTAGACCGCGGCGCGGCCTTCTTCGACCTCCATGCCCATCTCGGCGATGTTGGTGAGCGAGCCGACACCGGCATAAAGTTTTTTGCCGTCGGGGCTCGCGAGCAGGCTGCGGGTCCAGTGGCCGCCCGGCTTGAACATCGTGAGCCGCTTGCCCGGCGCGGTGATGCGGTCGGCATTGGCGACGTAAGGAAACGCCATCACACCATCGGTGTTGCCGACATAGAAGGTGTCGCCGACCAGCGCCATGCCGAACGGCTGGCTGAGGTTTTCCATGAAGGCACCGCGAACCTCCGCGACGCCGTCGCCGTCCTTGTCGCGCAAGAGCGTGATGCGGTTGGCGGAAACGCCGAGCGCTGCGGCGCGCCGCATCGTCGCCTGCATCGCATAGTGAAACACGGTGCGCGGGGGGCCGGCGATCTGCGTCGCTTCCGCGATCAGCACGTCGCCATTGGGCAGCACCTCGATCCAGCGCGGATGATCGAGCTCGGTCGCGAACGCATTGACCTTGAGCCCGGGCGCGACGGTCGGCTTCTGGCCCTCGCTCCAGCCGCGCGCGGTCGGCATCTTCAGTGTCGGGATCGCGCCTTGCGGCTTCGCCTGGGGGATCGCAGGCGTCTCTCCCCAGGCGGGTGCGGGCTCGGTGCCCGAGAGCTTCCGCCATTGCAGCGCAATGCCGCCGAGGAGCGCAACGAACTGCGCAAAGATGCTTGAAAACGTCATGAGAAGCCCCTGTGTGCGCGCGCATCCAACTGGTTGACGGGACAGACGTCAACCTGTGCGGCATGCCGCCGGGGTCTATTCCCTTGGAATGGCAGCCGATCGAATTTGCATGGGACGAGCACCGACGGGCTGTGCGTGGAGATCAGCGGGCGATTTGCCGCTCGAGCCGGCGTGCCGCGCGAACATCATCGAGGTGACGGATGTTCGGTCTGAGCGCGGCCTCCTTGGACAGGAGGTGATAGACCCGCGCCACCGTGCGCTGCTTTCGCTTCGGCCACCCGGGCGGCAACACCCGCGCCTTGCGGACGGCGGCAATCGCGTGCTCGCGAAAATAATCGTAGGCATCCGACATGGCTCGATGCTCTGCGGGTGGTGCAGGTTCGAGGGGTAACGGGGCAGGGAGCGGCGGTTCCCGGCGAGGCGCACTGCCTCCACAACGTCGTCCTGGCGAAAGCCAGGACCCATACCGCGGAATCTATCGATTGCGGCGCGGTGGGAGGACCGGACGGCGAGTCTCCGCCAAACTCCTCCCTGGGGTAATGGGTCCTGGCTTTCGCCAGGACGACATCGGAGGGTGTGGCGGCGTCTTCGTCACCGCGGCGACAGGAACGGGATGATCATCGGCACGCGGCGGCAATAGGCGCCGTACGCGTCCTCGCCGAGTTCCTTGGACAAGAACACTTCTTCCATCCGGCCCTTCTGCCACATGCCGAGCGAGATCAGGATGGCACCGAGGATCGCGGTCACCGTGCCGACTGCGATGCCGGTCGCGAGCATGCCCGCGATCAGCCCGGTGTAGATCGGGTGGCGCACGATGCCGTAGGGACCCGTGTCGACGACGCGATGGTCTTCCTTGTGGGTGATGGTGTTGGACCAGAATTTTCCGAGATGCAGCCGTCCCCACCAGGTGAAGGAGATGCCGGCGAGCACGATCAGGGCCGTGATGTAGACGCCAATATTGCTGAACACCCAGAGCGGCTTCTCGTTCAGCACCTCGGCTGTCCACGGCGTGAACAGGATGCCGCCGACCAGGATCGGGATCCGATAGCGGCCGGATTCCAGCGTCATCACCTGCTTCTGGGTGCGGCCCTGCCAGAACGAGGCGCCGACCCAACTGGCGAGCCAGGCGAGCCAGATCAGGGCGAGCAGTTGCGTCGGCCAGGTCGTGGTCCAACCACCCCAGGCGACAGAGAGAAGCTTGCTGAAATCGAAGGACATGAAGGTTCTTTGCGTTGGGCGGAGCGCTCAGCTCGCGCGCGAGGAGAGCGCGTGATGCTCGATGGCGCCGGAGGCGGGCAGGCCGCCGCGGGCGAGAAGGTGGGTGATGGTTTCGCGCAGGACCGGCTCGATCGGACGCGGCGAATAGCCGAGTTCGGTGCGGGCCTTGCCGATCGAGAGATCGCTCGCGGCCAGCGCAATGCGCACGCCCTCGGCGGTGCCGTTCGGCGGCCGGCGCGTGATGTGATCGGCGATGTATTCAAGCATGATCGCGGAGAGCTCGGCGATCCTGCCGGGCACGACGACCGGAAACTGCCGGCGGCCGCTCATCGCCGACATCATGCGCAGGATGTTGCCGAGCGGGACGCAGTCGCCGCCGAGAATGTAGCGCTGGCCGATGCGGCCACGCTCCATGGTCAGCACGAGGCCCATGGCGACGTCGCGGACATCGACGAGGTTGACCAGGAAGTTGAGATGCGGCTGCACCTTCTTCTGGAGGAAGTACCACAGCATCGCGGTCGGCGGCGTCAGATTGTGATCGGCTGCGCCGATCGGCATGGTCGGCGTGCCGATCACGAGCGGATAGCCGCTGGCCGCGGCCTTCGCGGCGCAATGCTCGGCGAGCGACTTCGAGCGCGTATAGGCGCCGGGCATCGCATCGGCCGGCTGCAGCGCCTCCTCGGCGGGAACACCGTTGAGGTCGGAATAGGGGAACAGGATCGATTCGGTCGAGCAGTGCAGGAAGCGCGACACGCCGCGCTTCATCGCGGCCGCGAGCACGATCTCGGTGCCGCGGCAATTGACCTCGTGAAAGTCCTGCTTGTTGGCGGCCCACATGCCGGGCAGGCCGGCGAGGTGATAGACCTGATCGACGCCGGCCAGCGCGGCATCGACCGCATCGCGGTCCAGCACCGAGCCATGGGCATATTCGACATCCGCGTTCGCCGCGGCCGGGGCGCGAACATCGAGAACACGCACCCGCTGCCCACGGGCGCGGAGCGCTTCTACGAGATGATGTCCGATGAAGCCGCTGCCACCGGTAACCAGTACGAGAGCCATGAAGACGGTTTGCTGTTTCGCTTCTGGAAGTTATCGGGTCGAAAGGGAATTGGTCGGAAGAGGCCCCAGAATCGCGGCAAGGTCGCGACGGAAGCCCAGTGCAATGAATAATTTTGCCATCACGAACATCGGTCCAAGCAAAAGATGCGAAGGAAAAGTGAACAACGAGGCCTCGCGCCCCTCAAAAACCTTGTGGCCGATGGTCTGCGCGGCGAGGCCGAGCACGACCAGCGTGGCGAAAATCGCCCACATCACCACGGTGCTGACTTGCGCCGCGATGGCGGTCGCAATCGAAAACAGCACAATGGAGACGACCAGAATGCCGAGCCCGAGCCCCAGATCGAGCAGCAGCCAGTAAATCAGAACCGGCAGCGCCAGGATCACCGCGAGGCTGACATCGAATCCGAACAGCGGCAGCTTGACCAGTGTCAACGGCATGACAGCGCCGGTGAACAGCAGGAGGATGCCGACCACATGCATCGCCGTGTTCCGGGGATCGCGATGGTACTCGACGTAGACGGCAAGTTGGCGCTGAAAAAAGCCACCCATTTCGGTCTCATGCAGCACGGGGTCGGGGGAAGGGGCGAACAGAGGCTATAGCACCTGATAGGGCGGTGCACAAACCGGCGCTATTGTCGCGCGAGACCGCGCTGTTGCGCTGTGAGACAGGTCACAAAATGGCCAGAACTTCAAAGGGTTCCGTCGGCCGCGAAGCCGCGTTCGCTCAGCGTTTCTTGGCGGGCTTTTTCGCCGCAGGCGCAGGTGCCGCAGCCGGACGCGCAGGCTCCTCCGGCAGCTTGGCATAGGTCAGGATCTGCAACTGGCCGTTGACGGCCGAAGTCGGCTTGGCCCGGTCGAGAAACTGCTCCTCGCCGAGGCCGATCGGATGCAGCCGCTTGGTCGAGATCTTGAACGTGTTCACCAGCACGTCGCGGATCGCGTCCGCGCGGCGCTGGCTCAGGATCGCATTGGCCTCGCGCGTCTTCGAGTTGGACTCGACATGTCCGACGATCAAGAAGGTGTAGGGCAGCAGCGAGGAATGCACCAGCGCATCCGCAATGCGGCCCACGGTCTGATAGGATGCCGGCTGGATGATCGGCGTGTCGGCGTCGAACTGGATCTGTGCGTTGAAGGCGGGCAGCTTGGCGAGGTCAGGCGCGATCAGCGGCCGGTTCACCGGACCGGGATCGTTCTTGATCCTGGCCTTTGCGCGCTCCATCACCTGCTGCTTCAGCGCGGGAAGGTCGACCTCGGCGGCTTCCTCGAAATGGTTGAGCTTGCCGACGATGTCGTCGCGGGTCGGCGCCGCCGTCTGCGCGCGGGCGGCGCCCGCGAGCAGGGCGAAGCCCAGCGCGATGCCTAGTCCGGCGGTGGAGCGCCCCTTCGCGCGCATCAGCGATACCCCGCGTCGTCGACGGCCTTCAGGCAGTTGTTGCTGATGCCCTTGGGCGTCGAGACCAGGCAGGGGATCGATTTGCTGGTCTCCTTGGTCGAGCCGCCGCAGACCTTGACGATTTCGCGCTGGCAGGCGTTCGCCACCGTGACGCGCGCGGCGACGCGCTTCTGGATGGCGTCGAAGACGCCGAGATAGTCGCTCTGGCATTGCGGGGACAGCACGTCGCGGTTGCGCGACAGGCACTCCTTCAGCCGGGTCGAATCCGGATTGACGCCGCGGCAATTGGCGACGATTTCCGCACCGCAGCTCGCCGCCAGCTTTCCGATCGAATCGCCAAAGCTCATGGTCTCCGCCGCCGCAAGCGACGGCATCCCCAATACAAGTACGATCAATGTGATGGAGCCCCGGACCATGGGTTGCATCTGATACGGGGAAGTTCGCGATGGTCAAGGCCTGTTCGGACCAGAACTGTCGAGAGTCCGGCCAGTGCGGCGAACAGTCCTCACTCCGTGGTATCCGCGCGGGCGGGAAATTCGATCCGGGCGACCATGTGGTTCCTGAGATCGTCGGCAAATTCCGGATCGGCCTCGAGCTCAGCCAGCGTTCGCGGCGGAGGAAGCTGCCGGCCGCCCTCGATCAGGTCCTGCGCATAGAGCGCGAGCGCCTCGGGCGCATTCTCCAGGGCCTCGTCGACGTCGTCGCCACCGGAAATACAGCCGGGCAGGTCCGGAAACCAGACGCCGACGGCATCGTCCGGGCCGGCATCCTCGATGATGGCGATGTAGTGAGGCATGGCCTCACGCCCGCTGCACAAAGCTGTCCACGACCTTCTTCTCGCCGGCCTTGTCGAAGGCGATGGTGAGCTTGTTGCCGTCGATCTTGGTGACGCGGCCATAGCCGAATTTCTGGTGGAAGACTCGGTCTTCCAGCGAGAATTCCGAGGTCGTGCCGGTCGACTTGGCGACCAGCTCGCCCTCGATGGTGAGGGGACCGCGGCGGCGCGAGGAGAAGCTGCCGAAATCGGGCGAGGACGAAGAGGAGAACGAGGTGGCCTCTTCCTCGAAACCGCCGCGGTTGCGGTTGGCCTGCGCCCGCTGCCAGCCCGGCGTCGAATAGCTGGAGCCGAACGCCTCCATGTCGTCGAAGCGGGAGGCGCCATAGCCGCCGGTGCCGCCCCAGGCCGAGCCGCCCTTGGATTCCGTGATCTCGACATTGGCCGCCGGCAATTCGTCGAGGAAGCGCGACGGGATCGTGGTCGACCAGGTGCCATGGATCCGGCGGTTGGTCGCAAAATAGATTTTCGCGCGGCGGCGGGCGCGCGTGAGACCGACATGGCCGAGCCGGCGCTCTTCTTCCAGCCCGGCGCGGCCTTGCTCATCCAGCGTGCGCTGGCTCGGGAACAGGCCTTCCTCCCAGCCCGGCAAGAACACGTTGTCGAATTCGAGTCCCTTGGCCGAATGCAGCGTCATCAGCGACACCGCGTCGTCCTCAGCGCCGCCGTCGCGGTCCATCACCAGCGAGATGTGCTCGAGGAATCCCTGCAGGTTCTCGAACTCCTCCATCGAGCGCACGAGTTCTTTCAGGTTCTCCAGTCGGCCCGCGGCGTCGGCCGAACGGTCCTTCTGCCACATCTCGGTGTATCCGCTCTCGTCGAGCACGGCCTGGGCGAGGTCGGTATGCGCGGTGACTTCGCGCTGGGCACGCCAGCGGTCGAACTGCGCAATGAGATCGCGAAGCGACCCGCGCGCCTTCGGCTTCAGCTCGTCGGTCTCGACCACCGCGCGAGCCGCTTCGAACAAGGGAATGCGGCGCTTGCGGGCGTGGTCGTGCAGCATCTGCACGGTGGCGTCGCCAAGCCCGCGCTTGGGCGTATTGACGATACGCTCGAAGGCGAGATCGTCGGCGGGTGAATTGATGACGCGCAGATAGGCGAGCGCGTCGCGGATCTCGGCGCGCTCATAGAAGCGCGGGCCGCCGATCACGCGATAGGGCAGGCCGAGCGTGACAAAGCGGTCTTCGAACTCGCGCATCTGGTAGGAGGCGCGCACCAGGATCGCGATCTCATTGAGCTTCTCGCCCTGGCGCTGGAGCTGCTCGATCTCCTCGCCGATGCCGCGCGCTTCCTCTTCGGAATCCCACGAGCCCGTCACCGTGACCTTCTCGCCGTCCTGGTCCTCGGTGCGCAGCGTCTTGCCGAGCCGACCTTCATTATGTGCGATCAAATGCGAGGCGGCGGCGAGGATGTGGCCGGTCGAGCGGTAATTGCGCTCGAGGCGGATCACCTTGGCTCCCGGAAAATCGTGCTCGAAGCGCAGGATGTTGTCGACCTCGGCGCCGCGCCAGCCATAGATCGACTGGTCGTCGTCTCCGACGCAGCAGATGTTTTTGGTGGGGCCCTTCTGCTCCCTCTCCCCGTCCTTCACGGGGAGAGGGCTGGGGTGAGGGGCTCTCTCCGCGAGCGATATCTCTGGTTGGCCCTGTACCCCCTCACCCGGATCGCCTAAAGGCGATCCAACCTCTCCCCGCAAGCGGGGAGAGGTGAAGGAGGGAGAAGACGGCGCCTGCGATAGCAGCCGCAGCCACAGATATTGCGCGACGTTGGTGTCTTGGTACTCGTCGACCAGGATGAATTTGAAGCGCTGCTGGTATTGCCTGAGGATGTCCGGATGCTCGCGGAAGATGCGAATGTTCTCCAGCAGCAGATCGCCGAAATCGGCGGCGTTCAATATCTTCAGCCGCTCCTGGTAGCTCGCATAGAGCTTGCCGCCCTTGCCGTTGGCGAACATCGCGGCCTCGCCCGACGGCACCTGCGACGGCATCAGGCCGCGGTTCTTCCAGCCGTCAATCAGCCCGGCCAGCATGCGCGCCGGCCAGCGCTTGTCGTCGATGTTCTCGGCCTGGAGCAACTGCTTGAGCAGCCGGACCTGGTCGTCGACATCGAGCACGGTGAAGTTCGACTTGAGCTGCGCCAGTTCGGCATGGACGCGTAGGATGCGGCCGCCGATGGAGTGGAAGGTGCCGAGCCACGGCATGCCCTCGACGGCATGGCCCAGCATCTGGCCGAGCCGGTGCTTCATCTCGCGCGCGGCCTTGTTGGTGAAGGTCACCGACAGGATCTCGGCGGGGCGGGCGCGGCCCTGGCTTAGGATGTGGGCGATGCGCGTGGTCAGGACGCGCGTCTTGCCGGTGCCGGCGCCGGCCAGCACCAGGACCGGACCGTCCAGCGTCTCCACCGCCTCGCGCTGCTCCGGATTGAGCCCGGACAGATATTTCGGGCCCACCGAGGCGCGCGCACGCGCGGCGATGCCGCCGGCTGCGGGCTGGTGGTCGGGAACGCCTGTGATCTTGCTCGGCTCGGTCATGCGAATCATTGGCCCCACGATGGCACCGCGGGGTGACGGAAGGGAGCCTTCTTAACAGGGATTGGTCCCTATATGGGGCGTCGTGACACGGTTTTCCACGTGCGCGGCAGCCCGATTTGTTCCTGCGAAGGCAGCGAATTTCGCTCTTGCGTGGGCCGGAACCATCGTTCTCGCGTCGAGATTGTCTGGGCAGGTGGCGCGGCAGCCGCGCTGGACGCAGACAGACATCAAGACGAGGGTTTGACCATGCTTGGCTGGGTTGTGACGTTTCTGGTTATCGCACTGATCGCCGGTATCCTGGGCTTCGGCGGCATCGCCGGCGCCTCGATCGAGATCGCCAAGATCATCTTCTTCATCGCGGTCGTCCTGTTCCTGGTCTCGGCCGTGGTCGGCTTGGCGCGCGGCCGCAACAGGGTATAGCGCGGCTACCGCTTCGAGGGCATCGCCACGTTCCGGCCGATGCCCTCGGGTCGGGCTACCGCGCTGTGCGCCTTTGTGACCGCAGCGATGCGCTCGCGGATATCAGGCGGAAACGGCGCAACGCGCCGCGCATTCATGTCCATGTGCAGCGACATGTTCTCGGACGTGGCCGACAACCAGCCCTCGGTCGCGTGTCGCATCTCCTCAAAGGTGTGCAGCCGCTTGTCGTCGGCCTCCAGCAGCCAGACGAAAATCTGCACGGGATCGCCGAGGTGGATCTCGCGCAAATAGCGCACATGGCATTCGGCGGTGAAGCTCGAGCCGCCTCGCTCCTTCATGTAGGCCGGGCCCATCCCGAGCTCGAGCCAGAGCTGGTCGATCGCCCGGTCGAACATCACGTTGTAATAGGCCATATTGAGATGGCCGTTGTAGTCGATCCATTGCGGCTCGATCTGCATGATCGAGGCGCGGAATGGCTGCGCTTGGGGCGCTGAGGCGGTAGTCTCCGGCATATATCCTTCCCTAGCCATGCGTCCGGTCCCTTGACTTGACCGGTTTTATGTCCTTTGCCACGGTTCTTCTCTCGGGAGGAATGTCCGTGGGCACGACCATCACCAATAATCCGCCGCGGCCGGAGCCGAAAGCCCTCGCAAGTGCGCTGGAACAGCTTGCCGCACGCTTCGGCAACCGCCTCATCACCTCGCAGGCCGTTCGCGAACAGCACGGCCATACCACGACATGGATCGTCAACCAGCCGCCCGACGGCGTGGTGATGGCGCAGGAGACCGCCGACATCCAGGACGTGGTGCGGATCTGTGCCAACAATCGCGTCCCCGTCATTCCCTTCGGCACCGGCACCTCGCTCGAGGGCCAGGTCAACGCGCCCGCCGGCGGCATCTCGGTCGACCTGCGCGACATGAACAAGGTGCTCGCGGTGCATGCCGAGGACCTCGACTGCGTGATCCAGCCCGGCGTCACCCGCAAGGCGCTCAACGAGCATCTGCGCGACCAGGGCCTGTTCTTCCCGATCGATCCCGGCGCGGACGCTTCGCTCGGCGGCATGGCCTCGACCCGCGCCTCCGGCACCAATGCGGTGCGCTACGGCACCATGCGCGAGAGCGTGCTGGCGCTGAAAGTCGTGCGCGGCGACGGCGAGATCATCACCACAGGCACGCGTGCCAAGAAATCATCCGCCGGCTACGACCTCACCCATCTGTTCGTCGGCGCCGAAGGCACGCTCGGCATCATCTCGGAATTGACCATTCGCCTGCGCGGCATCCCCGAGACCATCGCGGCCGGCGCGGTGTCATTCGAAACCGTGCACGGCGCCTGTCAGGCGGTGATCCTGGCGATCCAGACCGGCATTCCCGTGGCGCGCATCGAGCTGCTCAATGCTGCGCAGGTCAAGGCCTGCAACGCCTATTCCAAGCTGACGCTGCCGGAGACGCCGCTGCTGCTGATGGAATTCCACGGCAGCGAGATCGAGGTTGGCGAGCAGTCCAAGGCCTTCGGCGAGATCGCGAAAGAGTGCGGCGGCGGCGAGTTCTCCTGGACCACCAAGCCGGAGGATCGCACCAAACTGTGGCAGGCCCGGCACGACGCCTATTGGTCGGTGAAGGCGCTACGTCCCGGCGACAGCATCGGCGTGGTCGCAACCGACGTCTGCGTGCCGATCTCGCGTCTCGCCGACTGCGTCAGCGAGACCGAGGAGGATCTCAAGCGCCTCAACCTGTTGTCGCCGATCGTCGGCCATGTCGGCGACGGTAATTTCCATTGCTCGCTGGTGTGTGACGTCAACGATCCCGGCGAGATGGCGCGCGGCGAGGAGTTCATGCATCGCCTGGTCGAGCGTGCGCAGGCAATGGACGGTACCTGCACCGGCGAGCACGGCATCGGCCAGGGCAAGCAGAAATATCTCAAGGCCGAGCTCGGTCCCGAAGCGCTGGATGCGATGCGGGCGCTGAAAAAGGCGCTCGATCCGCTCAATATCTTCAACCCCGGCAAGATCGTGCCGGAGGCCTAGGGCCTGCGCAGCCGGGGACCGGGAACTTTCGGCAGCGTTGCCGGTTCCAATTCCCGCCAAGTTCCGATGCCTCAATGGCAGGGCTTTGCGCGGGAGGGTGTGATGATGCGACCGGTCGTCGGAATTGCCGCGGTGGCGTTTGCCTGCATGCTGGCAGGCGCGGCTCTGGCCAAGGGCGGACATGGCGGCGGTCACGGCGGTGGCCATGGAGGCGGGCATGGCGGCGGCCACCACGGCGGCGGCCATTTCCGCGGCTATGGCGGTGGGCACGCGCACGGCGGCGGGCATCATCGCGGGATGCGGTTCAGCACCGGCGCCCGGCATGGCGGCCCGAATTTCGGTCAGATTCGCAATGCGGCGATACGGCCGGCGAACTTCCGCAATGCCCTGAACTCCAGCGCATTCCGGAGCGGCCGGCTGATCAGCAATCCGGCGGCGCGTGCGCAGCTCGCCGCCGCAGCCGCACTCGCGGGTTGGAGCGGCGCAAGCAGCGGATGGTGGCAACATGCGGGTGGCGGCTATGGCTGGGTCGGACCGCTGTTCTGGCCGTTCGCCTACAATGATCTCTACGACTACACGATCTGGGGCGACGGCCTCGGCTTCTGGGGCTACGGCTATCCGGACATCTATGCCAGCATTTTCGGCCCCTACGGTTATGATCGGTTGTCGGCCTATCTGCCGCAGCAGCCGCAGGGACGACGGCGGGCGCGCGGCGCGCCGCTCGATCAGCTCTGCGGCAGCGACCGCCGTGCAATCGTCGGTCTGCCGATCGATCAGATTGCAGCGGCGGTGCAGCCGAGCGATGCGCAAGGCGCCGAACTTGATGCGCTCGGCAATGCCTCGATTGATGCTGCGGCGCTGATCCGCACATCCTGTCCGACGCAAGCCGCAGCGACGGCGCCCGGCCGGCTCGCGGCGATGCAGCAGCGTGTCGAGGCCCTGCAGAAGGCCGTCGATCTGGTCCAGCCCGCGCTCGACACGTTCTATGGTTCGCTGACCGACGAGCAGAAGGCGCGCTTCAACGCGCTGGCTGACGACCAGCGGCGCGCGACCGCATCCAACAATGCGAGCGGATCGTCGGTGCAGAGTTGCAGCGCGTCCGCCGCGTTCGATTGGCCCGGCGCCACGATCGAGGAGAGGATTCATCCGAACGACACCCAGCGCGCGGCGCTCCAGGTGCTCCAGGATACCAGCGCCAAAGTCAGTGCATCGCTCAAGGCAGCGTGCGAGCCCAATGACGTGATGACACCGCCGGCACGCATGGCCGCAATCCGCAAGCGCCTCGACGTGATGCTGGATGGCATCAAGTCGGTGCGCGCGGCGCTCGATGATTTCTACGCGACGCTGAATGACGAGCAGAAGGCGCAGTTCGAGGCGATCGGCCCGCGCCGTATGTCGTGAACGCCGCAAGCAATCGAAGACCAGGGGTGGGGCAATGAAGTGGTTCGCAAGGCCGGCACCGGCTGACATCTGGGACGAGCCGATCCAGGGACCGATCGGCGACATCGAAGCAGCCGACCGCATTCGCAATATCTGCCAGGCTGCGCGGGCGATCGCCGAAGCCGCCGGAAGTTCAGCGCCGACCAGCACGCGCGAGCGCTATGAACGCGCGGCCCGCGTCGCGATGGAAGTCGCGATGAAGATCTCCGACGATCTGATGCGCGACGACGCTGTCCGCCGCATCGTCGATCTCTGCATGAAGGCCGACGACATCAAGACTGCGCAGATACTCTCGCGCGCGATCCAGGCTGGCTGGATCCGGGAGGCCGTCCAGCAGGATTATCCGGTGCTGTCGCAGTAGATCCGGCTCGCGCCATTGGCGAGCCGGACTTCTGTTTGTGCCGGACCGGCTTAATATCTGCGGTCGTCGCCGCGATAGTGATCTCCGCCGCGGCCGCCCATTCCCATGCCGATCCCGATTCCGATGCCGATGCCCTGCATCACCGCGCCGGGCGGCGGCCCCGGAGGCGGCGCGCGCTCGTAGACCACTTCCTCGGGCGGAGGGGCGGGCCGGCGCTTCGGCGGTGTTTCGACCACCTTGCGCTTCGGCGGCGTGTCGTCGACGCGCTTCTTGATGATGGGCGCGACGCTCGGATTGACCGGCGTTGCCGGTGCCGATGGCGTCGAGCACGGGCAGGTCGGCGCCATCGCGACGGCGACCGGGGCTGGCGTCGCAGCGGCAACGGGCAGGCCATAATTGCGGTTCTGGACGCGGAGCAGCAGCCTGCGCGCGGTCGCGGCGAGGTCGCTGTTGTCCCAGTTCGCAAGATAAGCCTCGAACGAGGCGCGGGTGTTGATCGAGACCGCGCGCTCCCAGGCCAGCATCTGCCGCCGCCGCTCCAGCACGGTGCGCAGGCGCGGCGTGCGGGCGTCCTGTGCGTAGAGCTCGATATAGGCCTGATAGGCCGGCACCGTGTCCTCAGTGATCACGAGCTCATAGGCGACCTTGGCAGGCTTGCCCTGCAATTCCTTGCGCCAATCCTCGACGCTGCGCGTGGCACTGGCGAGCGCCATCGAATCTGCGCCTGGAAAGGAGGACGGCTGGCCGCTGCTCTCGCCGAAGAACTTGAAATCGGTGGTCAGCGACGAGCTTTCCCAGGGGATCTGCCGCCCGTCGGTTGATTGCGCCACCGCGACGCGGATGCGCTTGAACACCTCCTCGATCGGCAGATTGGGCTGCTTGGCGATGGTCAGCGCGGCCGTGGTGTAGGGGCTGTCGATGCCGTTGCCGTCCTCGGCTTCGGCGCCGGGCGAGGTCGAATAGGAGATGAAGGAGCCGGGCGCGCCGGCCTTGGTGTCGACGATCGCAAGCCCATGGCCGGCGCCGCTGAGCGCGGGGAACGGATTGTTGCGGCAGGCATCGAGCATGAAGATGCGCGCCCGCGTCGGCAGCGCGCCGAGCGTGTTGAGCAGGTCGTTCAGCCGCACGCCCTGGAGCGGAATGTCGGCCTCGCGCTTGGGATCGAGATCGACAGGCACCAGATAGTTCTCGCCGTCGATCTGCAGGCCATGGCCGGCATAGAACACCAAAGCGACGGTATCGGCGCCGCTGGCGCTGACCTTGCCGGCGAAATCCGAGATCGCCGCGCGCATCTCGTTCTGCGCCAGATTCGCCGCCGTGGTGACGGTGAAGCCGGCATTGCCGAGCAGCTCTGTCATGCCCTTGGCGTCGTTGGCGGCGTTGGGCAGTTCCGGCACTGTGCGATAGGCGGATTGGCCGATCACGAGCGCGAGCCGCGCTTCGGCGGCGGCGTCGCTCGGCGTCATCACCTGTGCGAGCGCGAGAAAACCGGATGCAAGCAGCAAATTGGAAAAGGCTGGACGGCGCATGGTGTCACCTCCATCGGCAATGCGCACGATGATGGCACCTTTTCTAAGTCCCTGCCATGACACTGTATGTGCGCTGGCTCACGTTGGGCGTGCGACAAATCGGGCAGTGGGTCTGCCGGAGCTGGCGCGGTGCGCCGTCATGGCAGTCCGCGATCCCAGGGTGTCACAGGCGCAAAGCGCGCGGCGAGAAAGTCGATGAAGGCGCGCACCTTGGCCGGCGGGCGGCGGTCGGGCAGGTAGACCGCATGCACTGCGGAAGTCTGGATCTCCGGCTGGTCGAGCGCGAGTGCGACGAGCGCGCCTGAGCGCAGATCGTCGGCGATGATGAAGGTGGGTTGTCGCGCGAGGCCAAGGCCGGCCAGCGTCGCCGCGCGCAGTGCATCGCCATTGTTGGCACGCAAGGTGCCGCTGACCTGGACGCGGATCTCGCCCTCGACGCCGAACAGCCATTCCGCCGCGCTTGCCTGCTGCGAGAGCGTGTAGCCGAGGCAATTATGCCCGGCGAGGTCGGCGACGGTGCGCGGCGTGCCGTGCTTGGCAAGATAGGAAGGTGCGGCACAGACCACGAGGCGGTTCGGCGCGAGCTTTCGGGCCACCATGCTGGAGTCGCGCAAGCTGCCGATGCGGATCGCGAGGTCCCAACCTTCCTCGGCGAGGTCGACGAGGCGGTCGTTGAGACCGAGCTCGACGGTGACCTCGGTATGGGCTGCTGAAAACTCCGCGATCAGCGGCGCAATCTGCCTTGTGCCGAACACGACGGGGACGTTGACGCGCAGCAGCCCGCGCGGCTCGACGCGTTCGCGTGCAATCGCGGCGTCGGCGGCCTCCATGTCGGCGAGAATGCGCTCGGCAGATTCAAGATAGCTCCGTCCGGCCTCGGTGATGGAGAGCCGCCGCGTGGTGCGGTGGAACAGTTTTGTGCCGAGCCGCGCCTCCAGCGAGGCGACATGCTTGGTCACCATGGTCTGCGACAGGCCCATGGCCCGGGCCGCGCCGGAGAGGCTGCCGACTGCGGCGACCTTGGCGAAGACCTCCAGGCTGGTCAGGCGGTCGAGCAAACCTATCTCACTCTGTTGGTGTGAGGTATATTTCAAAAATAGCAGATTATCGATCGATGTGAGAATAGATCATGTTGCGCCGCAAAGGAGACCTGCCATGATCGATTCCCGTACCGCCCCTTACGCCGCGCTGGTGCTGCGCGTGACCCTGGGCGCGCTGTTCCTCGCCCATGCCAGCCTGAAGCTCTTTGTGTTCACCCCGGCTGGCACCGCAAAATTCTTCGGCAGCCTCGGCTTCCCGCCTGAGCTCGCCTATCTCATCATGACCGTGGAAGTCCTCAGCGGCGTCGCGCTGATCCTCGGCATCTGGACCCGCTATGCGGCGCTGGCCGGAGTCCCGATCCTGCTCGGCGCGATCTTCTCGGTGCACGGCGCGGCCGGCTTCTTCTTCACCAATCCGAAGGGCGGCTGGGAATTCCCCGCCTTCTGGGCGATCGCGCTCGCGGCGCAGGCCCTGCTCGGCGACGGCGCCTACGCGCTGCGTCCCTCGCGTGACGTCGAAGCGGCGGGCGGCCAACTCAGCGGCGCGCATTCGCGCTGATATCGGCCATCGTTGAAACGCGGGAGCTGCGGGATCACGATCCCGCAGCTCTTTTTGTTGCGCGGGTTATCTGGGGCGGTTGATGCTATGCCTGCTTGTCATCGCCTTCGTGCCGTGGTTCTCGACCGCGCTGCCGCGCGCGTTCGGCTATTGAAGGAGTCTTGCCCTTGAAAGTCCTGCTGGCCCACACGCCGGAGATGCGGCGGAACTATTACGGCGATCGCAGCCTGAACGGCCTGCGTGCGGCCGCCGAGGTGATCCTGCACGAAGGCGACGAGCCGCTGGACGCAGCCGGCCTCGTGCGTGCGGCCAAGGATGTCGACATCATCGTCGCCGACCGCATGACGGAGGGGCGCGGCGAGATCTTTGCGCAGCTGCCGCGCCTGCGTGCCTTCGTTCGCTGCGCCGTCGACATTCGCAACGTCAATGTCGATGCGGCCTCAGAGGCCGGCGTGCTCGTGACTCGTGCCGGCCCCGGCTTCGTGCAGGCGGTGGCCGAGCTCGCGCTCGGCTTCATGGTCGATCTCTCCCGCGGCGTCTCGCGGACCACAGCCGACTACCAGGCCGGCCGCAAGCCGGAGGCGCGGATGGGCCGCCAGCTCGCCGGCGGCCGGGTCGGCATCATCGGCTATGGCAGCATCGGGCGCTATCTCGCCGAGGTGGCAAAGGTGCTGCGCATGGAGGTGCTGGTCGCCGATCCCTACGCGACCGTCAGCGACGCCGCGATCCGGCATGTCTCTCTCGACGAGCTCCTCGCCGCGTCGGACTACGTCGTCTGCCTCGCCATCGCCAACGAGCAGACCGAGAACCTGATTGGGGAAGCGGCACTGGCGCGGATGCAGAAGCACGCCGTCTTCATCAATCTCTCGCGCGGCAATCTCGTCGATGAAGCCGCGCTGGCGCGCGCGCTGCGCGAGGGCCGCATCGCCGGCGCGGCCATGGATGTCGGCCGCGCGCCCGACCAGATGCCGACACCGGAGCTCGCAAAGCTGCCGAACGTGATCGCCACGCCGCATGTCGGCGGCTTGACCCCGCAGGCGATCGAATATCAGTCGCTGGAAACGGTGCGTCAGGTCGAGGCGATCGTGAAGGGGGAGATCCCGCAAGGCGCCGTCAACGCCGACCGCTGGACGCGGCGGCCTTGATCCGCGCTAAAGCCGATCCACGGCCTTGAACGACCCGTCCTTCTGAATCACCGTCAAATATACCTTCGGCGGCGCGTCGATCATGCGCGTGCCGACGGTGACGATGCTGCCGCTGATCTCGAAGCGGCCGACATCGTTGATGGCGCGCAAGAGGCTCGCGCGCGTCGGGTTCGGTCCGGCCGCTTCCAGCGCGGCGGCCGCGAGGCGGCCGGAGAGATAGCCTTCGAGCGACACGAAATCGGGCGTTAGCGCCGGATCGAATGCTGTCTGGGCCGCCTGGTAGTCAGCGACGAGCCGCAAGGAGCGATCCCAGGGAGACGGCACGACCTGCGAGACGATGACGCCTTCGCCCTCGGGGCCGAGCTCCTTCGCGAGCGCATTGGCGCCGACGAAGGAGATGTTGACGAAGGTCGGACGAGCGCCGCTGCGGTGCGCGAGCTTGATGAACTCGGCACAGGGACCATAGGTCCCGACCATGACGATGGCTTCGGGATCGGCACGCTTGATCATGCGCCAGGCCTGAGCAACCGCGCGGGTGTTGCGCTCGAAGGTGCCTTCGGCGGCGAGCTCGAGGCCGCGTCTGGCGAGCGCGCGCTTCACGCCGGTCAGACCGTCACGGCCGAAGGAATCATCCTGATAGAAGATACCTATGCGGGTGAACTTGCGATCCTCGGTGAGGTGTTTGATCCAGGCTTCGGCTTCCGCGCCGTAGCTCGCGCGGATGTTGACGACGTTTGCAAGTTCGAGATCGCGCAGGAATTCGGCGCCGGTGAACGGGCCGATGAAGGGCACGTTCCTGGCGCTGGTAATGGGAATCGTCGCCATTGCAGTCGGCGTGCCCACCGCGCCGATCAGCGCGAACACCTTGTCGTCCTCGATCAGCCGCAGCGTCTGCGCCACCGAGCGGTCGGGGTCGTAGCCGTCGTCGCGGCTGATCAGCTGCAGCTTGCGGCCGTGCACGCCGCCTTTGGCGTTGATCTCGGTGAACGCCGCGACGATGCCCTGTCGCATGCGCTGTCCGAGCGCGGAAGAGGGACCCTCGAGCGCCGCGGCCTGGCCGAACAGGATCACATCCGCGCTGACGCCGGCCTCGTCGGCTTTGGCCGCGAGCATGGTCGCGGCCAGAAGCGCGATGGTCAGGACGACGCATGGCGCCGATCGAAATCGATACATCGGAAAGGTCTTGCCGGATGAACGGAGAAGCTCCACGAAGCATATCCCGGCAGCCTGAATAGCTCGCTAATTGGGCGATGCACCGGCGGACCGTAGTACTCCGGGTAAAACCGGCAAGTTACTTCCACAATGCCGCGCCATTGGCGCACTTCATTAACTAAGCCATGCAATGCACAACGGCCCGGTTCCGAAATTGTGCAGTTCTTAACCGCGTCCTTGTTCCGATAGTGGTTCCTGTACCTCAACCAGAGGTTCGGTGCGTCGCGAAGAGGGACGGGGGCGGTTTCAGGATGGGCGACCGCGATCAGAACGATCAGGATCGGAAACGCATGACCGGACGGTGGCGTGCCGCGGCGCTGCTTGGGCTGTATCGTCCTGCGCTCGTCGCGGTCGGCGTCGGTGTCTTGTTCTCGCTGGTCGGCGCGGCCGCCGTGGCGCGGTGGGAGGACCGCGTCAACAAGATCGAGTTCGAGAACGCGGCCGAAACCGAAGCGATCGTCATGCAGAACGGCATGAACGAGTATATCTCCAGGCTCGTCGCGCTGCGCACGCTGTTCGAATCGACCAACGAGGAAATCACCCGCAGCGAATTCGAGACCTTCAGCGCCCGGCTGTTCGAGCGCCATCCCGGCATGCTTCGCATCGCCTGGCTGCCGCGCGTCAACCGCAAGGAGCGCACCGACTACGAGGCTGCGGCGATCACCGACGGCGTGTCCGGCTATCGCATCAAGGCGCTCCAGGACAAAGGCTTTGTGACCGCACCGCAGAGCGACGAGTATTTTCCGGTGTTCTACTCGACCCAGCCGAAGACGTCTTCGGTCTACGGCATGGACTATTCGACGGTGCCGGAGCGCCGCGCAGTCCTGGAACGCGCGCGCGACAACGATCGGTTGGCTGCCATTCGCACCCGCCTCTACGAGCCGAAGGAGGGCGGCCAGCTGCCCGACGTCCTCGTCGCCATTCCCGTCTACGCCAAGGGAACCTCGCGCGAGACCGTCGCGGACCGCCGCCGCAATCTCGCCGGCTTCGTCGTCGGCATCTTCGACCTGCCGCTGCTGATCCAGACCATTCGCGTGACGACCGGAGCAAGCCCCGCCGTCAGCGTGAATGTCTATCCGCCCTTCACGGGGCAGATCGTCAGCCTGGAGCAAACGCAGCCGGATTATTCGTCGGCTGCAAAGGCGCCACGGTCGATTCGCGATGTCGAACGCACCCTGCACTGGTCGGGCACTCTCAAGATCGGCGATACCGATTGGCAGGTGCGCGCCATGCCGTCAGCGGGCGGTTCACTGGAGACGTCCTACGATCGCGCCGCCGCAGTCCTCATCGTCGGCATGCTGTTGACGCTGTCGCTGTCGACCTATCTCATGCTCGCCAGCCGCAATTCACGCCGGCTGTCGCTTGCGAACCGGCGGGTGCTCGAGCTCGCCCAGACCGACATCCTGACCGGCCTGCCGAACCGCGCCTTCTTCCTCGCCCGGCTCGACGAGCTCAATGGCCGGTTGAAGAACGATGGCCCCAACTTCTCCATTCTGATGCTCGACCTCGACCGCTTCAAGAACGTCAACGATTCCCTCGGCCATGGTGCCGGCGATGCGCTGCTGCGCCAGGTGGCGCAGCGGCTGAAATCCGCAGTGCGCGCCAATGACGTGCTGGCGCGGCTCGGCGGCGACGAATTCGCCATCATCCAGGAGCGGTGTCAGGATCAGCGCGCCTGCTCGACCGAATTGGCGGGACGGATCGCCAAGCTGGTGGCCGAACCCTTCCTGCTGCCAGGGCATCGCGTCGAGATCGGCACCAGCATCGGCATCGCGATCGCGCCCGATCACGGCAGCGATCAGGAACAGCTGTTGAAGAAAGCGGACCTCGCGCTCTACCGCTCGAAATCGGCGGGCCGCAACTGCTTTACCATCTATGACGAGGCGATGTCGGCCGAGCTCGAGGCGCGCAACACGCTGGAAGGCGACTTGCGCGACGCCATCGCGCAGTGTCAGCTCGAGGTGCACTACCAGCCGTTCGTCGATGCCCTCAGCGGCGTGCGGCGCGGCTTCGAGGCGCTGGTGCGCTGGCGGCATCCGACGCGCGGACTGATCCCGCCGGACCAGTTCATTTCGCTCGCCGAGGAGACCGGACTGATCGTGCCGCTCGGCGAATTCGTGCTGCGCCGCGCCTGCGCTGACGCCGCCAACTGGCCGCCCGATCTGATGGTTGCCGTGAACCTGTCGCCGATCCAGTTCAAGGAGGCGGAGCTGTTCGAGATGATCTCGGCGGCGCTCGCAGATTCCGGCCTGCCGCCGCAGCGGCTGGAGATCGAGATCACGGAATCCGTGCTGCTGGAGCGCGGCACCGAGAACCACGCCTTCATGGAGCGGCTGAAGCATCTCGGCATCGAGCTCGCGCTCGACGATTTCGGCACCGGCTATTCCTCGCTCAGCTATCTGACTGCGTTCCCGTTCGACAAGATCAAGATCGACAAGTCGTTCATTCGCAACCTCACGAATCAGCCGCGCAGCTCCGCCATCATCTCCTCGATCGTGACGCTGGCGCGCGGGCTGGACATGTCGGTCACCGCGGAAGGCGTCGAGACCCGCGAGGAGTTCGAGCGGCTGAAGGCGCTCGGCGTCAATTTTGCGCAAGGCTATCTGTTCGGCCGTCCGCAGCCGATCGAGCGGATCCTGTTCGACGCGCCCGCCAAGCGCTCACGGCGCGACGCCGCCTGAGCGCGCGCCTCGAAGGATGGACGCAGGGCCGCTCTCAAATGCGACCGCGCTGTCGCTCAGCGGGCATGCATGAAAAGCGCTTGACCCGGATTTCCCGAGATGGTCCCAAGGACCGTCCAGGGATGAAATAAAAATAACATGCGGCTTCCATTCTTCTACGGCTGGGTCGTGGTCGCCGTGACCTTCGTCACCATGGCCATTGGCGTCAACGCACGCACCGCCTTTTCATTGTTCTTTCCGCCCATCATCTCCGAATTCGGCTGGGAGCGCGGCATCACCGCGGGCGCCTTCTCCTTCGGCTTCGTGGCCTCGGGCGTGGTCAGCCCGCTGATCGGCCGCCTGATGGACCGCGCCGGCCCGCGCGCGGTGATGGAGCTCGGTGTGGTGCTGATGGGTGGAGGCCTGCTGCTCGCACCGCTCACGAGCTCGCCCTGGCATCTCTATGTCACCATCGGCGTCATGGTCGGCGCCGGCTCAGTGTGTCTCGGTTATTCCGGCCAGTCGCTGTTCCTGCCGAACTGGTTCATCCGCAAACGCGGCTTCGCCATCGGCATCGCGTTTGCCGGCGTCGGCATCGGCTCGGTGACGTTGCTGCCATGGGTGCAGCACATGATCGAGCAGACCGGCTGGCGCACCGCCTGCACCGCGATGGGACTGCTCGTCGTGATCGTGCTGGCGCCGATCAATCTGCTGCTGCGCAAGCGTCCGCAGGACATCGGCCTTCAGCCGGATGGCGATGCTGCTCCGGCCGCGGGAGCGGCAAAGCCCGTCTCCAACGTCGTCGATCCCGTCTGGGCCCACACCGAATGGACGCTGAAGCGCGCCGTCGCAACTGCACGATTCTGGTGGATCGCGCTCGGCTATTTCTGCGGCCTGTACATCTGGTACGCGGTGCAGGTGCACCAGACCAAGTTCCTGCTCGACATCGGTTTCAGCCCTGGCGTCGCGGTGTGGGCGCTCGGCATCGTCAGCCTGCTCGGTATTCCCGGCCAGATTCTGCTCGGCCATGTCTCCGACCGGATCGGGCGGGAATGGGTGTGGGCGATCAGCTGTGCGGGTTTTGCAATCTGCTTCGCGGCGCTGATGGCGCTGAAGTTCCAGCCGTCATTGTGGCTGGTCTACATCATGGTGTTCACGCAAGGCGCGCTCGGCTACGGCCTCACCTCGATCATGGGCGCGGTGGTGTTCGAGATCTTTCAGGGCAGGCACCAAGGCAGCATTTTTGGCACGATCATGCTGGCCGCGCTGGCGGGCGGTGCCGCCGGTCCGTGGGTGACCGGCTTTCTCTACGATCGCGCCGGCGATTACACGCTCGCCTTCGGCATCGCTATCATCGTGAGCGGATTGTCGGCGCTCTCGATCTGGCAGGCCGCGCCGCGCAAGGTGCGGGCCGTGGCCGGCCGGCTGCACGAGCTTCAGGGCGAAACAGGTGCGTGACAGGTTCCTCATGCACCGCATTGCCGTCGTCTCCTTGGCAGAACGTTAAGCACGTCGCGTCTTGGTGGGACGCGACCGGATGCAAAAAAGATATTGCACACTATCGGAGCGCTAGCGTCGGTTGATTGCCGCACCTTGCGATGCCCTCCGGTTCCAACGATGTCTGCCTCCGATTGCCTAGTGACCGAAATGCCGGACGTACTATTGGCTGCGCTCGAACGCGCCGACGATGCCATCATCATCGTCGACAGCGCGCGTCGCATCACGCATTTCAACGCCGGTGCGGAGCGGATCTGGAAGCTTGCGCGTGCTGAGGTGCTCGGCCGCGACGCCGAACTGCTCACTCTCAAATGCCTGCGCGCCGACCCGATCGCGGAGTTCCGCGACGAGATCAGCCTCACGCGGCACGACGGCAGCCGGATCAGGACCGCCATCTCGCTTTCGTCCGTTGCAAACGGTGGCGTGACTCATCACGTCGTGTTCGCACGCGACGTCACCGCTGAAGCGGAGCGCCGCGCGCGCATCGCGCTGCTCGACACCGTCTCGGACCAGACCAACCGCGCCGTGCTCATCACCGACACTGAGCTCGACATCCGCTACACCAATGCGGCGTTCACGTCGCTGTTCGGCTATTCCGCCGCGGAAGCTGAGGGGCGGCGCGCAACCGACCTGCTGGCCGGCCGTCACACCAACCGCAAGGCGCTGACGAGGATCGGACGGCGCCTCATCAGGGGCGGTCCGGGCGGTGAAGCCGAGGTCCTGATCTACACCAAGGACGGCGAGGAGATCTGGGTGGGCGCCCGGATCGATGCCTTCCGCGACAGGAAGGGTCGGGTCAAGCACATCTTCGCGCTGCTCGAGGACATCACCGAGACCAAGCAGCTGCGCTCGCTCCAGCAGCTCATCATGGGCGCGCTCGCCGACGAGGTGCCGATCGGCGAGATCGCCGACCGGCTCTGCCGCCGCGTCGAGCAGATTGCGCCCGACGTCGTCTGTTCGCTGCTTCACGTCGATGCCGCCGGCCTGATCCATCCGCTCGGCGGCCCAAGCCTGCCCGACGATTATTCCCGCGCGCTGGACGGCGTGGCCATCGGCCCCGACGTCGGCTCCTGCGGCACCGCCGCCTTCTATGGCGAACCGGTGCTGGCGACCGACCTCGAGACCGATCCGCGTTGGCAGCCCTACAAGGCGATGCCGCTCGCGATCGGCCTGCGGGCCTGCTGGTCGACCCCGGTGAAGGCCAAGGACGGCCGCGTCATAGCGACCTTCGCCTTCTATTATCGGGAGCCCCGCGCGCCGAGCAACTGGCACCGGCGCATCGTCCGGGCCTGCGTCAATCTCGGCGCCTTCGCGATCGAGCGCAAGGAGGCGCGCGCCGAGATCGCGCGGCTCGCCTATCACGACATCCTCACCGGGCTGCCGAACCGCGCGCAGCTGCGGCACCTGATCACCACCGCGATCGACGCCTGCCCGACCGGCAGCCACGTCGCGCTCGCCTTCCTCGACGTCGACCACTTCAAGGATGTCAACGACACGCTCGGTCATGCCGCCGGCGACGAGCTGCTGGTCCAGCTCGCACAGCGGCTGCGCGAGCAGATCGGGCCCGAAGACATGCTGGGACGGCTCGGCGGCGACGAATTCGTCATCCTGCTGCCGCAACGCAATGCCGAGAGCGCCGAGCGCGTCGCGGCCGGCATCACCGAGGCGCTCGCCGCGCCCTTAAAGCTTGGATCGAAGCTGATGCCGATGTCGGCCAGCATCGGCATCAGCCTCTATCCCGATCTTGCCACCGACATCGATACTTTGATGCAGCAGGCCGATGCCGCCATGTACATGGCCAAGCAGGCCGGGCGCTCGACCCATCGCATCTTCAGCGCCGAGATGAACCTACTTGCCGAGCAGCGGCTGGCGCTGATCGCAGCGCTGCGCCGCGCCATCGCCGAAGGCGCGCTGAGCCTCAGCTATCAGCCGCAGATCCGCAGCTGCGACGGCTCCATCCACGGCGTCGAGGCGCTGGCGCGCTGGCACGATGCCGTGCTCGGCGACCACTCGCCGGCAAAGTTCATTCCGCTTGCCGAGGAGTGCGGCCTGATCGAGCAGATCGGCCTGTGGTCGGTGCGCGAGGCCTGCCGGCAGCTGGCGAGCTGGCGCCGCGCCGGGCTCAACATTCCCAGTGTGTCGGTGAACCTGTCGCCGATCAATTTCCGCCACGTCACGCTGGCTGCGCGGCTCAAGGACATCCTCGCCGAATACGAGCTGCCGCCGGATGCCTTGATGCTCGAGATCACCGAAGGTGCGTTCATGCAGGACGGCGCTGCCGCGCTGGAGACGATGAATGCGATCCGCGAGCTCGGCGTCGGGCTCGCGGTCGATGATTTCGGCACCGGCTATTCCAGCCTCAGCCGGCTCGTGCATCTGCCGATCCGCGAATTGAAGATCGACCGCAGTTTCATGCGCGACATCGAGAACGACGCTGGCGCGCTCGCCATCGCCACCGCGGTGGTGCGCGTAGGCCAAGGCCTCGGCATGACCGTCGTCGCCGAGGGCGTCGAGACCGAGGGCCAGCGCAGGACGCTGGCCGAACTCGGCTGCGACGTCGTGCAAGGCTTCCTCTACGCCCCCGCGCTTCCCCCCGTCGCCTTCGAGCGCTGGGTTATCGAGCACTGCGCCGAGCAGGCGAGGGCGATGCTCGGCCGATTCGACAGCGCGTCGGCGGACCGCGGCGCGGCGAAGCGGTCGGCGTAGGGCGCTGCTTTGGGCCGGTAATGTCCGGGCTCAGGCATTCGGTTGCAGGAACGTGCCGTATTGCTTGCTCGCGGCGACCGAGGCCGCGGCCTGTCCAATGATGCGCATCGCCGCCATCATGGGCCACGGCCCAAGACTCACCCGCCGAACGCCGACTCGAGCAAGATCCCGGATTTCGGGAACACCTTGCGTCACCATGATATTGACCGGCAAGGGTGTGAGTTGGACGAGCTTCTCGATGTAGGCGAGGTCGGTGAGGCCGGGTACGAAAATCCCGTCAGCGCCGGCCTCGGCATAGACCTTCGCGCGCCTGGCCGCTTCATTCAGGCATTCATCCGGCGATCCTGATTTCAGCAGGAACGGGTCGGTTCTCGCGTTGATGAAGAGATGAATTCCCAATTCCTGCGCAGCATCCCGCACCGCCTTGATCTTCGCTGCATGCCGTTCGGGACCGACGAGTTGCCGTTTTCCGCCCGATAGACTGTCTTCGATGTTGATGCCGACGGCGCCGGCTTTCAACACCTCGCTCGCCGACTTCGCAGCGGCCTCCGGGTTGTCGCCATATCCTGCCTCGAGATCGATCGAGACCGGAACCGACACGGACGCGGTGATCCGCGACACCAGACCTGTGACCATGTCGAGCGGGACATTTTCTCCGTCCGCATACCCGAGCGCAGACGCGACCGCCCCGCTGCTGGTCGCTATGGCCGGAGAGGTCTTTGCGATCGCTTTGGCGGTGGCGGCATCCCAGGCGTTGAACAGGACGAGCGGATCGCCCTTCCTGTGAAGCTCGCGAAACGTCTCGGCGTATTGCTGCTGTGTCTTGGCGTCCATCGTGCTCACTCCAATGAAAAGATGTCGTGGTCGCGCAACGTGCATTCAGTCGGGTGCGTGCGTCCTGAACCAGTCCATGATCAGGCCGGTGACTTCGACCTCCCGCTCGAGGTGTGGGAAGTGGCCAACATCGGGCAGCACAATCCGCTGGTGCGGCCCCTTGAAGAGCGGCTCCTCCTTCAGCGAGTACCTCGCTGTCGGATCGTTGCTGCCATAGATCGTCAGCGTCGGCGTATGCATCTCGTTGATCGGCAGCCGGCCGGCACGTCCTGCATCGGTCAGGCCCCCGTAGTATTTGAGCGCCGCCGCCATGGTGCCGGGAGAGCTGAGCGTCTGCTTGATCGAACGGAGATGCTCGACATCATTGAATGTCGGTGACCACAGCTTCCAGAGGTAATCGACGAAGGGGAGTCCCTCGATGTTCACCGCCGACTCGGCGCCGGGCATCTGGAAGAAATAGACATGAAAGACGGATCGGACGAGGTCCGGATCCCTCCTGATGCTTGAAAATGTGATCGGGTGTGCGGTGTTCATGACCACGGCGGCTTTGATCGCCGACGGCGCCGTGGCCAGTGCCTGAAAGGTCGAAGTGCCGCCCCAATCCATGCCGACGACCCGTGCTTGTCCGTCGTCGCTCAGCACCGCGATGAGCGCTTCGAGATCCTGGCCGAGCGCGATGGGATCGAACACCCCGTCGGCGGGGATCTCGGTCGGCGCATAGCCCCGCAAGAAGGGCGAGACGGCCCGATAGCCCGCATCCGCGAAGACCTGCAATTGCTTTCGATAGGACCAGGCGTTGTCGGGAAAGCCATGCATGAACATGACGAGCGGTCCGCTCCCCTGTTCGAGATAGGCGAACCGCAGGCCATTGGCGTGCACGTGTTTCAGAACGGGTTCACTGCCGGTGTTCGGCTTTGCAGCTGCGGTGGCTCGGGCATTCATCGCCATTCTCCATGTCATCGTCTGCGCAAATATGTGCGCAGCGCACTTGTTTGGTCAAGTTGTTTTTTGTGCGCAGCGCACATATTGTTCGGTTCATGGAAACCGGAATCGCGAATTTACTGGGGGCGCTTTCGCTCGCCGTCATGGATCGTATCGAGCAGGGCGCGCGCGAGGTCATAGGCCGCGGCGGTGAGACGCCCGCGGCACTCGTCGTGATCGGCTACGGCCAGGGCATGACCAACGACAAGCTCCGGCGGATCCTTGGCCTGTCGCATTCCGGAACCGTCCGTCTGGTCGACCGTCTGGTTTCGGATCGGCTGGTCGAACGCAGGCCGGGAAAGGACGGCCGCGAGATCGCCCTGTACCTGACGGCCACGGGCGCAGCGGCCCGGAATGACCTGATGGCGTCCCGGATATCGGCCGTTGCGTCGCTCTTGGATGTGTTGTCGCCGGCCGAAACCAAACGGCTGGGAACGCTGATCCATGACCTGCTGGCAAGGCAGGACACCTCCGAGATGGACCGCTTCACGATCTGCCGCAGGTGCGACGACAGGGTGTGCACCAATTGCCCGTTGCCGACGAACAAGAGCAAGCGCGACCGCTAGCGCAAGGCGTTGTACCCGGCGGCCGCGAGCTGAAGCCTACTTCGCGGGCACCTCGCTGGTGGCGAAGAGCGTAAATAGTATGATGTATGCAAGATGCTATTTCGCGGCGAGGAATGCAGTCAGCTCTCCGCAATTATCCGCGCTTGATCTCGCCTGATGGCTCTGTTTGGATGAGTTTGGTCGGGGCAATCGCATTTCGGATAATCATGGTGGATGAAATCAACGGATACCGTCGGTCATTGGATGCTCGTTCGCGTGAAAGCATCGCGACCGTCCACCGCACTGGCATCGGAAATCGGCTGCTGGCGGCGTTGCCGCCTGCGGATCTCGCTCTGCTGACGCCCTACTTCCAGAAGGTCTCGTTCGAAGCCGATGCCGTCCTGGTGCGGTCGGGCGATGAACTCGACCCGGTTTATTTTCCCCATAGCGGCGCAATCGCCTTCATGCTCGATATGCCGGACGGGCAGTCGGTCGCAACCACCTTGATGGGACGGGAAGGCGCTTTGGCCTCGTTTTCCGTGCTCGGCCCGGCGCTTTCATCCGTGACCGCGATTGCTCGCATGGCCGGCACGGCGTCGCTGATCTCTGCCGCCAAATTCAGGGCTGCCTATGCACAAAGCGCGGCCATCAGGAATGTCGTGCAGGTCCACGCCCGCGCGCTGTTATTGCAGCTCCAGCACGTCGCCGCTTGCAACGCGCTGCACCGGGTGGATGGCCGCCTGGCACGGTGGCTCCTGCAGCTTCACGACCGCGTTCCCGACGACCCTCTTCCGGTGACGCAGGAGGCGCTCGCGCAATTGCTCGGGGTGCGGCGCACGACCGTGACTCTGACGATGAACAAGCTACGCGAGGCCGGCGCCGTCCCATCCGACCGGCGCGGGCTGATCAAGATCGATCGCGCTCGGCTCGAGAAGGTCGCATGCGATTGTTATGCGCTCATGCAGCACAACATCGATCGAATGTATTGCCAGGAATTGTCGGTGCCGCAGCCGGCCCATCCGCCGTTCCGGCAAAGCGCCTTCGTCGCCTCCGACGGAGCGAGTGGTGAATCCAGAGCCGTTTCGCGGGCGGGAAAATAGAGAGCAACTCTCCAGCCGCTTTCAGCCCGACGCCAACCCCGTCCTCCGCCGCAGATCCGTGATCGCGCGCAGAAAGCTGTCGGCCGGCGTGGTCTCGGGATCGATCAGCCGGTGCAGGCGAAAACCGTCTTCGAGCGCGAGCACGACGGAGGCCATCCAGGGCGGGTTCAGACTGTCATTCCGCCCGTTGCTCTTCAACGTCGCCTCGACGATGTCGGCGATCAGCTTGCGCCGCGCACGCAGGCGTTTTGCAAGCTCCGGGCGGCGCTTCTCGGCGCGGGCGACGAACAGGATCATCTCCATGTGCAGCAGCGGCGAGCGGCCGAGCGGATCCTGCTTGCTGCGGTCCATCGTCTTCAGTGCCGCGATGAAATCGTCGAGATTGTCGTGCTGCGCGAGGATGTCGAGGTTGCGGCGGATCGACTGCTCGACATGGTCCTCGAGCATGGCGATGATCAATTCGTCCTTGCTCTTGAAGTTGGAATAGAACGCGCCGCGGGTGAAGCCCGCCGCGGCCGCGATCGCCTCGATGCTGGCGCCGCCGATGCCGTCTTCCTCGAAGACGCGCGCGGCCGCCTCGAACAGTCTGTCGCGCGTATCGTCCCTGGTCGGCCTGGTTCTCACCCTTGACATCCCGGCAGCTTAGGGCAGAATGCAACTCGATACAACAATGTATCGAGTTGATAATTCCAAGGGATGGTTACGCCCGTGCAGGAGGGGCTGCCGGCGTATTCGTGTCATGCGGCAACCGATTGAGGTCACCATGAACGAGCAAGTGCAAGGCGCGAACGGCGATCCGTTGTTCAACCCGCTGTCGCCGGACTTCATCCGCGATCCCTATCCGCATTACGACCGGTTGCGCACGATGGATCCGATCCATGTGACGCCGTTCGGCCAGTTCGTCACCAGTCGCCACGCCGATGTCAGCCTCGTGCTGCGCGACAGGCGTTTCGGCAAGGATTTCGTCGAGCGCTCCAAGCGCCGCTATAGCGAAAAGATCATGGACGAGCCGGTGTTCCGCAGCATGAGCCACTGGATGCTGCAGGCCGATCCGCCCGACCACACCCGCCTGCGCGGCCTGGTCGTGAAAGCCTTCACCGCCCGCCGCGTCGAGGACATGCGCCCGCGCATCCAGGAAATCGTCGACCAGACCATCGACGCCGTGATCGATCGCGGCCACATGGACCTGATCGAGGATTTCGCCTTCCGCCTGCCCGTCACCATCATCTGCGACATGCTCGGCATCCCCGAGGAACACCGCGAGACCTTCTACAAGAGCTCGCGCGACGGCGGGCGGCTGCTCGACCCGGTGCCGCTCTCGCCGGAGGAGATCAGCCAAGGCAACGCCGGCAACCTGATGGCGCAGATGTATTTCCAGCAGCTGTTCGAGCTGCGCCGCCGCAGTCCCGGCGACGATCTCATCACCCAGCTCGTGCAGGCCGAGGAGGACGGCAACAAGCTCACCAACGAGGAATTGACCGCCAACATCATCCTCTTGTTCGGCGCTGGCCACGAGACCACCGTCAATCTGATCGGCAACGGCCTCCTGGCGCTCCACCGCAATCCGGACCAGCTTGCGCTGCTGAAGGCGCGGCCCGAGCTGATGGTGGGCGCGATCGAGGAATTCTTGCGCTACGATTCCTCGGTGCAGATGACCGGGCGCGTCGCGCTGGAGGACATCGACGATCTCGGCGGCGTGAAGATCCCCAAGGGCGAGACCGTGCTCTGCCTGCTCGGCTCGGCCAACCGCGATCCGGCGGTCTATCCTGACCGGCCCGACCGGCTGGATGTCACCCGCCAGAATGTGAAGCCGCTGTCGTTCGGCGGCGGCATCCATTTCTGCCTGGGGGCCCAATTGGCGCGCATCGAGGCCGAGATCGCCATCGCGACGCTGCTCCGCCGGCTGCCGGATTTGCGCATCGACGACGTCGTAAACCCGCAGTGGCGGCCGACCTTCGTGCTGCGCGGCCTGACGCGGCTGCCGGCGAGCTGGTGAGGGCGCTCAGCGTTAACCTCCGCGCGCAACAGTCGCTGTGACTTCGCCACACTTCCCCCTATATAAGGGGCTGTTCCGGCCCGCCTGAAGCCTTCCCAGGGCAAGGTCTGGTCCGGGCGCCGTTTTGGCCGAGGGGAGACCCGTGCAGACGACGCTGCTCGGATTGGCGATTGCCTTCATCATTGCGCTTTTGGCCGCGCTGATCGGGCCTTACTTCATCGACTGGAACCAGTTCAGGCCCCAGTTCGAGGCGGAGGCCAGCCGGATCATCGGCGTGCCGGTGCGGGTGGCGGGCGAGCTCGACGCGCGACTGCTGCCGGCGCCGACGCTGCGGCTGCGTTCCGTCACCTTCGGCGGCAACAACGATCTCGGCCGGCTGCGCGCCGACAAGCTCGACGTCGAGTTCAGCCTGGGCCCCCTCATGCGCGGTGAATGGCGTGCCACCGAGCTTTCGGTCGGCGGCATGGCGGTCGATCTCGGCCTGGACGCGCGCGGGCGGGTCGATTTGCTGTCCACTGCGAGTGGCAGCTTCAATCTCGCCTCGCTCGCCATCGAGCGACTCAATCTCACTGGCCGCATCGCCCTGCACGATGCCGCCAGCCGCTCGACGCTGGAGCTGAGCGACATCGCCTTTTCCGGCGACGTGCGCTCGCTCGCGGGCTCGGTGCGCGGCGACGGCCGCTTCACCGCCAATGGGGTGCGCTACCCGTTCCGCATCTCCTCCGGCCCGACCGCCGACGGCAACGCCACCCGCCTCCATCTCAACATCGATCCCGGCGAGCGCGCCATCCTCGCCGATCTCGAAGGCGTGCTCGCCTTCGACAACCGCCTGCCGAAATTCGACGGCGCGCTGACACTCGCCGTGCCCGCGACAAAGAAAGCAGGCGAGGCGGGGCCGATGCCCTGGAAGCTCACGACCAAGCTCAAGGCCGATCCGGCCGGCGCCAAATTCGATCAGATCGAGGCCAGCTACGGCACGGAGGACGCCGCGCTGAAGCTCGGCGGCGTCGGCGACCTCAAATTCGGTGCCTCGCCGCTGCTGCGCGCGGTGCTCTCGGCGCGGCAGGTCGATGCCGACAAGCTGACGGCCAAGGATGCTGCCAAGGATGCTGCCAAGGACGATGCCGATCCGCAGCGCGTCCCGCCGGCGCTGCGCGCAGGGCTGGCCGCGATCCCGCAGGCGCCGATCCCGGCGCAGATCGAATTCAACTCCGACCAGATCATGCTCGGCGGCCGTCCGCTCCAGAACATCAGCGCCGAGCTTCAGACCGACGGACGATCCTGGACCTTCCAGCGGCTCGAGCTGCGCGCGCCCGGCATGACGCAGCTCTCGCTCAACGGCGCAGCTCCCGGCGCCGACAGCTTCAGCGGCCGCCTCAACGTCGAGTCGTCCGATCCTGACACGCTGGTGGCCTGGCTTCAGGGCCGCAGCGAGGTCAATCGCCGCAGCACGCGGCCGCTGCGCCTTGCGGGCGACGTGACGATTGCCGCCAACCATCTCGCCATCGACAGGCTGAAGGCCGAGATCGAGGGCGGCGCGGTCGAAGGCCGTATCGCCTTCGTCCAGACCGGCGCCAGCAAGGGCTCGCGGATCGACGCCGAGCTCAAGGCCGACCGTCTCGACCTCGACGCCGCCGCAAGTTTTGTGCGCGCGCTTGCCGGGCCGCAGGGCGAATGGCCGGAGGAGGCGAAGCTCTCGCTCGATATCGGCCGCGCCATCTCCGCAGGACAGGAGCTGCGGCCGTTCATGGCAAAACTGGGCTACGGCCCGGCTTCGCTGTCGCTGGAGCAGTTGCGGTTCGGCCAGGCCAGCGGCGTGACCACGGAGGCGAGCGGCAGTTTTGATCGCAAGAATGCCACCGGCAAGCTCGCCTTGAAGTCGTCAGCGAATTCGCTGCGCGAGCTGACCGCGCTGATCGAGCCGTTTGCGCCCGCGGTGCGCGCGCGCTTCGATGCCATCCCGGCATTGCCCGGCGCGACGCGCCTGAAGCTCGACCTCAGCCTCGACAAGAACGCCGAGCATGCCGATCGCAGCAATGCCCGCGTTGTGTTCGATCTCGACGCGCCGCAGCTCAAGGCGACCGCGACGCTGGCCGCGCAGACGCCGGTGGCCGCCGTCAGCGGCATCGACATCGACCGCCTGCGCAACAGCGACTTCACGCTCGATTCGAAAGTATCGACGCCGCAGGCCGGCGCGCTGTTGGCCCTGCTCGGTCTGGATCGCATCGTGGCCGCAGGTGAGGGCGCTTCGCAGTTCGAAGGCAAGCTGACTGGCACCTGGCAGAAGCCGCTGCAATTGAGTGCAAAACTCAGCGGCGGCGGGCTGGACGCGGATGCGCAAGGCAATTTTGACTGGTCGGCATCCAAGGGCAGTGCGAACCTGCGCGTGCGCAATGCCAATCTGGCGCCGCTATTCGGAACCAGCTCCGCCGGCAAATCAGCGCAGAGCGTCAGCCTGTCCGCCCGCGTTGGCCTGTCCGGCAATCGGCTGATCTTCGACGATCTCGACAGCACCGTTTCAGGCTCGCATCTGCGCGGTCATCTTGCGGTGACGCTGGATCAGGAAAGGAGTGTCGATGGCGAGGTGGGCCTCGATTCGCTCGATCTTGCGCCGACGCTCGCGATGGCGATCGGCGCGGCCGGACATGATGCCGGCGAGCCGCTGAATGCGGGGCTCATCGGTGGCTGGCGCGGCCGCATCGCCTTCCAGGCGCTGCGCGGAACGCTGCCCGGCGGCATCGAGCTACGCCCCTTCGCGGGCACGATCCGCGGCGACGGCCAGTCGCTCGCGCTCGATGCGCTCAAGGGCGGCATCGGCGGCGGCGAGATGTCGGCAAGTCTCGATGCGCGCAATGGCGCCAATGGCCTGGCGTTGAATGCGCGCATCGATCTCAGCAATGTCGATGCGGCGACGCTGCGCTACCGCGACCTCGCGCTGCCCAAGGGACGCGCCTCGGTGCAGATGGCGCTGACCAGCCAGGGCCGCAGCGTCGCGGCCCTCACCGGCGCGCTCGCCGGCAACGGCACGGTGACGCTCGACTCCGCCGAGATTGTCGGCCTCAATCCCCGCGCGTTCGAGATCGCCATCCGCGCCAGCGACGGCGGCCAGGTCAGCGACGACAACAGGCTGCGGCAGCTGGTCGAGCCCGCGCTGTCGGCAGGCCCGATCGCGGTGGCCTCGGCGCAGATCCCGTTCACGATCCGCGATGGGCGCCTGCGCGTCGGCGCGACGCCGCTGGAAGCGAAGAACGCCCGCGCCATCGTCTCCGGCGGCTACGACATTCCCGCCGACCAGGCCGACATCCGCGCCAGCCTGACGCCGATCATGACCGGGCTCTCCGGCGCTCCGCCGGAGATCCAGCTGTTCGCGGCAGGCCCGCCCGACAAGCTGAGCCGCACCGTCGATCTCGCGCCGCTGTCCTCGTGGCTCGCGGTGCGCACGATCGATCGCGAGACCCGCCGGCTCGATGCGATCGAGCGCGGCGAGCCGCCGCCCGCCACCGCCGCGCTGCCGACGCTGGTCTCTCCCGATGCCGCGCCGGAGCAGGCGCCGGCCAATGTGCCGCTGCCGGGGCCGGATCCGCGCCGCGCGCCGGCAAAGTCAAAGGGACCACCAACGCCGAAAGCCCCGCACGCCGCCCCCGCCGCGCCGAGCCCACCGCTCGCAAGCCAGCAGCTTGCCCCGTTGCCGCCGCCGATCGACGTGAAGCCCGCCCCGGGCCCGCCGCCCGCCAAGCCCAAGCCGAAACCGCCGCTGGTGCTGACGCCGCAGAATCCGTGAGACGGTGCTCGCCGCAGGCTCGGTCTTCACCTCTCCCCAGCGGGGAGCAACTGTGTTGAAGTAGCCCGGCGATCGGCCGGCCTCAAGGCTGGCGC
>NZ_JAULLN010000020.1:0-172383 GCF_041357655.1 Bradyrhizobium sp. DN3 | reverse complement strand
GATGACAGGAGGTCGATTCCACCGAATTAGAAGCTCGGCGGCCGCAATGCGCCGGAGCTCCCCAAGTTGCCGGATTTTCACACGGCCTGGGCCATGAGCTGACTTGGGAGAAGTGGCAGCTGTTGGCGCAAAGCGGACCACTTATTCTCTGCCTGGGAGCTAGCTCGAATTAGCCCATGATGGATTGGAGCGAGAGCGCCGCATGTGCAGGACCTGAATTTCCGAGAGCCGGCGGCGGACGAGTGCTGGCGCGGTCTCGATTGTTCGAAGTCGAATGATCGCGATTCGTGGGTTTGACTCCCACTCTCTTCGCCAGTTTCTACGCACCCCTCACGTCAACGAGATACCGCGCGCAGACCCAATGGTACAGATCGAGCATGTGCGCGTCGTAGATTGGATATTGGGGCGAGCAAGTCGGACTGCTGCGCGGCCAGAATATCATTATTTGCCGCTCAGTTCGCGCAACGTGCCTCGAGCGCATCGACGAAGGCGCGATCCCATCTACCCTCGCGGATCGCGTCGATGGTGCCTTGCTCTTTTTGCTCCTGCGCCAATGCTTTCTCGATGACCGTTGCGGCCAAGGACGGTGGAAATGCCAGAAGTCCGTCCTGGTCCCCCACAATGATATCGCCCGCGTTCACGGGCATGCCCCCGACGGTGATCGGGACGTTGATCGCCCCGGGACCATCCTTGTAGGGACCGCGATGGGTCACGCCGCGCGCGTACACGGGAAAAGTGCGCTGACGAATCTCTGCAACGTCGCGAATGGCGCCGTCGAGGACCATGCCGGCAAGCCCGAGCGAGGCTGCGCCGAGTGTCATGATGCCGCCGACCAGTGCGTTGGAGATATCACCGCCGGCATCCACGACCATCACGTCGCCAGGACGGCAGAAGTCGTAGGCACGAAGGATGGCGAGGTTGTCGCCGCCGCGCGTCTTCACCGTCACCGCAGTGCCCACCATCGGCGCCGGCGAGTGATAGGGGATCAGCCCGATGCTGCCGCAATTGCGGTGCAGCTGGTCGCTGAGCAGGGCGACTGCGATGGTCCGCAGTTTTGCGATCACCGCGGGATCGAGTTGCGGAGCGGAGGGATTCTTTTCGATGCCGGTGTTTGACATGAGATGCTTCCGATCGGAATGCTAGCGGAGTTCGGAGACAGCACGAGCGATGCGGTTGATGCCGTCGTCGAGCACGTCGAGTGAGGCGGCAATCGAGATGCGGAAGTACGGCGACAACCCGTAGGCGCTGCCTTGAACCACGGCGACGCCAACGCTTTCGAGCAGGTACATCGCGACGTCGCTGTCGGTTTCGAGGTGCGCCCCGCCAGGGGTTTTTTGACCAATCAACCCGGCGCAATTGACGTAGAGATAGAACGCGCCGTCGGGCGGCAGGCAGCTCAAGCCCTCGATCTGGTTAATGCGCGTGAGCATGCGGTCGCGGCGGGTACGGTAGATTGCGACGCTTTCGGTAACGAAGCTCTGATCGCCGTTGAGCGCTTCGACCGCGGCGGCCTGGCTGATCGAACAGGCGTTGCCGGCTGCCTGCGACAGCAGCGTGTTCAGCGCACCGATCAGATCGGAGGGCCCGGCGATCCAGCCGATCCGCCAGCCGGTCATCGCGTAGGTCTTCGACACGCCGTTGACCGCAAGCACGCGGCCCGCCAGCTCGGGTGCAGCGTTCAGCAAGTGCGGCGTTGCGCGACCATCGAAGCGGATGTGTTCATAGATGTCGTCCGTCATGACGAGCACGTGGGGATGCCGTGCGAGAATGTCAGCCAGCTTGCGATATTCCGCCGCCGAGTAGCTCGCGCCCGTCGGATTCGACGGAGAGTTGATGATCAGCCATCGCGTCTTTTCGGTGATCGCAGCTTCGAGCTGCACTGGCGAGATCTTGAAGCCTTGGCCTTCCGGGCACGCGACAACCTTCGGAACGCCGTCGCAGGCGATCACCATGTCGGGGTAGGACACCCAGTAGGGCGCCGGGATGATCACCTCATCGCCCGCCTCGATCGTCGCCTCCAGCGCGCTGTAAATGCCACTCTTGCAACCGTTGGTGACGATGATGTCGGAAGGTGAGTAGAGGAGATTGTTCTCGCGCTTCAGTTTCGCGGCAATCGCCTGGCGGAGCTCGACGGAGCCGGCCAACATCGTGTAACGGGTTGCGCCCTTGTCCATCGCCTTTGTGGCCGCGGCGCGAATGTTCGCGGGCGTATCGAAATCCGGCTCGCCAACGACGAGGCTGACGATGTTCTTGCCCTCCCGCTTCAGCGCCGTTGCCCGATCGGCTGCCGCCGAGCTCGGCGAAGGCTTGATACGCCTCACGCGTGCGGAGATACGAGGATGGTTCATAGCGATTGACCCTGGCTAAGCGAGGTGCGACGCTAGAGACAGAGCGCGGCGCTGGCCAACACGAGTTCAATCTGGCCTGATAGGCATATCTTATGGATGCTCTATTCCCGATCGGGAGCAGTAGACAGTCCGAGGAGACGACGTGAATCTCAGGCGACTGCAGTATTTCGTGAAGATCGTAGACGTCGGCAGTCTGACGCAAGCCGCCGATGTGCTGCATGTGGCGCAGCCGGCGCTCAGTCAACAGCTCGCAACGCTCGAAGGCGAGGTGCGTCAGCAGCTTCTCGTGCGCACCAAGAGCGGTGTGGTGCCGACCGAGGCGGGCAAGGTGCTGTATCGCCACGCCCAGCTTATCCTGCGGCAATGCGACCAAGCGCGAGCCGACATGAATGCGGCCGCGAAGAACATCTCCGGAGCCGTGGCCGTGGGGCTCGCGCCGGGGACTGCCGCGGCAGGACTGGCCCTGCCGCTGCTGCGCACGGTGCGGGCGCGGCACCCCGGCATTTTGCTTTATTTGAACGAGACTTATGGCACCACGCTCTCCGAGCTTGTGATGAATGGCCGAATGGACCTGGCGGTTCTCTACGGCGGCAAGACTGCAGTCCACGGCCTCTCATTCCAGCCGCTGCTGCGAGAGCCGCTTTACCTCGTCGGCCGCGGCAGCATGGTGGCGCCGCCGGCCGAAGTGCCGCTCGCGATGCTCGTTGACACCGACCTTTACCTCGCGCGTCCCTACAACGTCGTCCGCAAGATGGTGAACGATGCGTTCGCAGCCATCGGCAAGGTGCCAAAGGTCGTCGCGGAAATCGAATCCGCCAGCACGTTGACTGCCGTGATCTCCGACGGGCTTGGCGCCACTATCCTACCCGAATCAATGGCGCGGCAGGTCGCATCCTCCTGCGATGCCTGGCAATCGTGCATCATCGAACCGGTGATCGAGGCCCCGCTGGCGCTGTGCCAGTCCGATCATTTGCCGCTTTCCGAACCGGCGCAGGCGATCAAGGAAATCCTGCTGGAGCTTGTGGTCGGTATACCGGGGAACCTCGTTGCGCATGAAGAGCGGTCTCAAAAGCCGTCATAGCGCTCCCTTATAGGGGCAAAGCCAATCCGTCTTGGTCGGCGGGAATCGATAGCGCTAGCGTCGAGGCCGGCGTTGCACGTGCAAGATCACGATCCCGTATGGGTGGCGGAACATGGATTTGGATCGGATCAAGACTCTGATCGATGCGATGACTGCGTCCGATCTGAACGAGATGGAATTCAGCGAAGAAGGCTGGTCGCTCAGGCTGGTCCGTCGTGCGCAGCCGGACAGTACCGTTCGGGCACTAGTCAAGTCGGGCGCATCCACACACACCGGACAGCGGCCAACTCGCGCCGCACCGGATGCAGCGCTGAAAAGAGAGGCGAACGTCGCAGCGCCGCTGTTCGGAATTGTCCATCTGCAGCCGGCGCCGGATGCGCCGGTCTTCGTTTCGGTAGGGCAGGCTGTGACGGCCGGAACGCCACTCTGTGTCATCGAGGCGATGAAGATGTTCCACGAGGTGCGCGCCGAACAAGACGGCACGGTGTCGGCGATCCTGGTTGCGTCCGGTCAGGAGGTCGAGGCCGGCCAAGAACTGATACGGTTCGCGTGACCACATGTTTGAATCGGTGCTCATAGCCAATCGGGGAGAGATCGCCCTGCGCATCCAGCGGACGTGCCGGCGTCTCGGGCTACGAACGATCGTGGTCCATTCCGAGGCCGACCACGAGATGCCGTATGTGCGTTGTGCCGACCAGGCTCTGTGTATCGGTCCCGCCGCGGCAGCGCAGAGCTATTTGAACCAGAAGGCGATCTTGTCTGCAGCGCAGGTCAGCGGAGCCGAGGCGATCCATCCCGGCTACGGATTCCTGTCCGAAAATGCCGGCTTTGCCGAACAAATTGAGGCCGCTGGCCTGACATTCGTCGGTCCGACCGCCGCGAGCATGCGCGTCATGGGTGACAAGATCGCGGCCAAGCGCGCTATGAGAGCGGCAGGCGTTCCGTGCGTCCCCGGTCCCGATGCAGCCCTGACCGAGGGTGTTGATCTCGTGCGCATGGCGGCGCGCGAGATTGGTTATCCCGTGATCCTGAAGGCTGCCGGCGGCGGCGGCGGTCGCGGTATGCGGATGGTCGAGAACGAGAGCGGCTTGCGCGACGCGCTGCTCCTGACCCGGGAAGAGGCGCGGCGGGCGTTTGGCAACAGCGAAATCTATGTCGAAAAATTCCTGGGCCGGCCGCGCCATGTCGAAATCCAGGTCATCGCCGATACGTACGGTAACGCGGTCTGGCTCGGCAGTCGCGATTGCTCGCTACAGCGCCGGCACCAGAAGGTGATCGAGGAGGCGCCGGCTCCACAGATCGACAATGCGCTGGTCCGCGAAATCGGCGAGCGCTGCGCAGAGGCTTGTCGGCAGATCGGCTACCGCGGCGTCGGCACTTTCGAATTCCTGGTCGCAGATGACGCGTTCTATTTCATCGAGATGAATACGCGCCTCCAGGTCGAACATCCCGTCACCGAGATGACCACCGGGATCGATCTCGTCGAGGCTCAGGTCCGCGTAGCGCAGGGTGAGAGGCTGCCTTTTAGGCAAGACGACGTCGCCTGTCGCGGTCATGCCTTTGAGTGCCGTATCAACGCCGAAGACCCGGACCGTTTCGTGCCGTCACCGGGTGTGATTGATACCTGGCAGATGCCGGGCGGACCTGGCGTGCGCATCGACAGCCACGCAAGTGCCGGTTACCGCGTGTCGTCGCATTACGATTCGCTGCTCGGCAAGCTTGTCGTCCATGGCACGACACGCGATGAGGCGTTGGCCCGCTTGCGAGTGGCGCTCGACGAGGCGCGGATCGAGGGGATTGCAACAAATCTGCCGCTGCACCGGCGCCTTGTAGTCGATCCCGATTTTATCCGCGGCGGCGTTAATATCCACCATATGGAGACGAAACTTCGCCGGAGTGGGCAGCCATGACAACGGATCGGCCTCGCACAAGTCTGCTCGGGACGACGGCCGTGCTGTTCGAGGCGCCCGGCGAGACTTCGCTCGAAACGCAGCGGCGGATTTGGGCGATGGCGCGCGAGGCTGCTGGATTTCCCGGCGTGCGCGAGGCTGTGCCAGGCATGAACAACCTCATGCTGGCCTTTGTCGAGCCGCCGCGACGACCGGAAGAGATCGAGCATTGGCTCGTCGAACTCTGGGACGTCGTCGAGCCGCTTCCGATCGCCGGGCGCTGCATCGATCTGCCCGTCACCTATGGCGGCGAAGCCGGGCCGCATATGGCCGATGTCGTCGAACACACCGGCATGACCGTCGATGAGATCGTCGAACGCCACAGCGCGCCAACCTACACCGTGTTCGCGCTCGGAAGTCACCCCGGCTACTGCTATCTCGGCGGCATGGATACGCGCATCGCGACGCCGCGCCGCAAGGTGCCGGTGCTGAAGATTCCGGGGGGAGCCGTGTCGATCGGCGGCGGTCAGACCGGCGTGTCTGCCTCCGATGGACCCAGCGGATGGAATACGATCGGCAGCACACAGGTGGCATTCTTCGATGTAAATCGCAGCCCGCCCGCGCTGCTCCAGCCGGGCGACAGCATCCGCTTCAAGGTTTTGCGGGTGCTGCGATGATCAAGATCTTGTTAGCAGGCGCGCTGGCGACGGTCCAGGATCTCGGCCGTACCGGTGGGCTCAACCTTGGCGTCGGGATATCGGGCGCCATGGACGCGCTCGCACTTGCCGGAGGCAATATCCTGCTGCGCAACGAGGAGAACGCCGCAGCCATTGAGATTCCGGTTCTTCCTTTCAAGGTTCGTTTCGAGCGCTCGACTGTTTTTGCTGTCACCGGAGCCGATTGCGCAGCGAGAATCGATGAGACGCCGGTATTGCCGTGGTGGGCGCATCGCGCCGAAGCGGGGCAGGTGCTGTCGCTTTCGCTTCCCAGGCAGACGACATGGCGCGCGACCCGCGCCTATCTGTGCATCGCGGATGGCGTTGACGTGCCGGCCGTGCTCGGCTCGCGCAGCACGCAGTTGAGAGGCTCGTTTGGTGGCCACGAGGGGCGTCCGCTACGCGATGGCGACGAACTGCCGACGGCCCGGTCGAAGGGCCGGGCCGCTCCTGGTTTCGGTCTGGTCCCGCCCGGGCTGGCGCTCCCGCTTGAGGTCGACGGTGTGCCCGCTGTTCGCGTGTTACCTGCCGCCGAATACGACTGCTTCACCAATTCATCGCACGATGCATTGTGGTCGACCGCCTGGAAAATCACCCCGCAGAGCGACCGCTATGGCTACAGGCTTGCCGGCCCTGAGCTCAACCCGCTGCGCCCATTGGAATTGCGCTCGCATGGCATCGTGCCCGGCGTCATTCAGGTGCCTCATGGCGGCCAGCCCATCATCCAGATGCGCGATGCACAACCATCCGGCGGCTACCCCAAAATCGGCACGGTGATCGAGGCTGACCTCTGGCGTCTCGGCCAGGCTCCGATTGGGAGCAGCGTCCGCTTCATCCGCTGTAGCTGGGATGAAGCGCTGAGCGCCTCGGCGGATACCCGCCGCTGGCTCGCAAACGCCCGTCGTCTCGTCGAGCTTCACTGCGGCGAAGGAGGAGGCCGATGAGCAATCCCCTCGACCACGTCGACCAATTGAGCGTCTGGCTCAAGCACGCCGATCTCGCGCTGCTTGAGCTGCGCGGTCCGAGCGCCACGTTGCGCCTGGTGAATGATGGCGCATCGGTGCGTGTCGTTGCCGGCGACGAATCCCTGTTCGTCGACGCGCCGTCAGTTACCGTCCGCGCTGCCTCGCCAGGCATTTTTCTCGATCGTCACCCGCTTCACGAGCACGCAATCGCTTTGACCGACGCCAATGTAAGGGCTGGCGACCCTCTCGGCATCCTGCAAATCGGGCCTTTGCTTTTGCCCGTGCCTGCGCCCCGGGCTGGAATGGTGACCGATGTGCTGATCGCGCATGGCACGGTCGTCGGCTACGGCGCGCCGTTGTTCGTACTACGGCCGATTAAAGGTGAGGCAGCATGAAGATCGATCTCAATGCCGATATGGGCGAAGGTTTTGGTCCGTGGCCGATGGGCAATGACGAGGCGCTGCTGGACTTTGTGTCTTCGGCCAATGTCGCATGCGGCTTTCATGCCGGTGATCCCCTGATCATGCAGCGCACGGCGGAGCGCGCCAGGGCGCGCGGCGTCGATCTTGGGGCTCATGTCGGGTTTCCGGACCGCCAGGGATTTGGCCGGCGCGTGATGCAGATCGACGCCACCGAGCTCGCCGCCATGGTCACTTACCAGCTCGGCGCACTCGACGGCATCGCGCGGGCCGTCGGGCATCGCGTCACGCATATGAGCTTTCACGGCGCGCTCGGCAACATGGCTGCTGCCGACGCCGATCTTGCCCGCCCATTGGTTTGCGCGGTCGCCGCGTTCGATCCCAATCTCCTGATCGTTTCCTCGAGCAGTCGCGCCATCGAGGGGGCGGCGGCGCAGTGCGGCATCAGGGTCGCCACGACGTTCCTGGCTGATCGAGCCTATGACGACGAGGGCCTGCTGGTGTCTCGGGCAAAGCCCGGCGCGGTCATTCACGACGCCGGGGTGGTCGCCGAGCGGGTCGAGCGCCTGCTGCGTGACGGCGTGGTCATTGCCGCCAGCGGAAAGGCGCTCGCCATGCCGGTCAAATCGATCCTGCTGCATGGGGATACCCAGGGCGCCGTCGAGCTGGCTCGAGGGATTCGGGCCTCGATCGAGGCTGCAGGCGGGGAGATCGTGCCGGTTTCCCGGCTTGTGGCAGGCTCCGGTGGAGCGGCTCGTTGATCATAAGGGGACCTTATCCCGCCACAGTTAATCCCTCTTGGCGAGAAAGTTGCGCGATCGTTTAGCCTATTGAAAAGGTGAGGAGCCCGATGCCATTCTCCGATTACAGGACTGCTCTCGTTACCGGCGCCTCGTCTGGCATCGGTTTGGCGGTCGTCGAGCGCCTGGCGCGTGAGGGCCTCAAGGTTCATGCGCTCGCGCGGAGCGGGGACGCGCTGAAAGCTTTGGCCGATCGCACCGGCTGCATCCCGCACGCGATCGACGTCAGAGATATTACGGCTATCACCAGGCTTGCTCAGGGTATCGACGTCGACGTGCTCGTCAACAGCGCGGGCGTCGACCGGCCGAGGAAGTTTCTCCAGGCGGATGCGGAGGACATCGACCTCCTCGTCGACGTCAACCTGCGCGCGATCCTGCACCTCTGCCGTCTGCTCGTGCCGGGCATGGCGGAGCGCGATCGCGGCCACGTTGTCAACATCACGTCGATTGCCGGCGCTTACAACTTTGCGGGCAACTCGAGCTATCACGCGACCAAGGCGGCCGTCAGCATGCTGACCAGTCAGCTCAGGGTCGATTGCATCGGCAAGCGCGTGCGCGTCACTGAAATCTGCCCGGGCCGGGTTGCAACCGATATCTTCGCCCACGTCCACGGCGACAGCGCCGAAACGCGCGCGAACTTCATCGATGGCTTTGAACTCCCCGAGGCAAAGGACATTGCCGACGCGATCGCGTTTGCGATCGCCGCGCCGGTAGCGGTGAATGTCGGCTACATCGAGATCACACCGACCTTGCAAGTGCCGGGTGGCTTGTCGACCACGCGCCCCGAGGGTTCCCCAAAACCCGTTCTCCCGACCTAGACGAGGGGCGTGCGATGAAGGGTTTCGACCTCATGGCCGTCCTGCTCAATCCGGAGTTCAGCCGGATGCTGGTCCATGGGGTGAAGATGACCTTCATCATCTTCATTGGCTCGTGGCTTCTGGCCATGAGCCTTGGAATGGTCCTACTTGCCGTCCGGATGCTGCCGAGCCGGATCGCCAACGGCTTTGTCGCGATCTACGTCTCTTACCATCGCAATGTGCCGACGCTGGTGCAACTCATGCTCTGGTATTTCGGCATTTCGAGCCTGCTGCCGGACCCGGTTCAGATCTGGCTCGGCGATCACAATGGCGAAGCGGTGTTCGCTGTCATTGCCTTGGGCTTGTGCCAGGCCGCGTATTTCAGCGAGGATCAACGTTCCGGTCTGCGTGCCGTGCCGAAGGGGCAGTGGGAAGCCGCACGTGCGTTGGGCCACGGCTATTTCGGAGCCATGGCCTACATCCTGCTGCCGCAGGCCGTCCGCAACGCGATGCCGGCGCTGGTGAACCATACGGTCTCCCTGTTCAAGAATTCCAGCCTTGCGATGGCGATTGGCGTTGCCGAGCTGACCCACGCCGTCAAGGAGGTCGAGAACCAGAGTTTTCGTCCGTTCGAGACTAACCTGATTGCCACGATCGTCTATCTCGTCTGCTCGCTGCTGCTGATGTGGCTTGGTCACCATCTGGAGCAACGCAGCCGCATGGCCGGAGCGGTCTGACCATGTCGCTGCTCCCGAGCATGATCGAGATTGTCAGGGACAACTGGCTGTTGCTGCTCGTCGGCCAGTATCCGAACGGCCCGCTTGGCGGTATCGCGGCCACCCTCATTCTCTCCGTCCTCGGTATTGCCTTGGCCTTTCCGCTGAGCGTCGTGATGGCGCTGGCCAGCCTGTCGCCGTGGCGGGCGCTGCGCTGGCCAGTTATGGCCTTGGTCTACATCACCCGCGGCGTGCCGCTGCTGCTGATCATTCTGTGGGTCTATTTCGTGCTGCCGCTTTTGATCGGCCATAGCGTGCCGGCCTTCGCAACCATGCTCGTCACGCTGGTCGGCTATGAAGCCGCATTCCTGAGCGAGATTGTGCGTGCCGGAATTCAGGCATTGCCAACAGGTCAGATGGACGCCGCCCGAGCGCTCGGGCACAGCCGTCTCGGGGCGATGCGCTACGTGATTCTGCCGCAGGCACTGTTCAACATGATCCCGAGCATCCTCAGTCAGTTCGTCTCGACCATCAAGGAGACCACGCTCGGCTACATCATCAACGTCCCGGAGCTCACCTTCGCGGCCGGACAGATCAACAACCGGTTGCTGACCAAGCCCTTTGAAGTCTACTTCATCCTTGCCATCAGCTACTTCATCGTTTGCTGGACCGTGACGCAGGCCATCAACATGGTCGAACGGCGGATAACCGCGCGCCGAACCGCAGGCCCGGTTGCCATGTCTGCACTGCCTGCCGTGCCCGCAAGCGCATCAGGGGCATGACCATGTCGCAGGAGACTCCATCCCGGGATGCCGATCCGATGATCAAATTCGTCGCTGTGCACAAATTTTTTGGGGCACTCGCCGCGTTGACCGACGTGAACGCGGAGGTGAAGAAGGGCGAGGTGGTGGTGGTCTGCGGGCCGTCCGGCTCCGGCAAATCGACGCTCATCCGCACCGTCAACAGGCTCGACGAAATCCAGTCGGGCTCGGTGCTGTTCGAAGGCAGGGACGTTCATGGCAAGCTGGGTGGCACGGCGCTGAATCACTTGCGGAGCCGGATCGGATTCGTTTTCCAGAGCTTCAACCTGTTTCCACATTTGAGTGCGCTCGACAACGTCATGCTTTCGCCGATGAAGGTGAACGGCGTCAAGCGCAGCGACGCGCGCGAAGCTGCCCTGCGGCTGCTGGATCGCGTCGGACTCGCGGCCAAAGCCCAGAACTATCCGGGCCAGCTCTCCGGCGGACAGCAGCAGCGCGTGGCGATCGCCCGCGCGCTCGCCATGGAGCCGCCGGCGATGCTGTTCGACGAACCGACCAGCGCGCTCGATCCGGAGATGGTGGGCGAGGTGCTGTCCGTCATGCGTGGGCTTGCGCGCGATGGAATGACCATGATGTGCGTGACCCACGAGATGAACTTCGCGCGTGATGTCGCCGATCGCGTCTGGTTCATGGACGCTGGGAGGGTGCTCGAGACGGGAGCTCCGGTCGACTTCTTTCGCTCACCACAACATCCCCGTGCGCAGCGTTTCCTGTCGGACCTGCACACAAGGTGAGCGCGCTGACTTGATGTGATCAATCTGGAGGAGAACGAATATGTCTTTCAAGAATCGTTCAATCGGGCTGGGGGCCGCGATCGCAGGCCTTGCTGGTATCGCGTCAGCGGCTTGCGCCGACCAGCTCTCGGACATTACCCAGCGCAAGGAGCTGCGCTGCGGAACCTTCGCGGACGTGCCTCCGTTCGCGGCGCCGGATGCCAAGACACGTGAGATGGTCGGCTTTGACGTCGACCTCTGCAAGGCGATCGCCCAACACTGGGGCGTTGTCGCAAAGGTCACGCCGCTTTCGGTCGAGGCGCGTGTGCCCGAGGTCAAGCTCGGTCACGTCGATATCACGGTGGCGAACCTCGCCTACACGCTGGGGCGCGCCGAGCAGATCCAGTTTTCCGATCCCTATTACATCGCCAAGGAAATGCTGGCAGTGAAGGCGAGCGACCCCGGGACCGCCAAGGCCGACTTCAAGGGTAAGCGGCTGGCATCGACCAAAGGATCGACGTCGGAACTCGCGATCAAGATGAACGAATCCGACCCGCTGACTTTCGTCGATACCGGTTCGGCCTTCATGGCGGTTCAACAGAATAAGGCGGTCGGGATGGTGGCGAATACCATGACCATTACCAAGCTCGTCAGCCAGTCCAAGGAGGCCGGGCAGCCGCTGAAGATGATCGAGGAGCCCATGGTGCTGCAGCCGATCGGCATCGGCATGAAGAAGGACGAGCCGGCACTGCTCGCAAAGGTCAACGAGACCCTGCTGGCCATGGACAAGGCTGGCGAGATCAACCAGATTTGGGACAAATGGCTTGGTCCGAACACCGAATTCAAGATGACACGTACCGACAAGGTCGCACCACTCAGCCAGCTGAAGTTCACGCCGCTCCCGTGAGTTGCGAACCGGCGCCATTCACATCGATCAAGGCAGCAGTGTGCCGAGCTAAAGTGCCCGCAGTCTGCTCCTTCGCCGCTTAGGCGGCGAGGGGCAGTCGTGCCACTTTTGCGCGACAAGAAAAACGCCGTTTCCGCCTTTTGATGTTTCCGCCCATTCGCACCAGGGGACGGTCGTCGCAGCGCAGTTAGGGGCATTCCGACACGCCTTGAGCTTCGGACCAAACCATGTATTTCGGCTGTAGCTCAACTCGCGGGTTTTGGTTCAGGAAGGTCAAGAATGCTTGATCTTTCAACGGGGATTGACTGGCACTCTCTCCGCCGAACTGCTCTATGCTGCATCCAGCCGTTAGGCGTCCCTTCATTCCGTCGACTCGCACTCCGAAGGTGCACAGCTGAGTTGTTAGGAGTGGCCGCTGTTGGCGCAAAGGCGGACATCCTGCAGACGCGCTAGTTCTGCTGAGGGTCATGAGCGTCTATTCGAACCGCCGTCCGCTCGCGTCCGGTCTACCCTGACAAGCCGACAAAAAAGGCTAGGGCCGCATTTCGGTTTCGGGCCCGAAAGCGGAAGTATCCTAACCGCGCAAGTCTAGTCCTGTCTACTTCTAGAACCGGACGCACATTCCGGCTCGGGTCCGAGCTCTCAAGCCTATGGGTCGATGCTTCAGATGAGAAGCAAGTTGGCATGCGACCAACGCTGGCGCAAATGGACGAGAATGTCATAAGCTGAATGCATGCTCATCGGGGCATGCGAAGAGCTGCAAATCGGTCGGTTAGAACCGTAGCTATGCGTCGGCGTTTTCCCGGTACGGGCGATTGCACACGTCGTGGCTGGACGAGCCCCTTCGCATGTCCAGCAAACGTGCTATTATCACGACAGAAGCCATTAGGTTTGCCATGACAGCTATTGCGGAATGGCTAGCATCGATAGGCTTGAGTGAGTACGCGGGGCGTTTCGCCGAGAACGCCATTGATCTTTCGGTCCTGGGCGATCTTACGGAGCAGGACCTGAAGGACCTTGGCGTCTTGCTGGGACATCGGCGCAAGATGCTGCGTGCGATTGCCGAACTTCGGGGCGATGTCCCTCCGGCAGCTCCAACAGGAAGCAAGACGGTACCGCGGGAGGGCGCCGAGCGCCGTCAGCTCACGGTGATGTTTTGCGATCTAGTGGGCTCGTCTGCACTCTCGGTCCGCCTTGATCCCGAGGACCTGCGAGCGGTAATCGGCGCCTACCACGCTTGCATCGCTGAGGTTATCACCAAATCTGAGGGGATCATCGCCCGCTATATGGGAGACGGCGTTCTTGCCTATTTCGGCTTTCCCCAGGCGCACGAGGATGATGCCGAGCAGGCGATCCGCGCCGGGTTGGCGTTGGTGGATGCCGTCGCTAACCTGAAGACAGATGTCGGCGCGGTGCTCCAGGTTCGCATTGGCATCGCTACCGGAATGGTTGTGGTCGGCGACTTGATCGGCGAAGGCGCTGCCAAGGAACAGGGGGTGATTGGTGAGACGCCGAATTTGGCCGCACGCCTGCAGGCGCTCGCAATGCCGGGTACAGTCCTGATCTGTGAGAGTACGCGTCGACTCACGGAGGGACAATTCGAATACCGCAATGTCGGCCCGGCTATACTCAAAGGATGGGTAGAACCGCTACCAGCTTGGGAGGTGTTGGGAACGAGCGGGGTGGAAAGCCGATTCGAGGCGCTGCACCAGACTCGATTGACACCCCCAATCGGGCGCGACGAGGAGATAGATCTGCTGTTACGTCGCTGGCACAACGCCACCCGTGATGAGGGCAGCGCTGTGGTGCTCACCGGAGAGCCGGGCATCGGAAAGTCGCACATCGCACAAGCGCTCGAAGAACGACTCAAGGAAACCGAACCGCACATCACGCTGCGCCTTTTCTGCTCGGCGCACCACACTAACAGCGCGCTGTACCCGTTCATCCGCCAACTCGAACGAGCCGCGCATTTCGAGCGAACCGACTCGTCAGATGTGAAATTCGTCAAGCTCCAGGCGTTGCTGGCGCAATCCGGTGCTGCCGCAGACCAGATAGTACCACCTTTGGCAAACCTCCTGTCGGTGCCTACCGGTGGCCGCTACCAGCTGCCAGAGCTGAGCCCGCAGAAGCGGAAGGAGATCACACTGGCGGCGCTTCTGATGCAGCTCAATACTCTCGCGGCACGTCAGCCCGTCTTCATTGCCTTTGAGGATGCTCATTGGGCCGATCCTACGTCGCTTGAGCTGCTGACGCTTACACTGGAACGAGTACCGCAGCTTCGGGCGCTGGTGCTCATCACCGCGAGGCCGGATTTCATGCCGCCTTGGCCGGGTCATGCGCATGTGACGACGGTGTCGCTCACGCGCCTGAACCGACGCAACGGTGCAGCACTGATCGAGCGCGTTACGGCCGGCAAGACACTCCCAAAAGAGGTCATGGACCAGATCCTCGCCCGTACCGATGGCGTACCCCTCTTCGTCGAGGAACTAACCAAGACGGTGCTCGAAACAGGCTTGTTGCACGAGCAAGACGATCATTATGTCCTCAGCCGGCCACTGCCTCCGATGGCGATTCCGACGACATTACATGCGTCTCTCATGGCAAGGCTGGATCGGTTGGCCCCGGTGAGGGAGGTGGCTCAGATTGGCGCTGTGGTTGGTCGCGAGTTCTCCTACGAACTGCTGAGCATTGTCGCTGGAATGCCCAGAGAGAGACTTGACGAGGCGCTTGGCCAGTTGGTTCGATCGGAGCTGATATTTTGCCGAGGCGAGATACCCCGGGCGGTTTACACCTTTAAACATGCGCTCGTGCGGGATGCTGCCTATTCGGGACTTCTGAAGAGTCGGCGCGCGGCGCTGCATGCCATGATTGCGGACGCCTTCGAGCAGCGTTTCCCGGAAATCGTGGAAGCTCAACCGGAAACAATCGCGCATCATCTAACCGAGGCGGGACTGTTCGAAAAGGCGACGGGATATTGGCTGCTGGCAGGCAGGAAAGCCGCCATGCGCTCCGCCAACCTCGAGGCCATCGCTCAACTGGAGCGGGGTATCGAGACCACTATCCACTTGGCCAATGGTGAACGAAAGGACAGGTTAGAGCTTGATTTTGCAGTCGCGCTGGGACCCTGCCTCATCGCTACCCAGGGCCCCGCTTCTAACAAAGCGGTGGCAACCTTTGCTCGCGCGCGGGAGCTGTGCGAGCGCCTCGGAGATCCCCCTGAACAATTGCAAATTATGTTCTGGTTGACGACCGCGAGCGTCATTCGCGGCGAGTTGCCGGTAGCCCAGGAAACAATCGCGGCACTGCTTCATCTCACCGAGACGCGCGGCGATCGGCCAGCGCTGCTCAATGCGACCCGCGGTCAGGCCATGATTCGCCTTTTCATGGGACGTCTCACTGATGCCCGCGAAGCTATCGAGCGCGCGGTTGCGGAGTTCGAGGCAAGCTCTGAGGATGACAGATTGGCCGCCCGTGCAGCCGGTCAGGATGCCGGAGTAGCTGACCTCGCGCTGATGTCATGGGTTCTCTGGCTGCTCGGTCACTTTGATGCAGCAAGCGCACGCATGGATGCCGCCATTCAACGAGCAGACGTCATCAATCATCCTCACTCGCAAGCGTATGCATGCTACTATGCTTCTGTTCTCCACGCTCTTCGCGGCGAAATGTCGCGCGCGCAACGCTATGCAGACCGTTGTCGCAGCTTGTCGGAGGAGCACGGATTCCGTCAATGGCACGGGCTGGCGCAGGCCGTCCGTGGCATATGCGTGACAATGCTTGACCCCTCCTCCAGCGCCGTCGAGGAGATCCGAGCTGCAATGGACGAATATCGTGGCGCGGGTTACCAACTGGGAATCACGGCGCTATATGTGCTGTTGTGTCCGGCTTTGCTGCTTGGGCAGGATTACGAGGCTGCGATGGCGCTTATCGAGCGGGGCCTGACGACAACCAGTCGGAATAGCGAACGGATATTTGAGGCCGAGTTGTATCGATTGAAAGCGCGTACGCTGATGCTTCGCGGTTCAAGGGATGCCGGAACCGAGTTGCTGCAAAAGGCCTTAACGACCGCAAGTGCCCAACGGGCCAAAGCTCTTGAACTCAGAGCCGCAATGGATCTTGCCGCCGTCTGGGTGGAGGAAGGCAACCGTGAAGAAGCGATCAAGGTCCTCACGCCCGTCTACGACTGGTTCACCGAGGGTTTTGAGACGCAAGACCTCAAGCAAGCACGGGCTTTGCTCGATCGACTGCGGTGATCCCGCGATAGTTCAGATCTGCTAATTCTCGGCGAGCACTTTCTTCAGCTTTTGATAGTCATCGCGAATTCGTCGCCAATCGGCATCTTGCTCGGGTCTTTCGTTGATGAAGAGCGGCTCTCCGGGATGGGGTGTATCCTTGTTTTGGCGATATTGCTTGATCGCTTGCTCCGCAGACTCTCGCCCCAGCTTTCGCCCATTGTCCAAGTTGCTGTGATTCCATTTGAAGTTGATGTGCCCGGGGACGTGAATTTCGACAACCGTGCCGTTCCATACGTCGTTTGAACTGTGAACCTGCGAATCTTTGGCCTTCGAATTCTTAGTCTTCGCAGCGTCATTCTTCGAAGCTTCAGCGCTTGTTTTTTTGGAATTCTGGTCTTCCGCAGCGTTGTCTTTCGATGCGTCGCATTTTCGTTTGTCGTACCGGACGTGGTATTTGAACAGCTTGACGTCATCTTCGCCAACCGAAGCTGCAAACAATTGGCAGAGATTTGCCAGCGCATCGTGAAGATTGTCCGGCTTTCGGATCTGTTTAGAATCGACAATCCGGCTAATCCATATTTCGTCGAGCTTCTGCCCTCTCACCTGGAGATCGAGCAGTCCCTCGAAATTGACCGTGTCCACCAAGGCCCCTTCGCAGTAGGTCGTTCCATCGATCTCCACGGTTTCTTCGATGAAGGGAAGAGCCGAGCACGCGCATAAAGACTGTGCGGTGATGGGGCCGCCGTACCTCTTCTTTATGCTTTCGTCGGTCTTGTTCAGCACCGGCATCGGACGATTTGCGAAGTACGTGAGCTCGTGATGATCCAGGTCCCACGCGTTGTGAAAGATCAGGGGTGTCTTCTCCGCGTCGTCGCGACCGGATGGGGACAGCCGGTCGAATTTGATTTTCTTCATGAACTCGCTCTCCGGGTAGTTTATTCTGGAGAGTCCGTTGAACTTGGACAGGTACATCAGGGATGTCAGATAGCGGATGAAGGGATTAGGAGCCATCAACTGGTTGAGTATCCATCGATTGAGATCTCCTTCGTCCAACCTCTTGAAGGATTTTCTTTCGCCGGTCGGCAATTGGTCCATCACAATTGACAGCGATTCCTGGACGTAATCGAACATCCTGTAGGGCTGCCATTGAAAGTCTTTATAATTTTTGGGGTCACTAACGAATTTGTTGAATGCGTCGATGTTGCTGCGCCAATCCGGCCCGAACACGGTGTTTATCGGGAAGCGCCTGTAGCCTTCATCATCTCGAAATACGCCATTTCTGAAGAATTCGTATGTTTCTTCGACCTTACCTTGAGCATTGGGTTTGTCTGACTGGTTGTAGACGACACCGACCCATGCACCGATGCAAGACAAAGACCATACGTCGAACTTCAGGTCGGGCTGATTGGCAAGGGCCTCCAGAACCCCGATGTGCAGCCCCGCTGCCGGCCCACCTCCACCAAGCGTAATTGCTCTACGCGGCTCTCCGTTGGTTGGCATTTGAATACTCCTTACGCATTATCGTCGACGCTCCAATCAAGTTTGAAATTCCGCAACGGCAGCAGATTAATTCCTTTTGAAGAAATTGTGAAGCAGATCCTGTGAGCGGACAGGTTGTGATGGAAATCGAATATGGCAGCCGACCTGACGCAGATCGGTGACTCACTCCTATCTTGTTGTTGGCGAACGATATGGTTTGGAGCGAGCTAGAGAACTTCGAGACCTTTCGAGAGAAAGAACATTTACCTGCCTCTTAAGACGCGCCGAAGTATTTCGCAAGTGACTGCGTGGCTGCCAGTGAGCAACAATGAGTCCGCCTTATGCCGCGCTGTCCACGCAATGTGTCCGTCAGCCTCGGGCCAGGATCGGTGTTCTAGGCCTGCGAGGGGCTAGTCCGTTGCTGGTCTGGAAGCGGACGGTGCGCAGCTGTCACCGATGGACCGCTGCGGGTCACAACCGGTAAGGCTCGGAACGAGCACATGATTTCTGCTTCGCTTCCAAGACCCGACATGTCGGCTCAAGCTGGAGCGTGGCGGTCGCCGCTGCCGCGCCGCTTTGCCGATTGGTTGTCGGCCATCGCCTACTTGCCACGCGCATTACCGCGATACATGCCGGCGCCACGCCGCATGATCTCGGTATATGCGATTTCTTTGCAGGCGAGCCGCGCACGCGCGGACGGACCGAGAAAATAGATATATCGCATCTGGTAGCCGTCGAGGGGCACCCCACGCGCCCTTTCCTGTGTGCTATAAGCTGCCCGTTTTGATGCCTCGGGTCGGACAAATGAGGCGGCGTCGATTTCTTGGTATGCTTGGTGTCGTGGCCATGTGGCCGCTCGTCGCCCGCGCGCAGTAACGAGAGCGGATATCGACAATTGGATACTTGGGCGCAACTACGGCCTCGGCCCAGAGAAAATCTCTACCTGCTTTCTTGCAGCGACTGAGCGAGCTCGGTTGGCCCGAGGGGCGGAAGGTGGCTATCGAATATCGCTGGGCCGAGGCCAGCAACAAGCGCGCCGCCGAAATCGCGACTGAATTTGTGCGCAAGAAGGTCGATATCATTGTCACTGCGGGAGCTGGACCCGTTATAGCGGCGAAACAGGCGACCTTGGACATCCCGATCGACTTCGCGATATCGACCGACCCAGTTTGCACCGGGCTTGTCGCGTCTGGCGCGACCAGGCGGAAACGTCACCGGGCTGTCGTATCAAGGGTCCGATCTCAGTGGTAAGAGACTGGAGCTAATTCGCGAGCTGGTCCCGAGTTTGCGCCGATTGGGAGTCCTTGCCAATCCTTGTAGTGCGGGAGCTGCGTTAGAGATGCGCGATGTGCAGAAGGCGGCCAAGTCTGTTAATCCCGAATTTGTCACACCTGAATTCCGTCGCGTGGAGGATATCGGGACCGCCTTCAAAGCACTGAAAGGCAGGGTAGACGCTGTCTATGTGTGTGCTGATCCGCTTGTAAATAACAACAGGGGTCGGATCGCCACGTTAGCGTTGGAGGCGCAGCTGCCGACTATCTATGGTGAGCGGGAGCACGTCGAAGAGGGAGGCCTGATATCTTATGGACCCAACCTCACTGACCTTTATCGCCGCGCTGCTGAGCTCGTCGACAAGGTTCTGCGTGGCAGGAAGCCGTCTGATCTTCCCGTGGAGCAGCCGACGAAATTTGATCTTGTGGTCAACCTTAAGACCGCCAAGATGCTGGGCATCGAAGTGCCGACGACGCTCGTCGCTCGCGCCGAGGAGGTGATCGAGTGAAATGCTTGCTTGTTTGTTGCAGTGCACAGTCCGGAATTTGGCCCGCCCGAGCCGTTTCAGATGCTTGAATCAACACTGCCAGCCGGCGCTCGAAGCGTTTAATCGTCTAAACGGCTGCTGTATGGTCTGGCCCTCTAGGAAGCTGGTGCACTGCTTCGAACAAATGCCAAAGCAATTGCATCAGTTCTCGTCGTTCCTTGAGATGGGCGGATTTCAGCACGCGCTTCGTGTCGCTATTGTCTCAATGGGAAAGCGAGCTGAAGCATGTTGTTCATTCCGGACAAGATCGCCGTGAGGCGTCCAGCATAACTGCAGCAGCCGATTATCCCGCAAGGCGTCCTGGACGCGACGCAGGAGAAGACGGCGGCGATCATCAGGGGGATCTCGCGCCGGATTGGATCAAGATCGTCATCGCAATCGGGTTACTTGCCTGCTCATTTGCCGCAGGTGGAGCTGATCATCCAATCTGAGAGCACGCTGCCCGTGCGGCTGCCGCGCGATGACGAAGATCGGCGAGGACGTCGGTAAACGCCTCGACGTGATCCCGGCGCAATGGCCCGAAGTTTCTCCTAGCCGCGCCGCCCGATCACCCGCAATTCCAGATCGGCCCGATCGGCGTCCGCGTCCAACACGGCCCGAAGCTCCCGCCGTTGTAGCGGCCGCCGCCAAAGCCGGGACTGCCGAAATAGTGCCACTCGCCATCCCAACCGTAGTACTGAGGAACCGGGTCAATATACCAGTGGCGTCGGTCGGCGCGCGAGAGCCGACGCATCGCTTCCTTCTGCTTGTAGAGCGGAATGCTGTTGCTCAGCGGCTGGCGATAGCCTGGCAGGAATCCGTAACCTTGCCAGACCGGCTTGGGCCGCTTTTGAATTGGCGCAGCGTTCGTAACGACCGGCAGCAGCGACATGATGATAGTAGCAGTTAGACACACAAGGCGAGACATGGATCGACAATAGTCGGTCGGTTGCGCGGAGGCCATTCAAATTTGGGTGCAGAGTTCTGCGCAATTTTGCGCAGAATTTTTCTCTTAGCTGATCACGCCCTTCCTGATCAGGAAGCACCCATATCCCCTGCTGTCACCCACCTGCACGACGCCGAAGCCCGTAGCCGCCGCGCGATAAAAAATCCGGACGCGAGAGCTTGCCGGGACTGATGGCGCGGCCGACCGAGCGCTCGAACTCGGCCAGCACCGTGCGCTGCGTCCGGGCACACGGTCGGGATCGTCGACCGGCATCATCACGCGCACGGATCGACGACATCGTCGAGCGGATAGAGCGTTAGGATGGCGCGGACGATCCTCTCCATGACTCATGCCCGGCAGCTGGATCAGGCGCTCCGAGCAGAGTCGCCGCGACAATGCTGGTGGCCGGGTGGTTGGCGTCGACGACCACGAGGCAGTCGCCATGGCCCATGGGGGCGAGCAGCCAGAGCAGCTCGGGCGCTAGGATCGTATTGATCGATTTCAGCATGTGACGAACTATCCTCCCAATCGATCGCTTACGTTTGTCTCCCTAACCCTTCGCCATCATCAGACACCGCGGGCCAGAACACTCCAAACTGTCGTTCATCGGTGGCAAAAAAAGCCCGGCCTCATTTCGATGGCCGGGCCGAAGTCTGTCGTCGACAGAGGGAGAACTGCCGACGGTTATTTGCGGCAAAACGTTCACCGCAAATTCTAATTGCGAAAGGATCAATGATCGGAGAAATCTGGCGTCATTTTTTTTATCAGACGATATTGATGTGCGGCTCAACACTGGCTCGCACAAACCTTGAAGTGTGTATTGTCCGTTGTCCTGAGGATCGTCAAAGCCATACTGACTAATGAGCGGCGCCGAACAGGGACGATCCGCGGTTGTTAGAACGGCGTCAACGTGCCGGCCGCACAGCGCAGTAACCCAGCATTTCCTGGGCTGGGACGAAGTACGTTGTTGTGCGCATGCGAGCACTCGGAGCCCGTTCGCGCGATCCCACAGGCGGGGATTGGGGCCGTGTCGCCCTCTGCTGTACACACATCGACCGCATTGGTATCATCGTCTCACCGGTGGCAGCAAACAGCGGGCCGGTCCGATTTGCCGGGCATCCTCGTCAGCTACTTCGCAATGGTACAACGTGACGCTACGTGCGATTCAAGGCCTTTTAGCTCATCCGCATAAAATTCAAGCCGCCGATCTCTCACAGGCAGCTGAGGGATCCGCCAGCGGTCGACGTGCGTGACGCATTCTGTTTTTGAATGGGCTTGTACACGTGAGCGCTCAAGGCACATTGCACGTCATATTTTGTGTGATGTCGTATGTGTTCGTCTTTTCCAGAAGATCACGTGGTTTCTAAGTGGCGACCATGGTCATCATTTTGGAAGCTTCTTGTTGGCTATCCGAATAGCATGGCCAGCGTCGACGATCTCGAACTCGAGATGGTCATTCCGGCCAAGAGCGGACAGGATTGGTCCGAGCGCACCAGGCTACTTGCCGCGCGGATGCCCGATCTGAGCATCTTTACAATGGGGCTTGTGGAACTGCCGCTCATTCGGCTGGTCCGTCACAGTGAAATGCCGAGCGGTATTGGCCAACATGGAAAGCCACTCTCCTGTGGTCGAGAGTTTTGTCTGACGATGCAGATGTTATGGAGCGCGAGCGTGCTGGCGTTCTTCGCGGACTCCCACCGACGGCGCCGAATCCGCGTTGGTGAGCAGGGGCAAGATCGGCGTGGAGGCGCCGTCCACGTCCTGGATTGCCTGGATTTCGCGCGCGGCTAATCCATTCTCCACACAGACCACTACAGTAACGAAGCTTGGACCAGAAAGGTCGTGTTTTTGATACGCTGTGCCGATGCTCAAATGTTTGGAGCAAACACGCTGCTAACGAGCGCAAACTGCAAGTCGAATTGTGTCAGCCGGATCGCGATGGGCGCGAGCTGCTCACAGTTCTATTTTGCTTGCCTGGGATTTCGAAGGGCAGCTGATGCGCGTCGCGCTGGTCAAGCCGCGGAGGTGTCGAAGGAGGGAAGGAGGCGGTCGTTGATCGTAGGGACCGGCAACGGCCGGTCGCCTATCATTACGACTCCATCCGGGGATACAATGACGCGCGTGCAGCAAGGCTCGCCAACCGGCTGGGCCTCAGCTTCAGGCCAGCCGACATGGCCAAGCAGCAGAACAGCTATGATTGTGGCGTTTTTGTCCGGCACGCGCGCGCTGCTCAGGGGATTGGCAACAGGTCAGCCAGACCCGCTGAACCTCAAGAATCTCGGCGTCAGCCGGCCGGCACTGCAAAACCGGCTAAGGAGCTGAGGTCGGCTCGTGCCGATGGAATTGATTGGAGCGGCTCTCGCCGATGCCGGCGCCAAGCCAGTATGGCTGGTGACCGCCGGCGTGGATGTCGACGGGCGGGACGCGCAATGCGCATTTGGTGCGGCAAGAAACGCCCCGTTCTATCGCCGGGGTACGCCAACCATCAACTATCCCCACCAGCTGCGTGGTCTCGATCATTCTGCACGGTTCCCTTTGATGTTCAACCTCTTCTGCTCTCCTCTTCGAGCTCATATTCGATGTTGGGGATCACCACAGAAGTTCTGATAACAACCTGCTGGCCATTCCCATTCCCAATCTCGATGACAAACCGCTTGCTTCTCGAACAAGGACGAAGCAGGGCGGCCAGCGCCGCGCCGCGATCACCTTCCAGCCGAGCACCAAGGCTCGGGAGGGCATAGCCAAGTTGGGCTCGAGACTGACGCCTTCCGCATTGCGCCGTGGCAGTACCCAAAAGGCAATTCCTTTGCGGAGTTGGCGCAATGCGCTGCGCAAAATCGACGCGTCTGATTTTCTTTTGATCATGCGGGCAGGTGGATGGTCACCGTCCAGTCAAGGAAAGCATCGACAGTAAAGCGCGCGATGCGGATCGCCTCCGCACTGCAGACGCGTTTTTGATATCTGTGGAACACGGCTGGCGGATCGTTCCAGCAGGAACGGCGATCGCATCGTGAGCCTGGACGGATGTTGTTCCAGGTTTGATGGGTCTGGTTGATATGTGAATGCAAATCAGGAAGGCAATTGGATCCGATGTGGCTATTTCCGCGAGAGCCGTCCCGAGGGGGCAAAACTCGATCTCGTGCTCCTCATGGCAAGCGAGTTTTTGTACGAGACGCTCAGATCTGTAGCCGGGATGGCACACTAAGCGGAGGCGGCAAGATCGTGGATCGCTGCGTACGATGTTTACTGGCGCAAAAATGCCGATCTGCCGGTACAATCCCGGGCAAGGGGTATGCTCGAGCCGTCGTTCGCGCTTACCTAGTCGGATAGAGGTTCAACATGAATCATGCGGCTGGGAACCGCTATGAAGTATCTAGAATGACAGATGAACAGCGCGAGTTGGCGCGGTGCAGGCAAGAAATAGCGCGTCTGAAACAGCTGGTTGTGCAGCTTTCTGAGCTCGTCCTGCGCAATGTCGCGGAAAATGCCGAGGGCCGAAAGTCGCAATGCGGGTGACGCGCTCGGCGGTATATCGAATGATCAGTCGACAGATGAGGAACGGTAGACAAAAGCCATTGTAATCCGCAGCGCGGCGTCCCCGGGGTAGAGGGACCGGCCCCGCCTTGTTCTCCATGGGCCGGGCAGTAATCTCAGGTCGAAGCTCTTCGTGGATCAACGGGCACGAGCGATACGTGTCGCACGGAAGCATGTGGGACTGCAAGTTGTCGAACAGTCGCCTCATCTGCCGACCGCTCAAAGATTTGCATTAGTCAAGCCTGATAAGCTCCATTGAGTCCAAGCCGTGAGGCCTTCCTGCAGGAGCGGGCTGTGCATCGATCGGAAGTAAAGATAAAACGATCAGCTATGTATGCGATGCTCGCTTTAGGCCGATGGCGAGCTTTGATATCTCTGCCGGATCGCCAAACCCGCTGCGCCGATCTCGCTAATCTTCTTTGCCACGATTTCGGCGATAAGGTCGTCTCGATCAACCAGGCAAAAGCGAGCGCAGGGGCCTTGCATAGGCCGAGCTCAGACATTCAATCTCTTCCGGCCGCAACTTGCTGCCCTGGAGCACTCGATCAATCGGCGTTAATCACCGCCCCTGGAATACGCCAGCTTTGATGCGTCGGACCAAGATGCGTCAGAATGCGCTCGGGTTAGTCTCGCTATAGCCGCCCTTGTCGTCCCACCTATAAACGACATAGTCGAGCTGCTTGATGTCACCCTTGGCATCGTATTCCAGTTTGCCGATCACCGTGTCCCAGGAGCCCGCTTTGATCGTGTCCATCACCTTCCTCGGATCGGTGGTGCCGACTTTGGTTGCGGCTTGCGTCCAGACCTGGACAGCAGCGTAAGTATAGAGCGTGTAGCCTTCGGGGTCGATACTCCTGGACCTGAATGTATTGACGATCGCAGCCGCCGTCGGTTTTTTGCGCGGGTCGGGGCCGAAGGTGAAGAGCGTGCCTGCTCCAGCCGCGCCGGTGATGGAGGCATATTCCTTGTCAGCCAACGCGTCGCCCGACATCAGTACGGTCTTCAGGCCCTGATCGCGCATCTGGCGCAAGATAAGGCCCGCTTCCTGGTGATAGCCGCCGACATAGACGAGGTCGATATTGTCTCGCTTCAGGCGCGAGACGATCGCATTGAAGTCCTTGTCGCCCTTGTTATAGGACTCGTACATCTTCTCGATGATGCCGGCCTTGTTGAGGGACTTCTTCGTCTCCTCGGCAAGCCCCTTACCATAAGTGGTCTTGTCATTCAGAATGGCGATGTTCTTGCCGTTGAAGTGCTTCTTAATGTACTGGGAGGCAACCTGGCCCTGCTGGTCGTCGCGGCCGCAGACGCGCGCCACGTTCCATAGCTTGCGCTCGGTGAATAGCGGGTTGGTCGAAGCCGGCGTGATCTGCAGCACGCCGCCATCCGCATAGGCTTCCGAGGCAGGGATCGATGACGAAGAACAAAAGTGACCGGCAACGAATGGGATCTTGGCGGCGGCGACCTTCTCCGCTACCGATCGCGCCTGCTTGGGATCGCAGCCATCATCCTCGACGTCGAGGGCGATCTTCTTGCCGAGTACGCCGCCGGAAGCGTTGATCTGCTCCACCGCCATCTCTGCGCCGTTCTTCATTTGCCGCCCGAAGGCGGACTCGCTCCCGGTTATCGGTCCAGCGACGGCGATGGTGATGTCCTCCGCCAATGCCGCGCTGGACAGCACAATCGCTGCTCCAAGTGCAAGGCCGATCAGCTTGAGCGATTTCATGGCGTGGTCCTCACAGGGTAAACGCAGCGGCGAGTAAGATCGAGCAGAGCAAAGCGCCCGGCGGCGGTGCCAGGAGCAGCCGGAGATAAAGTCATGGTCGCACATCAAACCCCTTCGATTGCACTGCCATGAGGGAGCGGGAGCCCACCTCGACTTGGTGAGAAAACGGACCGCCTCGCCGAAACATACAACTGTTCGGGGCACTATCGGCCGGCAGCTCATCGCTCGAAAATAATACATGCACATTTGCCGATGTTGTTCCAGCAGGGCGACGAGCGGGGGCGCATGCGCAAAGAAAGACCGTATGAACAAGCAATGTTAACGTAGGACGCGTTCGTCCCGTCTCAGCTTCGTAGCGCATTGCTAATCGCATGCCGGCCCGCCAGTCAACGCACAGGGTTAGATGGACACTAGCCGAATCCCGCGTCTATGAAAGAGCGAGGTCAGTCCGTAACGTACACAGCTCGCCGCTTCTGAAACCCGCCGGCTGGCCGAGAACGACCTCAAGCCGTGGCGCAGGGGCATGTGGTACATTCCCCATGTCGACGGCGAATACGTTGTCCGTATGGAGGACGTGCTCGACCTCTTCGCCGAAACGCAGAATCCCGCCCGGCCGCTGGTCTACTTCGGCGAGACCCGTTCTGCTGATCGGCAAGGTACGCCAGCCCGGTCCCGGCCCAACGGGGACCGCGCGAGCGCTACGATTACGAGTATCGCCGCAACGGCACCGCCAATCTGTTCGTCACCTTCGATCCACATCGAGGTGGACGCAACGTCAAGGTCACCGACAGTCGCGTCGCCGTGGACTATACAGCGACTGCACCTTAACGCCGGCTCATAAGTCGCAAACGGCAAGCCGAGGTCGTCAGTTGGCGCCGCTCAATGGCAAAGCGCAGATCACATCTTCGCCCGCGATCTTCACTTTGAGGTCACGGTCCAGTCGTTGAAATTGAAGTTCATTCCCCCTGGGGACGAGGTGATCTCGACGCCGTATTGGACGCTACCGACGTTTATGTCGCCGAAGTAGCCCTTTGACTTGATCCACTGCAGGATACTCTTGATGTCCACTGTCCCGCTGTTCGTCTTCGAAGTGCGCAGGAGTGAGATGACCTTGTGACCATTGAAGCCTTCAAACACGTTCCAAGTCGCCCCGCCCACGTCGACGTTGGTGTAGACCGGGATCGCTGCCCCGGAAGGATCCTGCCGATAATGATAAGAAATTGGTTTGACATTGCCGCTGCCGTCCGGATTTCCGGTGTAATTGGTCCAGAGCATTATCTCATGCTGGTTTGTGCTGTCCCAGATATCGTAGGCGACGTCCCAGGCGCCGCTAGTGGGAACACCCTGATTGAAGCTCGATTGCAGAGTGTTGATTGAACTCAGCGGTTTTCCGATATTGAAGGCCTCGTGCGGATAGCTCTTGATGCCAGCAGTATTGGGCTGGTTCGACCACACGCCCCACTGGTTGACTGCATGCACCGAAATCGTTTGAGGCCCAGCGCCCACACCCCATACGTCGTTGTTCCAAGAGTAGCCATCGCGTGAGAAGGTCCCGTATGGTTCACTCGAACGCCAAATCGGAGCCTTTGCCGATGCAGGCGCAGCAGACGCTGGCCTGGCTTCACTCATAGCCTGCCTAAATAGATTATGGTCCTCCTGTGTGCGGACGTACCCCGTTGGGGACCCTGGCGAGCCGGCACCGTTTATCCGATTGGAATCCATAATGCTCTCCTTGCTCTTATTCGAACAAAGTCTCTTGCCGATCCGTCAAGCGGGTATCCCACGTTCGTCACCAGTCCAGTCATAGGCGGCATCGGCATCTAGAGACCAGGTTCGAATGCTAGGAAGGTTGGCTTTCGAGAAGCTGACGAGTGCCTATCTACGGTGATTATGATTCTTTGAAAGTGCTGGGGTAAGCGCGGCCCAAGCGCGAAGTAAGCAACACTGCGGGGTTCGGGCACGATCGCGCCGGATAGGTCACTGTCTTCCAATTGACGTTCCCGTCTTGCTGCCCCGGTGGTTGAAAAGTGCGTGTCTGTCCCTGTACCGGCCTGCCGGGCGGACGTCGCTCGCCCCTTTCAGCGACGGCGGCGTGGAAGGTTCGTGAGTTGAACCGCGAGCCGTTGCGCTGAAATGCAAGTGGATCGGGCTCGACACGACGATGATCAAGGCGGGGGCGTAGAGACTTATGAGAGCGCTCGCTATGTTTGCGACGGGGAAGGGATCCTCCACGGATATGCAGTGGTGTTTTTGAGAAGCGGCTGACCGCAAACGTCTCTCTCTTGTCCTTCAACCAAGGCTGGCAGGCCGCCAAGTCCTCTAGCGGCAGACCGCATCACAGGTCCTGCAATCCGTTGCTGCGGGGCGTGCGGAATTGCTCGTGGATGAACCACTTCATGGAAAGCCCGGCTGTGCTGCACATCCGAGCAGGAGGCGGCCGGCGCTCTGGAGCGTTCCCTCGTTTAAAGCTGCGTGCTGGGCAACCACGAAGCTGTCGCACATGGCGCGCGCCAGATTGCTGGTGGTATAGAGAGACCCAGTTCCAGCGAGACCGCTTGCAATCTTGCAGACCTCAGCGCTCTGTCGTGCGGCGTTCGTCGCGGCGAGCCGCATCAGCGTCGCCGTGCTCGGGTTTACCGCACCCTCGAGCGCTTCCTTCCACAGCTCCTCGGTGGCCTCATAGAAGAAGGAACGGGCGGAACGCAGCATGGCTTCGGCTCTGGCCATCTCCAGCTGGATATAGGCGCGCTCTGCCATCACGGGCGCTCCAGTGATCGAGGCGCGGCTTCCGGCCATGGCGATCACCTCGTCTAGCGCGGAGCGCGCAATACCGATGCCGACAATCGCATGCGCCTGTGCAGCGAAAGCCACGGACGGATAACGATAGACCGCCCCGTCGAGTGTCGGCGGACCGCCGCGGATCAAGGTCCATTCCTCCGGCACAATGACATCGTTGACAACGACCTCGTGGCTGCCGGTGCCTTGCAGGCCGATGACGTCCCAATTGGGGCGGATTGTCACCTTCTCGGCCGGCATCACGGCTACACGCGCAAGGCCACCGGTCGGATCGTCTTCCACAGTGATGCCAACGCCTATCAGATCCGCGCCCGGTGAGCCGCTGGCGAATGGCCACACGCCGTTCACGACAAATCCGTCGGTGCTTCGCCTGGCGGGCTGGAGCGGGAAAAGCGCGCCTGCCAACACCACGTCAGGTCCGTTCGCGTATACCTTGCGAAGCGTGTCGTCCGGAAGAGCCGCGAGGTAGCGAGCCCCATCGCCGAAGCTGGCGACCCAACCGGCGGAGCCGTCGGCTTCGGAAATGCGCTCGATCAGGCGACAAAAATCGGCCGGCGTTCGCTCCTCGCCGCCGAATCGCTTGGCGGCCATAGCCCGATAGACGCCAACGCGCTTGAAGCCCTCGATGATCTCGTCTGGAATCTTCTGCGCGCGGGTGAACTCGTCTCGACGCGCGCGGATATCGACCAGTAGCGGCGACAGATTATCCCAGGTCGCAGCCGTAGCGTCGGTTTCTGGAGTGATCTTCTCTGGTGGAGCGTTCATAAACTGTCCTCGGTGTCTTGAGCCGATCGACGCCGCGCGTCATTGATATGGATGGCGCGGGCTTGGCGAAGCCGGCCGGATTGATACCCAACCGGTGGGGATCATCGAAACTGTCGTAGTTGATATCGACTGTGATGAGATTGCAGGCGGTTGCCACTCCAACCGCATCCCGAACGTATTGGCTCAAAGAAAAGGTCTTGAGGGCCGGGAAGGCTGACCGAGATATGGCTGTCGATGCTGTCATTCAGGCTGAACCGACAAAGCAGCCGATATGCGGCGGCGAGATCGATCCGCCTCGGCTGCACTATGTCTCCGACGGTTGACGGCCGCGCATGTCTTGTCATGTCTTCTCCAACGGACGATTTGTCACACTTGGGACCAGGCCGGCTCGAACCACGTTGTGAGTTCCTGACTTGGCGACCGCGAGGTCGCCCAAGCCTGCGTCTCTTTTCCATCTCCCCAGCAATCGACGTGCCATCAAACATGGTCTGCCGGCCTTGTCTGAATCGAGCGAGATCACGTGGCCCGTGCTGCGCCAGCAGGATTGCTCGCGCCTCCCGTGTCTGGTTCCAGGCACAAGACGTCATCAACCGAACACGGCGGGAGGAGAACGACTGAAGTGGACCTCGACCGCGGACCGGTCGGGCTCGGCTTGCCTACTGGAGTATCAGGCCCGCTCCGATCTCCTGACATTACCAACAGCGCAAGCGACTGTGGGTGAGCTGTTGGTTAGAAGCGGACGTCAGACGGCAGGTGTTCAACAAACGCGACGGCCGCTTCAGGCGCTACCATTGCAAAATCAATTCACTGTCCTAGGTGCTGCAAGAGTGCCCCCGCTCATGCAATCGAAAGACAAAAAGCTTCCAGCAGGCCTTGAGATTTTTGGCCGTATCGCAATGCTGGTGCGGCTGCCGTGACGTGCGGCAAGACGGCCGGTGGTTCGGCGCGCCGAAGCTGGAAATCTTCTCACGCTCGCTCCGGTACGTACCGTACGCTTATGATACGATCAGATCACTCTCGCTGAGAGAGTGTGCATTTGTCCGGTCAGTACGAAGGTTGCGCGCGCATGCCGAAGCGCAATCTGCCAAATAACCATGCGGGGGGAATCGTCCGCACCGCAATTCCTTCTTTCGGTGGCCTTCGGAAAGGCCCTTAGGTGCAAAGAATTGGGGGCGCAGGTGTCTCCGCGTGGCGCCGGCATCAAGGTGTGCGGCGGCGGCATCACCGGCATGGGCGAGCGTGTTGAGGATGGCCTCGATATGCTGGTTCTGCCCGACTATCCTATGGAATGACGTCAAGCACGTGCCGTTTGGTAGCGTTAAGAGATGCGAGTGCGTTTAGTCGCGACATGCACCCCAGCAGGGGACTTGTTCGCCGGACGGATGGCTACGGGGGCGCTCGACTTCTTTGGCCAGCGCGCGTTCGACCTTCCTGCAAATGCGTCGCGCGCCGGTGATAGGAGCAAGTTTGTGCGACGCGGTCGCGCGCTGTCGCGGGGGCGGGATAGTTGATCAACGGACACGCTGTGACCTGCCAAAATCGAAACCGAAGCGCGGTCACCTACGTAATCGAAGCACTCCGGCTGCCAATCATGGTGGCGATTAATGGGCGCGCGACTGGCTGCAGTTATGCGTCCTTCGGGGAGAGAAAACGTGCAAGCCGCGCATCGTGCTGGTTGATGGGAGACAGTTGCGTCCGACCGGCTTGAAAGAGTGCGCGGCGGACCCTTCAACTTCTTTTGTAGCCATCACAGTCGTTTAGATTGATGGCATTAGCGGATTGAGCAATGTACCCAACCCATATAGGCAAGCTTGACAGCTATGCCGCGGCCCTGGAAGCCTTGAGAGGAGACGATCGACTGCGCGGCTTAAAGCCGCGCGCAGGGACTGATTTTGCTTCGAACGATTATCTGGCCCTGGCGAGCGCGCCGCGCATGAAAAAGGCTCTGTTCACCGCGCTTGAGGCCGGCACGCCGATCGGAGCTGGTGGGTCACGGCTGCTGCGCGGCAATTGCGAGGAGCACGAAGCTCTCGAAGCCGAGGCGGCGCAGTTCTTCCGATCGGAGGCAGCGCTGTTCTTTGGCGGCGGTTATATCGCAAACTTCGCTGTTCTGACAACGCTGCCGGAGCGGGGCGATCTGCTCGTTCTCGATTCGCTCGTGCACGCCAGCATTCATGAAGCCGCGCGAGCGGGCCGAGCCGAGTTTCGGATAAGCGCCCATAATGATCTACAGTCGGTTGAAGATACGATTGGCGACTGGCGCGCCAAGGGCGGAATGGGGCGCATCTGGATCGTGGTGGAGAGCCTCTACAGTATGGACGGTGACTTCGCGCCGCTTGAAGATCTGGTCGCAATCGCCGAGCGCTACGAGGCGTTCCTGGTCGTGGACGAGGCTCATGCCACAGGCGTTTACGGCGAGCAGGGACGGGGGCTCACCGCTTCCTATGAGGGGCGCGAAGATCTGGTGGTAGTCCACACCTGCGGGAAGGCGCTGGGCGCGGCGGGCGCGCTTGTCACTGCTTCCGGCGTATTGTGCGACTTCATGGTCAATCGATGCCGTCCATTCATTTTCGCCACCGCGCCATCACCCCTTATGGCTGTCGCGGTGCGAGAAGCACTCTTGATCCTGCAGGAGGAGCCTGAGCGGCAGCAACGCCTGATCGATCTGATCGACTTTACACATCGTCAGCTCGTTGTGTGCGGGCGCCCGAGCCGTTCGAACTCCCAGATCATTCCTTACGTCGTGGGCGACAACGCCCGCGCGATGCGGCTCGCCTCTGCACTACAGGCGCGCGGCTTTGATATCCGCGGGATACGGCCGCCAACAGTGCCTGTGGGAACGGCAAGGTTGCGGATCTCGCTGACGCTTAACGTCGGGCAACTTGATGTATCCGATATGATCGATGCGTTGGTCGAAGAGACTTGGGGCGACGTGCGATGAGGACGCGGGCCGCGATCATGAGGCTGATGTTCGCATCGGCAAAGCGATCTTCAAATGTGCGCGCCGGCGCGTAAAAGATGCCCCTTTTCGATGCGCACTTCGGAAATCCCAATGACAAGGCCCGCCTGCGCAGAGCCAGGAACGCTCTTTGGGTGGCACGTCAAGGCGTTCGTCGATAGTTGACCGGCAGGCTTGACGAACTCCGGCGAGGGCACAAAAGATTGTTCTCCGCTCAAACCGGTGGTCGCAATTGTCGTACGCGCAACCCAGGATACAGGCCCAAGACAGATGCAACGAGGCTGCTTCTCCGACACTGGCGGTCTCCCAAATGGCTGATGCCGGAGAGACCGTCCGATGCCGACGCGAGTAGCATTTTTCTTTACATCCGCCGGCTGGGCAGTCGTGGTGGTCGTAATCCTGCTCTATGTGATCTTCGGCCCTGACTGAGCCTGGTGATCATAAGCAGGACCATAGGTGGCTTGACGGATCGCGGGTGAGAGGGTGCCGGAATTGTCGCGTGTTCCGTACGCCGAGAGCTCAGACCCAGCATGCCTCGCACCGCGATCTGCCGTTTGAACCACCTCTGTTGGCCTGGCGCATCAAGGTGGAGGCATGAATGCTGGCGGCCGCGGTATGAGTGTTTCTTGGTGCTGGCCGCGCGTTGCCAACATGAGTAGGTAGAATAGGAGGAGAATTAAGAGGCCGCGCATACTAAAGGTTTTCCCGAAGCTATGACAATTGTGGAGCGGATTGTATTCGGTGCATTTGATGCAGCCGATGGACGAGCGAATTGCGCGGAACTCGACCGAAGCTCTGTATCAGTCGGCAAACGACTAGCCGGCCGCGCGAAGGTGCCAGCGTCAGCTCAGCAAATCGACCCTGCCGGTGTCGAGCCGATACAAGCCCCCGACGACCTTCAGTCTGTTCTGCTCAACTGCCGCGTTCAGAATCGGCCCCGTCGATTTGAGTTTGTTGACATTATCGATTACATTTTGTCGGGTTGCTTCGGCGAACGTGTCACCGGTTTGCTGGCGAGATGCTTTTACCGCAGGCGCAAGCGCAGCGACGAGGGATGAAATGTGCCCCGGCGGCGGCTTATCGTCGTGGAGCGACTTGATCGTGGCGTCTATCGCACCGCAATGATCGTGGCCAAGTACCAGGATGAGCGGCGTGTTCAGCACGGCGACCGCATATTCCATACTAGCGAGCGTGTCATCGTTGGCGAAGTTGCCGGCGAGGCGGCAGACAAACAGATCACCAAGTCCGCTGCCGAAGACAAGTTCAGGCGCCACGCGAGAATCGGCGCAGCTCAGAACCGCCGCATATGGATTTTGCCCATCAACCAAAACCGGGCGCTCGCGCTTGAAATCGTCGCCTCGTGACGCACCCTGGACATAGCGATCGTTCCCTTCCATCAGCCGCTTCAGGGCAGCATCCGGCGAGAGCAAGTTATCCGGCTTGGGCGACGCTTTTGCTTGCTTCGCATCGACAATGTTGTTGCCAAGCCGCAGGCAAACCGTCGAGACAGCGAACAGCAACAGCGAGCGGCGCGAAGGCGCGATCTTGGTCAGATAGGACATATTCGGAGAACGGCCTGCATGCATGCGTGTCACCTCATCGCGCGGCTTTACGCCACCCGGTGGCTTCGGCTTCCGCTTCGCTGCAGAGCCAGCGTTCACCGGGCTTCTTCGTCATGTCGATCTGTCCGTAACTGAGTTGCCCGGGCAGGTGATAAATGCGCTCGCCGTTGAGGTCCACGGTGCCTTTTATCAGACACTCGGGCGAGGGCGGGTCCGATAGCAGAGCGGATCCGAGCAGGAGTTCCTGAGCGTCGATCGGAACCGAGCTCGCGCCGACGATGATCGTCCTCTTGTTGCGGCGACGCCAGTCCCAAGGCGCGATGAACGCCCCCGACCACAGCCCCGCATAGCCTGTGCTCGCCACCAACTCATAGATAGCGTAGGAATGGTCAGATGGACCCGACGACAGTGCCCAGCCCGAGCGTACCATCCAGGCGTTCACATCCTCGCCTTCGATGAAGCAACTGCCGAGTGACCTCCTGTACTCATCAACTCCTGTGGTATGACAATCCCACGTTCGTCCGTTCGAATGCTTGATAAGCTCGTCGCGAGCGGCTACGCCGCAAGCCCATTTGCGGCCGTGGGCGTCGAGGCAAATCTGATCAGTCTCAGGAGCTTCGATGCCTGAGAGCCGAATCTTGGTTTGCTCGATCTCGATCGTATTGCCGTCGACGATGCGCGGAGCACCGCTGAGTGTCGCCGCGCAGACCGGAGATGTGATGAGAGCGAGCAATGCGACCATCATTACGCGGTGTTTCATCCCGACAATAACCTTTAGCTCTTGATCTATGTTCACGCACGATCCGGTGCCGCCACATTCGACTGCTGGACGCATCATGTCCGTTATTGGGCCCGCATCGTTTGACGTGTGCTTTATGAAAGCTTGGTCGTGATTTCGAACCTACGACCTGACGCTGCGTGAGGTTCAAGCGATTTCTTCCGGTGTGCGTGTCGCGGTATCCGTCGAGCCTCGCCCGTCTCTCTGGAACGCTGTTTCTCCCGCGCTTGAACAAAAAGGCGCCTGTGAATTTTGGCAGTCGAGTGGAAGTCAGGCGTGGGGAGCAACCTTGCTATACTTCGTGCCAACCTCCATCGGCAGACAGAAGGCTGCCGACGGTTTCGACGAGGAGGATGACATTTCGCCGTAAATTCTTGTCACGAAAAGACCGATGTTCGAAAGAAATCTGGTCTCGCTTCCTCTGAGATTTGGACAAAGTCGCCACGGAGTTCAGCTCAACGCTCGCTGCGTAACTGAATGGGTATCGTTTGCGCAGACCGCGCAAAACCCGGAGCCCTCTTTCGTAGAGCCAGCCGGGATGGTCGTTGATGCCAATCGCATTGTGGCTTTTCGCAGCTCCGCGCTGCACCATAATCGTTCGTGGTGCAGCCGCCCCGTTCGTAACAAGGACCGGATTGTTCATAACCCAGGCGGCGCGACGGGCGGCCGCTCTTTCGTAGTACGCCTCCCCGCGGTCACAAGTGGAGGTTTACCCACCAAGCCCGGCATGAGGGCGTGCGTTTGCGCCAGGGAATTTGAAAGGGCAACCATGTCGAGCCGTGGCTTTGTCGTATACGCACCGGGCAAGCGGTAAGTCGTCCGTCTGGTCGGGCGATCGCGAGTGGCCATCGTGATGCCATTCAGTGCGAGGCATCAATCCACAACATGCGTTGGCCCATCACCGCACTCGGGCAGGTAGCTCTGGTGCGGTTTGGCCGACTCAAGCTACGCATCATTCTCAACCACCTCACTGCACAATGGGAATGAAATGGTTGCAGCCACCCGTGAATTGCCGGTCTCTTCTTACGCACTTGAAGTGGATGGCCGGCTCAGAGCCGAATTCGCAACCAGAGACGGCGCTAGGGCAGGTGGAGCAGAACTAAAGAAGCGTTTTCCGATGCTTCAAATCCGGATCTATGACGCGCAGACGAATGCGCGCGAGGAAATCTAGCGCTGACCCAAGTTCGCTCCTCGATGCCTCGCGCACGGCTCCTGGGCTCCTCGCCGGGGGCGCTCGGAAAAGGGCCGGCGCTCAGGGGGTATGCCGGCGTCGCTAACACGTCCCCGTTGCCGTCTTCATCGGTGTCGTCGCAGCATTCGATCCCGCGTGCCGCCTCGGCGTCGGCATGTTCACGCTCTTGCGGGTGCCAGTCAGTCGCGCGATGCGCGGCGCGCACGCCGGATCGGGCTTGGGCCCGAGACCCGGTCCCGTGAAGAATGGCATGGAGAGCTGGGTTCCCTCGCAGATTGGTGTCCTCTCACTGCGTGGGGTGCGCCGGAGTCAAACCAGTTCTCGCAAGCTGGCACGCGCCGCTGAGCTCGAGAGAGTCGAGCCAAATCGTGCTGCCCGACTTTTCCGATGACGGGCTGAAGGCTGCGGGAAAGGCTCGCGACTGTTGCGAAGGCGTAAACACCGCGACTTTAGAGCTGATATGTCTTGCAGTTGCTCTGAGGCGTTCGGCGCTAAAGGAGCTGCGGCGCGATCTTGCCCTGTGCGACCATTTACCGAGACGTTTCCCGCCCCTTTAACTCTCCCCGTTCCTTTGGCTCCATGCGAGTGAACCAGGAGCCAGGAGGATAGGCCGCGATACGCTCGGCAAAAGGGGATTGCGGCTCCCAATCTTGTCCTTCGCTCTTCTCGAAAGTGATGATGCCGTTGTGGGTAAAAAAACGGGGCCCTAGGATATCACAGTTTACCACAAGCAGAACGCGCCACAGATCACCTTTCTCGGTCGGCTTGTCAATCTGCTTCGGCAAGTAGTCCACTCCAACAGGTTCAACGATAGTGCAGCGGCCCTGCCGCAGAAGATTGCCGAGCTGGCCTTGCTTGGTCGTCACAAAGTTGAAGTTGGCCGGGTCATGCAGAAAGCGAAGATTTGCGTCCCTTTCGCCAGCCTCGACTTCACGGGCGATCAACGAGAGCGCCAGGGCGCGCCAGCCCAATTCCATCGGCTTTGCATAGGTCGACGCAAGTTCAATCGTCCCGTCGAGCGCGATCTTCCAAGCGATAACGTACTGTTCGTCTGATTTATTGTCCCGGTGCCTGGTCCACGAAATGAAAACATATTCATTTTGGTCAGCTCCTTCAGCGACGCCCCACATTCGAGGGACGAAGTGTGCCACCTTCGAGACGTTGGAGAGAATTTGTTCTATTGTCTCACCGTCTTGCGCTCGCCACGTTGACTTGACTCTTTCGACAGGCGCGCTGTCGTTGGCGCGAACAATGTTGCTCGTCGCAGCCAGCCCGGCCAGGCAGATCAGGAATCGACCGAGACAAAACCATAGCGCGCGTCTTCCAGACATTTTCTTCATAACCGTCGGCCTATTCATCCACACGTCGTTCCAAAGCGGGTAACCTTCAACCTGTTATGCGCGAGCGCAAGAAGTTAGCGGCGACGCAACGGGGCGACCGCCGGTCCCGCGCGAGCATGCGCTCCCCTCTATGTCGCGCGCCGCTAACTTCAGTTGCCAGCGACAGCCTCAATTTGCTGTGCTGGACATGCCCAGCAGGAGGAGACTGGGCATGCCGAGGACTTGCATTCTTCGTGCCACGTAATAGACGGCAATTCGCACCGGTTTTGTGTCCTCTTTGTCGACTTTCCGACTTGCGCACGTTTCGATGGTTCCATTCAGCCTATCCATCGCGGCTTATGCATCCTCGCACGCAGCGGGTATTCGACGGCGCAGCGGAACGCCTCGGTGCCAAGTTCCTGATGAGAATTGGGAGCACGTGTGCCGCCATTGAACCGTTTGGTTCGGTATCGTTGCCGGAATGTGGGCTTTCGATCTCTGCCATGCCTTTGGGCACTTGCGGCCAAGGGGCCATGGCGCGTTTGGCGCCTCCTTTCGGCTCCGGAATTCGAGAGCAGCCTCAGCCAACTGCGCTTTGCACTCGATGGCTAACGACGCGAAGCCGATCTTCACCGCCGAGCATTTGGAGTCGGGCTGGCACCGCAAATCAACGTGCTCGCCGGGTATGTTGCTGGCTTCGCCAGGTGTCTTGGGCCTACTCAACCCGGATCCTGTTGGTCGAGAAGGCGGCTGGATGGCGGACGTGCTCGAAGAACCGCTGGGAAGCCGGGGCTTGCATCAAATGCGTTCTGCTCGAGGCCGCAGTCCCGACCGCGCAAGCCGCATTTGTCCCTTCCACCTATCTGGCGTGCGGGCCGCGGGCAGCTCCGATGGTCATTCCGATATCGCTGATTGGAGAGCGCTTCTACATCGTCTCAACGATAGAGATGCACGGCCATTCGCGTAGCAGATGTCGCAGCATTTAGCTTGAGACAAATCTGAGAGGTTGACGGAAGAGTTCTCTTGCCGATAATCCAAGTCGTCGAGGTTCTCCGGTTTCCATTTGATCCGGAGCTAAGAGGGAAGCCGGTGAACATGCCGGCGCTGCCCCCGCAACTGTGAGCGGCGAGCCGCTGTCCAACGATGTCACTGAAGCCTGCGCGGCTTCGGGAAGGCCGGACAGCAGCGATGACCCGCGAGCCAGGAGACCTGCCCCGACAATATATTCGTCCACGGGCGGGGTGTCCCGGTGGTGCGCCAAGCAGCCGTCGCACTGCGCGACTTCCCCTGCCTGCGTCCGCCATGGCCTTTGCCCCCAACATGGGTTAACGCTATGTCTCTTCTCTCTCTTCCGGTTGCCACGCTCGGAACGCCACGCATCGGTCCCAGGCGCGAGCTCAAACTCGCTCTAGAAAGCTACTGGGCCGGAAAAAGCAGCGAACAGCAGTTGCTCGAGGACGCAGCTGGCCTGCGTGCCGCGAACTGGGCTCGTCAGAAATCTATCGGCGTCACGGTCATTCCATCGAACGATTTCTCGCTGTATGACCAGGTGCTCGACACAAGTGTCATGGTTGGCGCCATCCCGGAGATCTACGCCTCGAAAACCGAATCCGTTTCGCTCAAGACGTACTTCGCCATGGCCCGCGGTTCACAATGCGACGACCAGGGTGCGAGTTGCGGTCACGGACCGCGCGGATTTGGCGCACCCGCGCAGGAGATGACCAAGTGGTTCGATACCAACTACCACTACATGGTCCCCGAGTTTCACAGGGGACAGACTTTCAGATTGCGCTCTCGAAAGCCGATCGAGGAGTATGAGGAAGCCAAGGCCCTTGGCTTCCAGACCCGCCCTGTCCTGATCGGGCCGGTTACATTCTTGAAGCTCGGCAAGAGTGCCGATCCTGCGTTCCTGCCACTCTCACTACTGGATGATCTGATACCGGCCTATATCGAGGTTCTGCAGGAATTGGCCAAACGCGGGGCAAATTGGGTTCAGTTCGACGAGCCCTGCCTGGTTCTTGATCTGGATGAGGGGTCGCGAAAATCTTTGCTACATGCCTATGACCGGCTCGCCAAGGAGGGCCCGGCCATCAAGATCATGGTTGCCAGCTATTTCGGCGACCTCGGCGACAATCTAGACACCGCCTTGAGGCTGCCAATTGCCGGATTGCACCTCGATCTGGTTCGAGCGCCACAGTTATTGGATCAGATCATTGCCGGCGCACGAAGTGATCTCGTCATGTCGCTCGGTGTCGTCGACGGCCGGAATGTATGGCGGTCGAATTTGTCGTCGCTCCGCCAGCGGCTAGAACCCGCGATTGCGAAGCTCGGCAAGGATCGTGTACAGATCGCCCCATCCTGTTCGCTGCTTCATGTGCCGGTCGATGTTGAACTCGAGACCGGTCTCGCTTCCGACGTCAAGAGCTGGCTTGCTTTCTCGGTTCAGAAGATGCGCGAGCTTGCGATCCTGGCGCGTGCACTCGCGGGCGACCAAAATGTTGCGCCAGCCTTTGCCGAGTCGGAACGTGCCGCGACCGTCCGCCGGACTTCGCCGAAGATCCGTGATGCCAATGTCGCTGTCCGGATGAGAGCTATCGACCAGACCATGCGCCGGCGCGCCAGCACATTTGCCCGTCGTGCCGAGATCCAAAGCAATCGCTTCGGACTACCGGCTTTTCCGACCACGACGATCGGATCGTTTCCTCAGACCACAGAGGTCCGTAATGCCCGTGCGGCGCATGCGCGAGGCGCGATGAGCGACGAGCAATACGACAGGTTCCTCAAGGAGGAGACTGCGCGCGCCGTACGTTGGCAGGAGGACATCGGTCTGGACGTCCTCGTGCACGGTGAATTTGAGCGCAATGACATGGTACAGTACTTCGGCGAGCAACTCGCCGGCTTCGCATTTACCAGGAACGGATGGGTGCAATCCTACGGCTCGCGCTGCGTCAGGCCACCGATCCTGTTTGGCGATGTCTTGCGGCCGAAGCCGATCACCGTGGACTGGTGGCGCTACGCGCAATCACTAACCAGGAAGCCGATGAAGGCGATGTTGACCGGACCGGTGACGATCTTGAACTGGTCGTTTGTCCGCGATGATATTCCCAGAAGCGAGGTCTGCCGCCAGATTGCGCTCGCGATCCGAGACGAAGTCCGCGATCTCGAGAACGCTGGTGCGACCATGATCCAGATCGACGAAGCTGCACTCCGCGAAGGATTGCCGTTGCGTCGATCGGAGTGGACGGCTTATCTCGACTGGGCCGGGGATTGTTTCCGCATCTGCTCATCGGGCGTCGCCGATCAAACACAAATTCATACGCATATGTGCTACTCGGAGTTCAACGACATCATCGGTGCGATCGCTGCAATGGACGCGGATGTCATCTCGATCGAGACGTCGCGCTCGAAAATGGAACTACTCGACGCGTTCAGGAACTACGAATATCCAAATCAGATCGGGCCGGGCGTGTACGACATCCACTCTCCCCGCGTTCCCGAGACAGGCGAAATGAAGGAGCTGATGGCGTTGGCTCGGACACGGCTGCGGGATTCGCAGCTCTGGGTCAATCCGGACTGCGGCCTGAAGACTCGCAAATGGGAGGAGGTTCGGCCGGCGCTGGTCAACATGGTCGCTGCCGCCCGCGAACTGCGCGCTGCATCCGATCCGCGAGGCCGTTGGTCCCGGGCTTGCGTCTCTCCTTGAGAAAGCTGATCCGCTTGTAGTCATTTGCGCTCTCAATAATCTCGAGGGAGCCTTGGGAACACAAAAAGCCCGGCCGCGCTTAGCGGGCCGGGCGGAAGTTAAGTCTAGGAGGAGCGACGCTGACGCATCGCGCGGACTTCCATCGGCGGAGAGAGGGCGGCCGACGGTTCGATCCCGGCGAGGATATTCGCCGAAAATCGGAGCCCAGTTAAAGCACAAGCTCAGCGTAGTTCTATTATGCCGTGGTATGCGACCGATATAGCCCGAGATTAGAAATCTACACCAAGGTTTGTCGCTCATGAGCACGTTCGCAACGGTTTGCCGACAGCAACGAGGGCGGTGATGCCGGGCGGTCGCCGCATGGACGGGCACCAACCGCAAACTTGGTGCGCTTTCATGCCTGTAACGATATGCTCGATCAGCGCGACGATACGAAAAACCCGGAAGGATCTCGCAAACGTAGCCAATGCATGAGCGGTTGCTATTGATTTGGACCCTGCTTAAGGCACTCGTTGGTCGACCGGTTCCACCCGATAGTCAGTTTTCGGCTTGGGCCTCTGTTTGAGATCTATGAGCGGACGACGCAGAGGATGTCAGGGGCTTGAAGGTGGCGGGTGCCGATAGGGTGCTCCTCAGCCCTGAGTGTGGTCCTGCCCCAAAGATAGGCCATTTAAGTGATGGCGACTTCGGACCCGACACGACTCGGCTCGGCGCAGCCGGTTTAGACCGCCGGACTGTGTGTAGCCCCGCACCGAGGAAGATAAGCGTCGAACGCCGATGCGACGCTCCGGACCAGGAACTCTGCGCCACCAGCTACGGAAAGCCGGCCATCGTCAATCACCACGACGCCATCTGCGATAAGGCTGTCGATTCGAGAACGATCGACGACGGCGAGCTTCGGATCCAGACCGTGACGACGGGATGTCTCGGAGAGATCGACTGCCATGTCGCACATGATTCGCTCGATGATCTCGGCGCGGAAGCGATCCTCATCCGTCAGCAAATAGCCCTTCGCGGTGGCGAGCCGATCCTCGCTGATGCGAGCAAGGTAGTCCTTTGCCGAGACAGCGTTCGCGACAAACCCTTGTTGCATGCGCCCGATGGCGCTGGCGCCGAGACCAATTAGGGCGTCCGCGCAATCGTCGGTATAGCCCTGGAAGTTGCGCTTCAGCCTGCCTTCCCGCCTCGCCCGGGCAAGACTTTCGTGCGGCAGGGCAAAGTGATCGATGCCGACGCGTACGTATCCAGCATCAACTAAAGCTTCCGCGATCGTTTCGAATTGGAGATAGCGCTCGACACTGTCGGGCAGAGTGAATTCATCGATCTTGCGTTGATGCTTCTTGAACGCAGGAATGTGCGCGTAGCCGAAGGCCGAAAACCGGTCCGGATGCAACTCGAGGCATTTGGCGACAGTGTCCAGGCACGACGCGACTGTCTGCTGGGGCAGGCCATAGAGCAGGTCGAAATTGATCCGGCCGACGCCGGCGCGGCGTAACCGATCGACCGAGGTTGCGGTCTGTTCGAAGCTCTGCAGACGATTGACGGCCCGCTGAACAACTGGATCGAAGCTCTGGACGCCAAGGCTCGCCCGGTTGACCCCGCAATAGCCAAGCATCTCGGCCATCGGCTCGCTCAACATGCGTGGATCGATCTCCACGGCGATCTCGGCATCAGGCAGAACGTCGAACGAATAACGTAACGAACCGACCAGATCAGCAAACGTTGCAGGCGTCATGACTGTGGGAGTGCCACCCCCGAAGTGGATATGAGAGATCGGCTGTCGTTGGCCGACGACCTCTGCAATGAGGTAGGCTTCAGTGCGCAGTCCAGCCGCATAGATCGCGATCGGCTCGTCGCGTTTCGTGACCGACGTGTGGCAGCCGCAGTACCAGCACATACTTCGACAAAATGGCACGTGCACGTAGATCGAGGCGGATTGCTGCGCGCCCAAGGACTTGAGCCACGCTTGATAGTCCAACTCGCGAACTGAGGCTGAGAAATGCGGGGACGTCGGATAGCTAGTGTAGCGCGGTAGGCGATGCTGCCCGTAGGATTGTGCCAGGTCCGGTCGCATTCGGACGCCTTTCTTGCTTTCTGGGTCCGATTATCGGACGCAGACCGGGCAAGCTTTGCGCTGCCTCAAAATATCTGGTTTGCTGATGGCCACTCCAAAGCGCATTTGGTAGGGCATGCGCACGCCGCATACGTCGTATTTTGGATCGCGATGAAGCGGTCACACGCCAGGAATGAGCATCCTTTACGATGCGGAGCCCCATAGATCGTTGTGATCCGATCGCGCCAGAACTGCGCCAGGCGCTCAACGTCCAGCGCCTTGCCGTTCGTGCTGAACGTATCCGGAAGTGGCAGTGCCTCGCAGTTGGCGTGCAGTGAGTTGAACCGGCTGCGCTCGGATGGTTCAGAGCGTGCCGGGCGGGGCTCAAGGAGTGGGAGTGTTTCGCCGCACCCGCGCCGCCGCAATCGCTCGTCCTTATCGGTCGGCGGACATGAGAGGCGTCCGTTTCGCGCGATATTACTGCGCATGCCATACCTGCGACGGTCACATTGTGGAACGTGCCGGAACCAGAGCTCGGGAAGGCTCGGCCATGCCGTTTGCACCGGTGGTCGAGGAAGCGATCATATTGTGCAGAAGCCATCTTGGCGGTACGGCAGCCTACGCGCCCGCGAGCATCCCCATTTTCATTTCGACAGGATGAGCATGAGGTCCACTCCCTGCTGTGAAACGGCAGCGGTCAATACGCCCCATCCGTCTCGGCGCCGTGTCGCGGGTTGCCGGCCTTGGCGGACGAAAACGCGACCGAGCCCCGTTCGGCCTCAGCTTCTTGCTCCAATTGCAGAATATGAGCTCTTAGCGCATCGGAAGTCGCTGCCGCTGTCTCGCTGAACAGCGGATCTCCATGATCGGTGAGGGCGGAAGCGATTTCGGTCCAATCCTGAGCCGAGAGAGCCGTCAGGGCGGCGGGAAAGAAATCTCGTTCTTCCCATATCATGTGGTGCCGCTCCCGTACTATAAAGTCGCGTATGATATTGCCGACGTCTTGCCGAAGGAGTTCACGATCGGCGAGGATGGCGTCAATAGCTTGCGCGAAGTGGTGCAAACGGTCGACGACTTCCTGGTGTTCAAGCGCGAGATCGCCGACGATTGCAGCTGCATCCGGGTCGCGAGCCTTGAGCTTGGAAAAAATCAAGTCTTCCTGTGGATGATGGTACACCTCGGGGTAAACCTCGAAATAGCTGATAATCGCGCGAATGACCTCATAGTCGGGACGAATCCCTTTCTCAAAAATCTCCAATTCGCGTTGAAGAGCGACCAGAAGCAGATCAATGTTGCGATGCTCTTGAAGCAAAAGATCGATGATCATTGCGATGTTCCTGGAGGCACAATGCAGGCTGGAAGCGGTTCTGCCATTTGCAGGATCGCCCAAGCCGAATTCGGTGTCCTTCGCTGCGCTGCAATTGTCCGCGCTGTTCGACGCAAAAAAGTAGCGCGCTTCAATTCGAGCTAGCGTAAATCAACTCAGCCGAAGTTTTGCACAAAGCTCCTGGGCAATCTGTCGTTACGCAGCTCGACTCGGCGTGAGGTCGGCAGGGCGATCACGCCATTCTGCTCAAGTTGGGTAAAGGTGCGCGACACCGTTTCGATCGTCAAGCCAAGATAATCGGCAACATCCTGCCGTGACATGGGCAGTTCGATGGCAGCGTTCTTCGTAGCGCGGCGAGACATATCGAGCAGGAAGGCCACGACCCGGTCTTCAGCGCTGCTGATCAGGAGCATCATATGTTCCTGAAAGCGGCGGAGCTCGAGCGCCATCGCGTCCCACAGCTGCCGTGTTAGCTCCCTCTCGTGACTGGCGCGAACAATGAGGGCGGTACGATTCACCATCAGCAGCTGTGTCTCACAAATCGCTCCGGCCGAAGAGATATGACTTCCTCCGGCCTCGAAGCCGAAGATGTCGCCGGGCAGATAAAACGCACCGATCTGACGGCGTCCGTCTTCCAGAATCTTGTAGGTTCGCACAGCGCCCGAAACCACCTGATACAGGTATTCCGCTGCCTCGTCTTCGCTGTAGATCTCGCTATTGCGAGTGAACCGCATCGGTGTCGCAATCATGCCAAACGGTCCACAACCATGAGGTTGCCCACGCAAGACCCTGGTCGGATGGTGGCTGGTCTCGGTAAACCTGGGGGCCTGGGCGTGCATGGCGGACCCTATCTTGCGAACGTCGATGGGACGCAGATTGGCTGCTCCTGACGAACTGGGAAATTTGGATGTTTCCCCTAGGTAGAAGCCCCTAAGTATTTACACGTAGGTCCCGTGGAGTAGGGCGTCTTGAATGGATGCGGCGCTATCCCTTGGTTGCTCAAACATGCTCAATCGGATTAGAAAGCTGCATGCTGGCTTCGTCAGCCGCGTCCATGGAAACAGTCGGAAGCGCACGGCCGAACCCGTGAAGAACTCCAGCCAGGCCGAACGCTGTCGTCGACCGCCACTTTCGGCTCGCCGCAGGAAGTCTTGTTCGGACGCCGTGACTCTGATTCCCGATCAGCATCGGTGGCCCGCGTGACAAGGCGGATATTGACGGCATCCTGATCGATGTACGCTGGCCGATGTGGACGACGTGCTTGGAAATCATCCGATACGTACGCATGTGGACCGAGTTGGGACCCGGATCATAGAACTCGGCTCGCGTGACAGATTGACCTGGCTCAACGGACAGCTTACCGCTCTCCAGCGATTTTTGAAACGGGAGGAAATCGTGACTTCGCCTGGCTTGAAGCTGAGCTCGGGGCATCGTCGGATGGCCGGTGACAGACTGTCCGCGAGCAGTTCATGCGGCATCTCGACCGTTAGCGCACGTGTAACGTTCGAAGCAGTGTCGCATGATGACGGCCCGCACCTCGTCGATGGGGCGCCGACGAACGCATGATGGCCCGGACAGACGGCACTCCTGTTCCTGGTCGCGCGCCTGGCGTCGCTATTGCGCCGATTGCGACGGCGTTCTGACCGCATCTGGAATTCCTGCCCTCAGTGCGACATCAGGACTGGGATGGTGATTGCACGAAGGATATCTCCCGCGATACCGCCGCGCAGCCTTTCTTGCAGCCGAGAGCGCCCGTATCTACCCATCACCAGCAGGTCGAGGCTTGCGTCCGCCGCAAGCGATAGGAGGGCGCGCTGCACTGAGCGGGATGTCGGGAGTGAGACGACCTTTGCAGAAAGTCCCGGCTTTGCAAGATACTGACCCAGACAGGCGGTGGAGCTTTCCGCTGGGACCCTGCCGGAGTGGCGGTCGCGACGACGGTGAGGGCGTCTGCTTTACACAGCAGCGGCATCGCGTCTTGCAACGCGCGGGCCGCACGGCGGCGGCCGCCCCAGCAAATCCGAATTCGTCTGATCGAAGAAAGCGCCATGGAAAATCCATGGCGGGTACCAAACAGGGCAGGGAATAGACTGGTATGCCGGCGTTCCGTGCCCGCAGTGCCGCTTCGGCCCGCTCCAACGCACGCGACCGTTTGATTTCGAAGACTGAAGTGACTGCCGCCCAGCCGAGCGCAATGACCGCATAATGGTCCTCCCGTAACCGACCGCCACAGCGCCAAGATGCGCACCTATGCCCAATGCGAAGGAAATCGGACCGTTTACTGCAGCCCGCACCGGGAGCTCCGTGGGAGGATGGACCAATATATTGCCGAACTATGCCGTTCTCCGGGCTGATAGAACTGCCGCCCATCGGAGCACAAACCTGGGCCCGCGCAATTGATCTGCTTCATACGCCGTCGTGATTTTGTTTAAGCAAGCAGCAGCTCTCGCGATGGTCCGGAGGCAAGAAACTAGCATCGCGTGTATTGCATCGGTAGCCGTCACTGAAAACATGATCGGCGCGGCGCCGCCATTTGCGCTGCTGCTAGAGTCCCGCTGTAATGGCGATCCGCATCAACTCGGACATGCTACGGACATGGGACTTGGCCATGAGGTTCGCACGGTAGACCTCGACCGTCCGGGGACTGATGCCGAGATCATGGGCGATCACCTTGTTAATCTTGCCGGCTAATAGTCCCTGCAGGACGTCACGCTCGCGCGACGAGAGGTCCGCGAGGCGGGCTTCCGCCTGCAGTTTCGCTGCGTCATCGGCTGGCTTTGCTGGCCGCGCTTCCAAAGCACTATTGATCGCACGTAATAGCACCTCCTCCTCGAACGGCTTCTCAATGAAGTCGACCGCACCCGCTTTCATCGCTTCGACTGCGAGCGATACGTCGCCATGACCAGTTATCAGGACGACGGGGCAGTCGACGCGATCGGCCTTCACTTTGCGGACCAGTTCGAGCCCGCTCATACCCGGCATGCGAATGTCTGACACAATGCAGTCAGCCGGACCGCTCGCGACGTCATTGAGAAACGCGGTCGCCGTCTCATAGGTTGCTACGTAGAAACCGTTAACATCAAGCAGAAACGCAAGCGAGTCCCGCATCGCGGCGTCATCGTCGATCACAAGAATGCGCCGGCCAATCATGTCTCTTCACTAAGCTCCGCGAACGCGGTGAACTGAAAGATCGTGCCGCCGCCCGGATTCGATTCCGCGACGATGTGGCCGCAGTGTGACTCGAATGGTCTGGCAGATTGATAGCCTCACACGCATCATGGTCTTTGGTCGTGACAAAGCCGGCCCTATCTGGGCCAGATGCGCCAGTGCGTCGGCTGCACGGCTACGTGTTCTCCGGTCTTTGCCTTGATCCAGCCGCCGAAGATCCGACGGCAAGGAAAGACCACCCGGTGAATCGTATTACCCTCGATCACGGCGATCTCCAGATCCCGATCAAACGGCGGCGCCGTTTCGAGCCGCTCCCAGGTCAGGTCGCCGTTAGATCTTGAACGGCGTTCATCGCTGCCGGCTGACAAATTCACGCAACCTTCTGAACAGTACGGACGAGATCGTTTGGCCGGCGCGCGAACAGGCTCAGCCCAATATTACCAAGGCGGCGCGTGGTCTCGATCACGTCAGCCGCGGCCGGGGTTTTATCGGCCGTGGCGCCGTTGAACCTATCGTGCCGGGACATGATCCGCTCACCAACCGAAATATTAGGATTCGCGCTGCGAAACAACTCCGGGCCTTCGGTCGAATCGATCTGGATCAGCTCAAGCCCTCGGCGGTTGCTATTGATCGCTGTTCTGCAGAAGTTAAACTGGACTGCCGCTCCCGCAATCTGGCCCGCGGCGGGACAAATGGCGCCGTGGTCTGTCATGTCGAAACATCCTCCGTTGATGAGAAATCTCCTTGTCCCACGGCGTCGGCGTGGGGCGTTGGGTTGTGATGACGTCAGCCGCGCCCTTGCGAGCGGGGCGGCATCCCCAGGCGAGAATGGGAAGACGCCGGAATTCGCTTGACGACATTCGGATGGGCCGAGCTGCGCTCGGCGCCGATCATCGCGCCGGTCCGCAGGTCGATGAAGTGGACGCCATCGCAAGCGGCGCAGGTTATCTCGCGCAGGTCATCGGCACGCAGCTCGGGTGCGTCCGGCAGCAGTCCTTGAACCCGGTCGCCGGTATCTGGACATGAAAAGATGATGGGCCGCCAAGTCTTTCTGTCTGCCATGTGTCTGACCTTGGACTGGAAGACCACTTCTATCAGTAAGCAGCCGCCGCAGTATTGATACAGGTCAAAAGGAGCTGATGCGCGTCCAGCATGGCCGAGCTCGAGCGGCCGCTGCGAGCCGGACAGGCCCGTGTTGGCAGACGACATGTCCCAATTCGGGCGATCCGCCAGTGCCTCGCGTTGGTCCGCAACACGCCAGCGTGTAGCCGGGTTGATGAGGCGCACCGCACGCGAATGGGCCACGACAGCATTTGTCCTCAATGCTGTGATCGGCCGGCAAGCAGAAAAGTTCGCGGCCTCTCGAGGTTCCGTATTGCCAGCGGTTGAGTATGGGATCGATAGAGATCAATAGCCGGCATCTCGGGCGTGAGGGCGCATGCTGCTCTCAATCGTCTCTTTAAGACATTCCTCGATCATCGACTCAATTTTGTTGGTCGAGGGCATGAGCAGACCAGAAGGCGCTGTCGCTCGGCTCAAAACAGAGTGCGGTCCGCCAAGCCGGACAGATAGCGATTGCGGGGGCTGCGGGACAACAGGAGCGCTCGCGCCGCGCCGCCCAAGTCTCGACCGCATCTCCGAGGAGCGGACAACCTCCTGGGGATGCTGCTTGAGGCAGATCAAATACTCTTGTGGCGCGAATGGCAGAATGGCGGATAAGCAAACCCACAGGAAGACGGTGCCATGCCTTCATTTAACGTTCGGTTCATTAAGACCGTTTGTGACGATACCGGCCATGAGCATCGTGCCTGTCAGGCGGCGTTCAAGATCGATGCCGCCTCGCTGAGTGCTGCTGCACAGCAGGCGGAGACCGATTTCTGCAAGCAAAAGAGTGTCCGCGATTGGACAGTCTTCGCCGATGTGATCGAGCTTCGAACCCCGCCTGCATTGCCGCCGGCATGGGGTGGTTAGCTTGAGTTTGGCCAGGGAAGTCTGCGAATTGAATTGGGAGTCAATCCATGAATCTAGGCGCGATCCCGGACAGCGTCGTGCCGACCGTCGATTTGAGAGAACAACTCGTGATGCTGTCGTCAATTCGGCAGGCGCCATGTTGCCTCACGACACCTAAGCGGACCTCGCTGGACGGTTTGCCAGCCTGCCGTTCAACTGGCTCTGCAGCGCTCCGCCAAGTGTCGTACCGGCGCGCCATCCGGATCGAAGGATTTGCTCCCACAAATCGGTCTTATTTGATTGATGTCAAAAACAGCTATGGCTGTTTCGAAGAGCATGCATGTTTGGCCAATCTGCACATATCGATGCCCTTGTCGGTTTAGGAATCTGCTCAGCCGGTTACGAGCGATCCGTCCCGGAAATCCGAACCGACTCACTTGAGCCCGCAGGACATCGATGCGATCGCACGTGAGCTTAATCTGTCCATATCCGCCTTTCTAACCATGGCGCAAAGACCGGGCTCTCCTGAAGCCTTAAGCAAGCGCCTCTCACTTGCCGGTCTTTCCGAGAATGCGCTTGCTGCCGCCAAGGAGACGTATTGCGCGAGGCAGCGGGTGTGCGGCCTGTGTCAGGCCAAGACCCGCTGCGCCGCCGACCTCGAGAGGCAGAACCATGCAATCCGCTCAAAGACCGCCCAAACGAACAGGCCCCGCGGCTCGGTCGTGAGATATCCTCCCGCTGCGCTTTCGCGATCGATCGCGCTCAATCAGTTCCTCGCCGAAGATCTTGACTCCTGAGCAAGCCCCATTTCAAAGAAGGCCAACACAGGACAAGCCCATCGCCGCCTCGAAATCCACGACATGGGTGAAGCAGGCCTGATGTCTGCATTCGTTGTTTCTGCCTACGCTTGCTTCTTTGCCGGAGCGATGGGGACACGATCCGGCGTTTACCTTCTGCGCATTGTTGGCTTTCGCTGCCAGTCTGGCCGTCGCCGCCGTCATCCTCAATCGCCACTATGAACGGCGGGCGCGACTACCGCCGGCGGAGATGAACGGTCGGCCGAGCTACAACTCGGTCCGATCAAATTCGCTCGGCGATGTGGCGTCGCTGGGTTTTCCATCGGTCTTCTATCGCGTCACAGCTTGCTTGGCCTGCACTGATTTCGGTCTGTCCTGGACGAGCTTCGGGCGACTCCGCCCGCTGCATACGTCGGCTATGATCTTTGCGTTCGGCGGCAACGTGCTTATCGCGACCTCGTTCTACGTCGTGCAGAAGACTTGCCGCACGCGACTGACTGGCGATCTCGCGCCGTGGTTAGTGGTCGTCGGCTATGGTGTGTGTCAATGTTTTTGTTCTGGTCGCGGGCACCGCTATCTGTTCGGCGCCACCCAGTCGAAGGAATACGCCGAGCCGAAGTGGTGCGCCGATCTCTGGCTCACCATCGTCTGGGTCATCTATCCCATTGTGTTCCTTGCGACATTGGTGAAAAGGAAGGAGCCGCAGTCTTTAAGCGCGACTGTTGCTTCGATGTCACCAAATGGATGAACCGGCGATCTACGCTCGTGTCAAACGAGGGACGACATGTTCGATATTTATTTGAACGGAAGACACGATCTTTTGGTCGTTCCGCGAGGCTTTGCGATCCCCGCGGGATTGGACGGCAATTGGAAGCGAAAGAAGCGGGCGGTGCGTTCGGTGAGCGATGTCATTCGCCAAGATGTGCAACAGCGCGGTTACCATCGACGTAGTTTGATCTCAAATCGGTCGAAGGCGGCAGTTGAGACCTCGTCACACGCGTAGCCAACGCGGCTATCCACGCTGAGCCAGTCTTCGAAACACTCTGGGCAGGATGTCGCCGATGCGGTCGAGAAACTTGCTTACCGCGTCGACGGCAGATGGGGATCCTGCTTCATTAGGCTTAGGGAGCAAGGTTTCTTTGAAAAAGCGCCGCACGGCGCTGCGGCTTCCCTCAGGATAAGTATTATAGAGCTTTTCCTTGAGTCGATGGCGTGCGCGCGTGAGTTTTCAGCTGTCCATACTGAAGATACTTGCCGGCCAGCCGCACGGACGGGCGAGCATTGAAGTCGTTAAACAACACTTGGCCATCTATTATAGCAGCGGCCCAGAGTGGCCGGCGCGTATGAAGCGCATCGCATGCCGCGCGCCCCAGCTCGATATTTTCGGCCAAAGGCTGATCGAGCGAGAGGCCGGTTACTGGATTATCACCGAGGAGGGAAGGAAGTCTCTTGAGACGCTCGAACAGCTAGATCGGGGTGTTATGCAGGGTCAGGTTGAGCGGGAGATCGCGCAAGAGCCCGAAGATGAGCAGCCGCCCCTGGTGTCTTCGCAGCTGCGAACAAGCGCGCGCAGAAAGCGCTGCCCGGCAAGCGATTGAGCCCGCGCAAAGGCCTATCAGCGTGACGGCTTGCCGCTCAATCCCTTGCTGATGGCCACGTACTCCGATTAGATCGCGCAAGTTGAGTTTGGAGATAATGCAATGGCAATGGGTACTGTGAAGTGGTTCAACGCGACCAAGGGATATGGCTTCATCCAACCTGAGGATGGAGGAGCTGACGTCTTCGTGCACATCAGCGCGCTCGAGAAGGCCGGCTACACCAATCTCGCGGAAGGCGCCCGGGTCAGTTACGAGATGAAGGCCGGTCGTTGAGGCAAAATCAGTGCGGAGAATCTGCGTATTGGTTGACGACGTCGCCGGGCGAGGGACTCTGCCCGATCCTTCAGCGCTCTGACCGCCTCTGGCGTTCCGACCTGGAGTGTGGCTTCCTTACGAAGCCATCGAGTGGCCTCAGCATGTCATCTCGAAGGCTTGTCGTTGCTTTTTCAGCAAACATCTTATCCCCGAGATTGGGCATGATGATCTTGAATTGGGGTAGAGGGCATCAATTGCGCGGGCCGCATGGGGAAGATCGAGCGCAATCTGTCGAGCATTCCGGATCTGACCTCGGCACGCGTGAACCTCACCGATAACCGGCTCGCTCGACTCGAGGACCATCAAGGAGCCGCGGTCTCTCTACGCGAAATTGGATACATCACACCGAAAGCGAATTGGACGAAAAGCGCGCGATCAAAGCTGAAGCGCGGCCCGTGATCTTCACGTCGGCCGCCTCTCTCTAAGAAATCATCGCGGACGCTGAAACCACAACATCTTTCCGTTCTCTGTCCTTCTTCTAAAGAAGTGAAAGTTGTTCATCCGGCCACACTTTGCCCCTCCGACGCGTTGAGCCGAGCCCGGACGACGGACGAGACCGATCTGGCGTCTAGATAAGGCAGCGCGCCAATCGTCATAAGGAGACCATAGTAAGAGATCGCCACGATGTCTCACAGGGCCTCGATGTTTGATCGCTCTAGGTTTAATACAAATCACGAACCTCCCGAGTTGCAGGTGTTGAGGTTCATCGCGATTGGCTTGCTCATCCCAGAACATGTTAGTCTACGTGCTTAGCTTCGAATAGAAAGGCGTCGATTGGGGCTGCATTTAATTATAACGAAGCCTCTCAACACGGCGTCTGTACGAAGTTTACAATTCCACAGCTGCACTAGTCCAGACGCCTTGTCTTCCGAAAGCATGACCGAGCTTATACCCCAGCGCGAGTTCCTATGATTGTCTCATTTTTACGGTCGTCGCTCCGAAAAAACTGTGTTACAAGCCGCTCCTCTCAAAAGGAGCATTCATCGTGAAAAAAGCAACCAAGAAACGCGTTAAGCGGCGCGAGTGGACGAAGGCAGATATCAAAGAGCTCAAAGTCCATTCGAAGGCTCGAACTCCGGTCATCAAAATAGCAAAAATGACCAAACGCAGTGTCGGTGCGCTACGCCAGAAGGCCTTAAATCTCGGAATCGGACTCGGACATCAGCGGTAATTTTGAGCAACGCTGGCCACTGGCGCGGTAGGGCGGCTCGCGGGCCGCCCTCCATGGCCATACAAACTTTGTCGCACATTAGCTTTGCCGATCCGCGCTGAGAGAGTTTTTCACGCACGTGCTGGATGGCCTTCAATGTCGCGGAACGGGCTCCAACGCCTCCTCATCTTTGATCGTTTCGACGGCCGCTTGCGATGTATGATCGCGAGTGAAGACATAGCCTTAGCCATAGCCCTGTCTCGAAGATAAAGCCCCGAAACACTCGGTCCCGGCATGCATGCGATGGGGCCACATCGCCCAGTCCGAGGCGCGTTAGCGTTTCGAGAAGCTGACCACTCTCAGACGAACTCCCGTAGGGGCCGAATCTAGCATCCGTTCGCCAGCAGCTTCTTCAGCTTCGGCGAGGCAGTCTTGGCCGCGCTGGGCCGAACAATCGGCTGACCGCTTTAGCCAAATGGAAACAACCTCGCGAATGGGGCATCCTCGAAGCTCATGCCAGGCTAAAGTTTGGGCGTAAGCGGACGCCGCCGAGCCTGTCGGCTAGCTCGAGCTCCTAGGCGATATGGCGCGCTCAGCAGCAATTGAAAAAGCGCTCTGTTAGCCTGATAGATGGCGGCGGAGCGGTTACGTCCTGAACCCGTCATCACCTGCGCGCCCTCGGTGTTGTGAACGGACCACAACCACCTTCGACCGCGCTGCTTCAAGACATACTCGAAGGACGGGAGACTCGACATGGTTAGCGAGCTCCATTTCCGACGGTCGTGCGTTTGGTCTTCTGAGTGCCGGAGCGGGCCCTCTCCGGGCGATGCCTCACTGTAGCAAGCTTGGCAATGAACTCGCTTGATCGCTCAACGCCGAATTCATCAAGAGCGAGCTCATCCTGCGCTTGCTGTCGTGGCGCCAAAGTCGCGAGATGCTTGCGCGTTTTAGCCGTCAGCGACATCTGCACGATCCGGGCATCGCGGAGGATTTATGCCGCAGGAAACCGTTCTTCTCTAGCAGCTTTGAGTGGGTCGTCACGAAGCAAGGGTCGACGTGCATCAATCGTGACATCAGATTGACCGGTACATCCTTTTCTCTGCCCAAATAGGTCATCGCCATCAGCATCGTCCACCGTGGCCCAGTGATGCCCAGCACATTGGCACGGAATTTGGCAAGTTCTTCGAGACACGCATGGATCGATCTGATCTCCCACGCAAACGCCGGACAATCTCGTCTCCGTCAGTAGAGATGCGGCCAAGCGCGCTTGCTGGATCAGGTAAATCCGGCGGCATCTTAAGCCAGGTTCCATCCTTTACAAGCCTCCTTAGCGCCGATTAGGGGAGGGGCATCGCTGCAAGGGCAGGTAAATCAAATACTTGGTACAGTTCCCACGGACGGGCTTGCGAACAACAGGCTGGCCGGAGCCATGGCTCAGTGTCTTGAAGGACCAACGGCAGCGCTCACGGGAAAGTTGCGTCGGGATCGATACGCGTTGACAAGATAGCTGCGCCTCGCCAAGTCTGAGATGTCCGCGATATGGTCTGCTTCTTTGCCGCACTCGCCGAGCTGTCCGCTCTTTTGCCGAACTTCTTTGGTGTATGCCGAGCATCAGCGAGGTGCATGTCGCATTTGCGTCTTCAATGCCCAGCAACAGGCAGCTTGTGACTATACGTAATAACCTTCCATGTGCTGCGGGCGGTCTTCGGCAAACGTCGGTATAGTTCTTTCCAACCTTCCCATATCCGCAATCAATCTTCGTGCAATTGAGCTGGCGCTTGACTTCGTTTCAACTGTCGAGCAATCGAGGAGGCGATTGCAGTTATCCTTTCATTCCGCCCGATCGATCGAACTGAACGGCAGTCATGAGTGGCAGACAAAATTCTTGTCGTTTCGACGCTTTGTACGCAAGCGGTTGCTCTTATGTGATCCCGCTGCTGGCTTTGTTTCGCTCAATCGAGCGAGCGCCGACGGGGTTCGCTTTTCAAGCACGAGGGTCTGAACGATGAGCGGATGTTTTGGCCGTTCGCCTGCGGTGTGCTTTCTCCTCGGTCTTCCACGATCCGGGACGACACTCCTGGCGCATTTGCTCCAGCACCATCCAGACATTGTGGCTCCGCCTGAACCCTGGTTGATGCTGGCGCTTGAAGCATTTGGCAGGGTGGACCAGCGCCATCCGGCGGGCAGCTCACTGATTGAGGCCGCGACCGCGGAATTCCTGGGGCGGATAGATCGCACGATCGTCAGCCGCGCTTTTGCCGATGCAGCATACGATCAGTATCTGGCAGAAGCGGGCAAGCGCATCATCATAGACAAGACACCACGCTATTGGACGGCGCTTGGGTTTCTTGAATCTGTCTATCCAGAATCGCCTCACATCCTTCTGATGCGCAATCCCTATGCCATCGCCGCTTCACTGAAATCGACGTGGGGCATCCCACTGCGGGCAGAAAGCTCGCATTCGGTCAGCGTATCCAGTCTCACCGATCTCATGCTCCGTCTGCCCGACGGGATCATATCTTCACTCGCGGATTTGGTTCTGGGCCTTCCCAAGCTCGCCGCGCACCGCACTCGCCCGCAGACACAGTTCGTGCAATACGAACTGCTCGTGGCACATCCGGACGAGGAAATCCGGCGTCTGTTGACGGGGCTCGGCTGTGATCCAGCGGCCGTCGCATCGGCGGGAATGGGACAAGCAGATTATCTTCGATCCAGCAGCTTTGGAGACCGAAAAATCTTGGAACGAAACGCCGTCGACGAAAGCTCTGTCAAGGCATGGCAATCTCAATTGAGCGTCGAAGAGATGCAAACCGTGACCGATCTGGTCGGCTCCGAGCTTTTGCTAGAACTCGGATATGAGCAGGAACTGGTGCATGCACAGCAAGCCGGAGTCCTCGATAGGGGAGGGGAGGTAACCGAACTTTATCGTCAGATATTCCGAACCTGGTGGGATTTGCGAAGTACAAAGGCGGGAGCATTATCCGGTCCATCTCACGCTGGAGAGCCGGTCCAGAAAACTCGCTCCGCGTGCGACGTCTCCAAGGTGCGACAGGCGAACGGTCCATCGGGCGCCAACGTTGAGGAGAATTTGCGCCCGGCCATGGCGGCCCAGTTGCAACAGGCGTTGTTGGCGTCAGAAGCTGATCGAGCTGCGGGGCTGGACGCCATTCGCAACCGCGACACGGCTATCGAGATGTTGCGAGGCGAGGTCGCGCGGCTTGAGCAGATCCTCAATATCCCCTAGGCCGATCTGAATGCTTGCGATCAAAACACGCTGGCTGATTTAGCCAAGATCCTTAACCCGCGCGAGCTGATCTCCCGATCAGGTGTGACGCAGGCGCCGGCAGCACCAGCGGCGGATTGCGATATGCTGCCACGTCTGCAAGTCTGCTGTCCAACGGGGCTTGACCTCATGGACGAGCCATGCGTCTTGGCCGGCCGTTTCCGTCGCGGATATTCCCACTCTGGGGAGCCATAGAACGGCGAAGAACAGAGATCCTGCATCGAAAAGAAGATATATGCTGCCGAAACATCTGCGCCGTCTCGAGGCTGAATCGATTGAAATCATGCGTGATGTGGTCGCCGAGTTCAAAAGGCCGGTCATGCTTTACTCGATCGGAAAAGACTCAAGCGTGATGCTGCACATTGCGATCAAGGCGTTCTATCCGGCAAAAGTGCCTTTCCCCCTGCTTCACGTTGACACGACCTGGAAGTTCCGCGAGATGATCAGCTTCCGGGACGCGACAGCCAGGCGGCTCGGCCTCGACCTGATCGTCCACGTCAACAAGGAGGGCATCGCGCGCGGGATCAATCCAATCGATTCCGGCTCCGCGCTCCATACCCAGATAATGAAGACCGACGCGCTGAAGCAGGCGCTCGACCTCCACGGATTTGATGCGGCCTTTGGCGGAGCCCGGCGCGATGAGGAAAAGAGCCGCGCAAAAGAACGGATACTCTCCTTCCGTTCGGCCGGACACGTATGGGACCCCCGTAACCAGCGGCCGGAGCTCTGGAGCCTGTTCAACACACGGATCCGCCAGGGCGAAACCATGCGCGTGTTTGCGATGTCAAACTGGACCGAGCTCGATGTGTGGGAATACATCATGCTCCAGAAGATTCCGGTCGTTCCGCTCTACTTCGCAAAACAAAGACCGATAGTGCGTCGAAATGGTGCGACGATCATGATCGACGACAAGCGATTGCCGCTTAACTGCGACGAGACGCCGGAAATGCGGATGATCCGCTTTCGTACGCTTGGATGTTATCCTTTGAGCGGGGCTATTGAATCCGATGCGACGACGATCGAAGACATCGTCGCAGAAATGCAGACTGCGACTGTGTCGGAGCGCCAGGGACGCCTAATTGATGCCGATGAAGCCGCTTCAATGGAGAAGAAGAAGCGGGAAGGCTACTTTTGATGTTTACAAAGCCGACGATGGAACCGGTCCCCGCCAGGACAAAGGATCAGCTGCGATTCATCACATGTGGCTCGGTGGACGACGGCAAATCGACGTTGATCGGCCGATTACTGCACGACAGCAACATGATCTACCACGATCAGCTCACGGTGCTGGAACGCGACAGCATCAAGCACGGTAGCACCGGGAATGACATCGATTTCGCGCTGCTCGTGGACGGGCTGGAGGCCGAACGGGAGCAGGGCATCACGATCGACGTCGCCTACCGCTTCTTCACGACGCCGCGGCGCTCCTTCATGGTGGCCGACACTCCCGGTCACGAGCAGTATACCCGAAATATGGCTACCGGCGCCTCGCATGCTCAGCTCGCCATCATCCTGATCGATGCCCGGAAAGGCGTGATGGTTCAGACCCGCCGCCACTCCTTTATCTGTTCGCTGCTCGGTATTCGTCATGTCGTGCTGGCAGTGAACAAGATCGATCTTGTCGCATACAACAAGGAGTGCTTCGATCGGATCGTCCATGACTATCTGGCCTTTGGCGCCGGTCTCGGCTTCACCTCGATCGTTCCGATCCCGATCTCGGCGCGCTACGGCGACAACGTCGTGGACCGCTCCGCTTATGCCAACTGGTATCATGGTCCCTGCCTCCTCGAGCATTTGGAGAGCATTGACATCCAGTCCGGCACCGCAAGCCAGGCTTTCCGCTTTCCGGTCCAATGGGTGAACCGGCCCAACCCGGATTTTCGGGGCTATGCCGGGTCGGTGGCTTCCGGGAGTATCTCGGCAGGAGACGAGATCGTTGTCGCCGCGTCGGGACGGACTACGCGCGTCAAGCAGATCGTGACCCATGATGGCGACCTTGTCGGCGCCGAAGCCGGCGATGCGGTTACCATTACACTGGAAGACGAAATCGACATCGGCCGTGGCGACATTCTGTCCCGACCGGACGACCGACCGAAGGTCGCCGACCAGTTCGCCGCTTATGTGATCTGGATGGACAATGAGCCGCTCGCTCCCGGACGCAGTTACGTCCTGCGGATTGGATCGCAGACGATTGCCGGCAGCATTACCGCAATTAGGCATCGGATCGACGTCAACACTTGTGAGCATCTGGCCGCCGGGACGCTTTCCCTCAACGAGATCGCCTTCTGCGATGTTGCGACCGCAATGCCCGCAGTATTCGATCCTTACGACGTCAATCGAAAGACCGGATCATTTATCTTCATCGATCGTTACACGAATCGTACGGTCGGGGCCGGCATGATAGCCTTTCCGCTACGGCGGGCCACCAATATTGCTAGGCAAGCGCTATCCGTGGACAGGAGGGAGCGCGCCGCGCTCAAGAATCAGAAGCCTTGCGTCATCTGGTTCACTGGCCTGTCTGGCGCGGGAAAGTCGACGATTGCCAACCTGGTTGATCAAAAGCTGTTTGCGATGTCGCGGCATACCATGCTGCTGGATGGCGACAACCTCCGGCACGGATTAAACGCGGACCTTGGCTTCTCGGAGGTGGACCGCGTGGAGAACATTCGGCGTGTCGGTGAAGTTGCCAAGTTGATGGCGGACAGCGGCTTGATCGTGATCTGCTCGTTCATTTCGCCCTCTAGGGCCGAACGGGACAGGGTGCGCGGCCTGGTTGGCAAGGAAGAGTTCATAGAAGTCTTTGTCGATACGCCGATCGAGGAATGCGCGCGGCGAGACCCAAAAGGCCTGTATTCAAAGGTGAAATCCGGCAAGATCAAGAACTTCACCGGGATCGATTCGTGCTACGAAGCACCAACAACACCGGAGATTCATCTCAGGACCATGGAGCAGACCCTAGAGCATTCAGCGGAAGCGGTAGTGGATGTCTTGATGGCGCGCTCAATTCTTGATGGTTAGATGTCCCTCGCATCGCACCATCGATTCGTACAATATCCTGCTGGCCCGGCCAAGGCGATTCGGCTCAGGGGCCTGCGATCGGACTTTTCAACTCTAAAGGAACAAAATGGTCGCACCCACTCCTCGAATGCCCGCTTCCGGTTACGTGCTCGAAGTGGATGGTCAATTCAAGACCGAGTACACGAGCAGAGATGGAGCATGGGCGGGAGCGGAGGAGCTCAAGAAGCGCCGTCCCATGCTCCAGATCAGAATCTACGACGCGATGACAAAGGCCAGAGAGGAAGTCCGACTTCCAGTAGGTTGAGGTTTTCGCTTAGCGTTTCTTGCTACGCGTGCGGCCAGCGACACGTAAGCTCCCGTTAAAGCCGAGCCAGGCAGCGTCTCGGCCGGCTTCGATCTCTCGCGCAGTATGAGGCTGACGCCTCGGTTTCCGAGCCTGGCCGCATCCGGCGAGCGGGCGCTTGCTTCAGTATATTGACCAATCCGAACTTAGCAGTCGGCCACGACTCCTTCCTGTCGCGGCCATGCCAGCTTTCGGGAAGCTTGCTTCCTTTTGGCCCGCCGCTCGTCGGCGGACACCGCCCGCGTTGCCCCGCGCCTTCGCATCGCGAGACAACGCAGCCGCGAAGCTTAGCCATCCTGCGCTGCGCTACGGACCTCCGCCGCGGTTCGGATTCTGCTCCATCCCGCCTGCCGTCCTTGATCGCCATGAAGGCGGCGATGGGCGCGGCCGAAAGGCAAGGGAGCTCATCCATGGCGGGCGACAAGGACGATCGCTTGATGATCTGCTCTTTTCAACCGTCAACCTGTTCGACCGCGCGGTAGACCGCGTCGAACGCGAGCTCGCCATCAACGAGCAGGCGCTGCAGAGGAGCCAACGCGAGCAGAACGGCTCGGAGGTGCGATCCGTCGAACCAGAGCGCCTCACCGCCGAGGTACTTGCGTTCATTGAGTGCCGAGACGCGATGGAACTCCGGCTCACCCTGGGGCTCACGCTTTGGACCAGCCGTCAACCACGGCACGCTCACCTTGGCGATGATTGATCCGTGAGACGTTCTCGCCGCGAAGCGGCGTGCAGAACCGAGAGATGCTGCCAGCCTGGCGATCGCTTTCAGAGAGGGACACGTGCCACTCATCTGGAGTCGGCTCGACGTAGCCTAGCAAAGCAGGACGACATGTTCTGCGGCGACTCGCCGAAAGGTGTCAAACTGACCGTTGCTAAACGGCCAGCGATCCAGGTCGCTCAATTGCCTTCAAGCCGGACCCGACCACACCCTGACAAGGCCGCTCCATTCAAGCGCAACGACGTGATACCGGCAGTCATGTGCGACGAGGGCGTACACTTTCCAGGCACCAGCATCCAGGAGGATCTCGCCGGCACCGGGGAGAAGCTCGGTCCTCCATCTGGGGGTGGCGAGGAATCGTACGTGAACGGGAAGATTGGGGCATCACTTACCTGCAGGTAGCGCGCTCGCAGGCGGAATGCCGACAGTCCTGATGTCGAACTCTCAAATTATTCTAGCTCGCTGTGAATCTCCGCACTCTGCTGCCTACGTCGGCTTCTCGCCGCCAGATGGGAGTGCGGTCAGGAAAAATTCACGCAAGAAAATCTCGGAAAGGGTTGAAACGCCCCTAACGTCAAGTTGTACGATCTCGAAATGGACAACGACAGTCATCAGCGTCCAAAACCCTCCAACGCGCGACGGAGTGCGAATGCATCAAGTCTCAAGCCCACGCAGCAGACTCCCGTCGCCAACGACGATCATCAAGTGTGCCATGCCTTGATCTGCATCCGGGCGCGATGATCCGACTGCATCGTTTTCCTAACGTCAAGTTTGCCTGAATGGCACAGGTTCACACGTAAGTCGGTCGGCCGACCTGCCGCTTCGCGACGCAAGAAGGACCGCGCTCAAGCCTGCGCATGCGTGATGGCTGGATGAGAGCGCGCGTCGGCGCCAATTGCGTGCGAGGGCGCGGTGGCAAAGCCAATTTCTGGGAGGTCTGAATGGCATCGGTGAGGAGCTTTGTGAAAGATCGTTCTGCATCTGGGATGAGATATGGAGGTTGTCATCCGACAGGGTTTTCGGACAGCGACCCGAAACGCGCCCGCGATCCATGGCGTTTGACCCGAAGCTGTTGACCGAGGAAGTCGACGCTCGCCACAGGGGCTCCCTGGTGGGGTGGGCGTACTCCAGATCCATTGACGAATACAACTTGAGGAGGAATGGTTTGATAAGACAGCGCTCTTTGCTGACGCCTGGTCCATTGTCGTTATCGCTGGCGGTCAGAAGCCAGATGCAGCTTGATCTCGCATCGCGCGATTGCGAGTTCAAGGAAGTGACCGCCTGCATGAGGCGGCTGATGCTCAACTTGCTGGGAAATTCTGACGACTATTCGGTGGTGCCTATTCAGGGAGGCGGCTCCTTTGCAATGGAAGCCGCTCTCTCTTCATTTGTGTCCCGAGCCCACAGGCCGCTCGTCTGCATAAACGGCATCTATGGCGAGCGCATTTTAAAAATTTTGCGGTTATGGGGCGTCGAAGCACTGAAGCTTGTCAAGCGAGCGACCGATCCTTTCAATCCTCAAGAAATTGGCGAGTATCTGAGCCGAAATCCTGGCGTTACGCACCTATGTCTCGTGCATTGTGAGACAACAACTGGAATCGTCAATCCGCTGGACGCAATCGTGGAGGAGGCGAGGCGACGTGGCGTAAAGACCATCATCGATGGGATGAGTTCTTTCGGCGCCCTCAACATCGACCTGAGCCAGCGTGGACCTGACGTCCTGGTCACCTCGAGCAACAAGTGCATAGAAGGGCCGCCGGGAGTGGCATTTGTCATCGCGTCTCGCGAGCTGCTGGAGAATGCGGTTCAAGAACCGAGGTCGTTTGTGCTCGACGTGAGAGATCAATGGCTCTCGCTCGAGCGCACGGGTGAGTGGCGATCGACCCCTCCCACCCACATCGTTCAGGCAACGACAAAGGCCTTGAAGATTCTGCACGAGGAGGGCATCGATGCCAGGCGCTGCAGGTACGAGAAGGTCAGGGACGATCTCGTCAAAGAACTCGAAGGAGTGGTGTCTCCGCTGCTGTCCCCGGACTTGCAGTCGCCGGTCTGCGTCGCGTTCAGTGCGCCGTCTGGAATCGTGGACCAGGCAGGATTCGATGGGCTGTATCGCCACTTGGCGGCCCACAACCTTTACGTCTACTCGAAGCTGCATCTTCCGACGCGGAGTTTTCGCGTCGGTTGTATTGGGGAAATCCAATCCAGCTGGATCGAGCAGTTGGGGTGCGCTTTTCGTACATATTTCCGGTCCGGTCAGGCTCGGTCAGCAAGGCCGATGTCGAGCCATGAGGCATGCGGGGCTCGCGTAAAGATGCCGGCTCGAGCGGCCGGGGACCCGCAGCTGCCGTTTTCCGCCGAGACTGCTGTTCTGCATGCGGGCTATCGACGCGACCCGGTGACGAAAGCCGTCGCAGTGCCGATTTACCAGAATACGGCTTATGAACTCGATGGCGATCTAAACCACATTGCTGACGTCTACAACGTCAAGGCCGATGGGTTCACCTACACGAGGATCATCAATCCGACGACCCGCGCGCTGGAAAAGCGCTACGCCGCCGTCGATATGGGACGCGACTCGCTCGCCGTTGCGTCAGGTCAAGCGGCGACGTTCCTGGCTATCGTCAACCTGTCAAGTGGCGAAGTGGGGGACAATGTCGTCGCCTCTCCCTATCTATATGGCAATACCTGGAACCTGCTCCACAATACATTAAAGCGTCTTGGGATCAGCGTGAGGACGGCAGATCCTCGAAGGCCCGAGACGTTCGAGCGTGCCATTGATGATCGCACGATATGCCTGTTCGGAGAGGTGATTTCGAATCCCTGTCTGATTCCGCTCCCCGTCAAGCAGCTGGCGGAGATCGGCCGAAAGTACGGCGTGCCTTTGGTCGTGGACAATACGACGACGCCACTGGTATGCCGGCCGTCAGATCTCGGCGCTGCGATTACGACGTACTCCGCAACGAAATATATATGCGGCCATGGCACGACGCTTGGCGGACTGATCGTTGACAACGGCGAGTTTAGCTACCGGAAAGCCTCTCGCTTTCCCTTGTTCAACCGTCCCGACGATGCGCATGGCGGAATTGTCTGGCATAACGCGGTGCGCGATGTCGACGATCTTGGAAAGAGCGAGTTTCTGCTCAAGGCTCGCATGACCTGGTTGCGCGATACCGGCGCGGCCATCGCCCCGTTTGCGAGCTTTCAACTGATCCAAGGGCTTGAAACGCTGCCCCTTCGCATGAAGCAGCACTGCGCGAATGCCAGGATCGTGGCCGACGTTCTCAAGGAGCACCCTAAAGTGCGCCGTGTCTTCTACCCGGGGCTCTTTGAAGGCGCCGATCGGGAAACCGTCGAACAGACACTCAATACTGCATACGGACACGGGGCGATGGTCATGTTCGAAGTGGAGGACGAGCAGGCTGGGCGCAAGTTCATCCAGAACGTCGACTTGATGTATCACGTTTCGAATGTAGGCGATGCCCGAACGCTCGTGACTCATCCTGTCTCGACGACCCACACCACAGTCCCGCGGGAAAAGCGCGAAGCCGCCGGCATATATGGCGGCTCGATCCGACTTTGCGTCGGCATCGAAGATGTCAATGACATCGTACGCGATCTGGACAAGGCGCTTTCCGCAATCTGACAACCAGCAAGGCGATCAGGAAGAGGTTCTCATGAATCAGGCAGACGCTTGGAAACTGAGGTCATCACGCTATGAGGCCGTTCAATTCAGCCGGGAGGTCAATAAGCAGCTCTCCGAGCTGAGGCCCGACAACATCACGGGAGCGGCCTATATTGCCAAAGATTACGCTGTCATCGCAGCGTGCACGCTCGCGACCGTGTCCATCTCATGGTGGCTCTACCCGCTCGCCGTTCTTCTGATTGGTGCCTATCAGCGCGGATTGACAACCATCGCTCATGACGCGGCTCATCGGACGCTCGCGAAGAACACGACCTGGAACTACGTCCTCGGCATTCTGTTCGCTTCCTATCCCTTGTTCCAGCGCCACTGGGCCTACCGGATTTCGCACGTCTATTTGCATCATCCCTATCTCGGGGACCCGGACAAGGATCCCGACCTGAAGTTCTTCCTGGCCAGCGGCGTTTACGACGTGCAGCCTCCGGAGCGGTACGCTTTCAACATGATCTGGAAGCCGATCTTCGGCGGCGCGACAGTGGCGTATCTGAAGTATCTTTGGACCAACCGGTTTTCGATCACAGAAGCCGAGGATCAGAGCCGCTCAGGCATACTTATCGACAAGTATGGCTTCTATCTCTTCTGGATCAGCATCCTGGCCGGGTCATATGCGCTTGGGCTGCTCCATATCGTCGTCCTATTTTGGATCGTGCCCTATCTCACCACGTTTCAGGTCCTCGGCTGGTTTATCGAGCTCGCCGAGCACTCACCTATGTGCGAAACCGAGACGCAGAACGTCTATCTCACCAGGAATCGGAAAGGAAGTTTCCTTGAGCGGGCCATCCTCGGACAGAATCTGGATGAGTACCACCTCGAGCATCACCTTTCGCCGGGTATCCCGTTTTGGCTGTTGCGCAAAGCTCAGAAAATCCGAATGCAGGATCCGAACTACGCGAAGGTTGCCGAGACCTGGGGCGGACTCTTTGTCAAGGGACCCCAAGGTCAACCTAGCGTCATAACTCAGTTGAAAGAGCGAAATCGACGGTTGTATGAGCAGTCCGTTGCCGAGGTCCGCACGCGAGGGCAGCTGGCGTGACGTTGCTACGGCCAGAGCGCGCCCGAGCCGTGGTCGGCGTCACTTCGAACCGTCTTTTGGTGGATGGTGTGCATCGCGACTGGTTGCGGCGCAAATACGTGCAGGCACTCCATCGTCATGCGGGAGTGGCGTGCGTCATATTGCCGACGGTCGACGCGGAAGATGCGAGGGAGGAGGTCGCCCCGGCGATCATAGGCCGGCTCGACGGCCTGGTGTTGACTGGTGATGAATCGAACATCGACCCCGCCATCCTGAGAGCGCCTTCGTCCTTGACGGAGGCTGATCGGCAGGACGTTGAGGTTGGGATCCTTGACCGCCCGCGGGACAGGCTCTCTGCCGTAACCATAGAGAGCGCCATGGCGCTCGGAATGCCTATTCTGGGCATCTGCCGTGGGCTTCAGGAACTCAACGTCTATTTCGGCGGCACACTCCGCCCATCGCTTGCGGAGTGGAGGCCGGAAAGTGGCGCGATGCATGCCGAGAAGCCAGATCGTCCAAGAGACCGTCAGTACGACGCCGCGCACAGCGTCAGGATATGTTCCGATGGCGCGCTCTTCCCAATCGCGCGGACGATCGAAGCGCAAGTCAACTCGCTGCACAATCAAGGCATCGAGGCGCTTGCCCCGGCGCTGAGGCGGGAGGCGTGGGCGCCTGACGGCCTGGTCGAGGCGGCTTCGGTCATTGGCGCGCCGACACTGCAAATCGGCGTGCAATGGCACCCCGAATGGCACGTCTCAACCGATCTCCTCAGCAAGCAACTGTTCAAGACATTTGGTGAGGCGTGTGTTGGGTACTGCAGAGCTAAGAAGCACTAGAGGCGGATTGTGACATTTCAAACCAAACGTGGTCCGTGCAGGTCGAAAGGAGAGTCCCTCGGAGCCGATGCACGCGCCTGGTCCTCCGCGGGCCGTGCGCCGCCGCGCAGGCAGCGATTGACGAATCGCTTCGCTCTAGGAGTTTTCTTTGTGGCGCTTTATGTCGTCGTGAGCGCGGCAGGCGAGGTTTATGCGGCATCGTATTTTCAGCAAGCAGATGTGTTCGTCGCGCTCCTGCTGTCCTTCGCTGTGGTTTGTCTGACGTTCAATCTCCTGGCGCGCCACGAGGGAGGCGAGGCAAGGGTGGCGAAATGGTCGCTCCTGGTCTTCGTCGCGCTCAATGTCGTGACAGCGATCAGCTGGATCGGCCTCTTTATCGGGCTGAAATACGCTGAACCTGCGATCGTCGTCGCCTTCATGGTGGCGCTCGGGCCCACAGCAACAGTGTGGTTAAACGCACTGATCAGGCGCCAGGGCACCCCTCCAGCTTCCGATATCGTCGTGAGCGTTACGATCGCAACGATCGGAAGTTACATGATCTGGATCTCGGCCAGCGGCAACGCGGGCGTGGAGTGGGGGGCTCGATCGTCCTTTGGCATCGTCTTGGCGATCGTGGCCGGCCTATCGCTGGCCCTCACAAATATACTGGTCAAACTGCTGTTCGACCGTGGGTTTTCTGGCCGACAAGTGCTGGCGCATCGCTTTTACGGAACGATTCTCTTGCTGCTGGGCCTGGTCGACCATTCATCTATCGTGCCCGAGATCTCGCAGCATTGGTTTGCGATCGCAGCAATTGGGCTGTCGACGATCCTTGTTCCTTTGCTCTTGATCCAGCAGGGCATTCGCCGCGTAGAGCCCTTCACTGTCAACATGGTCCTGTCCACCGCCCCCATCATCACCTTCCTGTTCCAGTACTTCGATTCTCGCATCGTGCCTTCGTCACATACGTTCGTTGGAAATGTTCTCATTACGGCTGTCGCTGTCGGCAACATCTACTTGCAGTATCGGAGATCCACATGAAAGAACGGAACTGTGTAATCGTAGACGCATACTCTACCGGCCGGTACCTGCCGGAAGAATTCAAGCGTTATGGAATTGGAACGGTGCATGTGATGTCGGCTGCACAGATTCCACCCATATTCCAATCGCATTTCAATGCGGATCTGTATGATGAAGTCATTCGCCCCAGCGAGCGCATGGGGTATGACGACATCGTTGAATATCATCTTCAGGCTCTCCATGGCAGGGAGTTGGAGTTCGTTATCGCGGGCTGCGAGACCGGAGTTGAGCTCGCCGATTCTTTGTCGGAGCGGCTGGGCTTACCTTCAAATGGGACCGCGCTATCGGCTGCTCGGCGTGACAAAGCGCGATTGTCTTGCGCGCTGACCTCTGCAGGCGTGCGATCGATCAGACAAGTCGTGTCCGACAGTGCTGTAGAGATCGCGAGCTGGAAGCGTGAAGCGAAGTTCGACGAGATCGTGATCAAGCCTCTGAACAGTACGGGTACCGAGGATGTATTCTTTTGCTCGACAGATGCTGATATTCAGCGGGCTCTAAGCGCAATTGTCGGGAAGACGAACCGTGTCGGAGCGTTGAATCATTTTGCCCTTGGGCAGGAAAAAATAAACGGCCAGCAATACACCGTAAATGCCGTCTCGATCGACGGGGAAGCCTTCGTTACGGAGGCCTGGACCTATGACACCGTTCCTATTGAGGGGGCATCATCGGTCTGCTCACTTGAGAGGTTGTTGGGCGGCAGCGAACCAATCGTTCAGGAGCTGTCCGACTACTTGGTGCGTGCGTTGCAGGCGCTTCAGATCGTCGACGGACCGGCTCATGCTGAGATCATTGTCGATCATCGGGGGCCGGTTCTGGTGGACTTCGGAGCGAGACTTCAAGGGACCATGTCGGCAAAAGCACGAACCATGGCGTTGGGGCACAACCATATGACGCTGACGGCCTGGCGCTACGCAGATCCTAAGGGCTTTGGTGAGTACATGAGGCTGCGCGGGCCCTACAAGCGGCAGGCTCACGCACTATGCGTCTCGCTGATCTCCGATATAGGCGGTGTCGTTGCCGGTCACCCGGGACTCGAAACAATCCGCAAGCTACCGAGCTTCGCGGATGCCATTGCATTCGTTCCGATTGGTCAAGAGCTGGTTCCGACGATCGACTTGGCGTCGACACCAGGCATCGTTTATCTCGTGAATAGCGACTCGACACAGCTTGAGGATGACTATCGCAAGTTGCGAGCAATGCGGATGGATCAGGTGTTCGATTTAATGGATCGCGACTAATGCCAACTGGTGCCAGGTTGACCGGGGCGAATCCAGCCCGCGCGGCGATGATCGGCGTAAGCGACTTCGATGGCGTCCTGCGAGGCAAACACGTCTTAGGTGAAGATCTCTCGGATGGAGATAAAGTTATCAAGTTCTCTGAAGCGGTGCTGGCGTGGGATTGTTCGGATCAGATCATTCCGGCCAGTTTCACGCAAAAGCCGCTATCAGCATTCGGAGATGCTGATCTGCGTATCCTGTCAGGCACCGGCCGTTCGGTGTCTTATGTCGGCGATCAATATCTCTACCTCGCCGAGTTCACGGGCGCACATGAGAACATCTGCCCACGCGGTATTCTGCGTAAGGTCCTGAGAAGGGCTGCTGACCACGGCTACGGCTGCACTGCCGGGTTCGAGTTTGAGTTTATGCTGTTCAAGGAGAACGCCGACACAATTGAAGACAAGCCGTTCGGCGAATGGGCTCCTTTAACACGCGGGCCGTTCGGCTACTCGATTGCGCGTTCTGTCGCTCAACATGAGCTGTTCGATGAGATCTTGGCGCTTTGTGAGAAGGCGAGAATACCTCTAAGCGGACTGCACTTTGAAACGGGGCCTGGCGTGGTTGAAGCGTCACTTCGTCATTGTGATGCGCTGGAAGCTGCCGATCGAGCAACCATATTCAAGTCGATGATAAAAGCGTGGGCGCAAACGCGAGGCATGATGGCTACATTCATGGCCAAGGTTTCCGAGAAATGGCCCGGCCAGTCCGGCCATATTCACATCTCGATGTCCTCGGATGGTCAGAATGCCTTTTACGACAGCGATGCGTTCGCTAACGTTTCGAAGCTTATGAGGCAATTCATCGCCGGACAACTAGAATACATGAATGATTTCTGTGTGCTCGCTGCGCCGAACTTCAATAGCTACAAGAGATTGGTACCTGGCTGGTGGGCGCCAATCTGTCCAAGCTGGGGAGTTGACAACCGCTCCTGCGCCGTTCGGGCGATTCCGGGAGATCCGTCTGCCCATCGCCTGGAGTATAGGCTGGCTGGCGCTGACGTGAACCCATATCTCGCCCTCGCATGTGCCATTGGTTCCGGAATACTGGGCGTCGAAACAGATGTGGCCCTACCGGCTTCGATCGTCGGTGATGCAAGCGTGGAGATGTGTCGTCCGTCTGCGAGACTGCCTCAAAGCCTATCAGAGGCAACATATCGGTTTGCACAGTCTCCAGCGGCCAATGATGTCTTCGGAGAAAGGTTTGTTGAAGCCTTTTCTTGCTCCCGCCGTTGGGAATGGGAAGCCGTTCAACATCGGGTCACCGACTTTGAACGCCGGAGATACTTCGAGATCATTTAGCTTGAGCTCTTCGACAGTTTGCACCTCAGTCCTGTCGTCATCATGTGAATGGCGCCGGAGGGCTGGTGCGACTGTCTGTGCCGCCGAAGTTAGACTTCAATACAGGGCAAATGTCGGTCACTCGTTAAGCGTTTCGATTCATATCGGGGATCCATTCGCTTAGCTGCACGCGCGCGGAACTTTGGATGCAGTAGGTGTGACACGCTGATAGTGCCGTTACCGATGGCACGCGATCCAGGTCGACGTGCAGATCAACAGCTTGAAACCGTTCAAGCGAATGCCAAACTCACGATTGATCACGCATCGCCACGCTGGAGCAAAACCATCCTCAGATACGAGCGACCATACAAAAAGATTGCGACGGTTCAGCAGGGCTAAGCTGGAAACCGGCCTCAATCTGATTGAGCAAGACCTCAAACTCGCCAAATTGAAATCTTTAGAAAGCGACAGCAAGTGCTTGCAAACATCAAAATCGCCGGTGGGCTGATGGTCGATTTCGGATTGCTCCTTCTGATGACGGCTGCAATTGGCGCTTACTCGATCCATGCTTCCCCGAGCGCGAGCGGATCGTTGGGTGGTCCGCCAAAAGAATCACGAGGTCGAAGACGAGCGCATCGAAAAACGTTGTTTGAAGCTCTCGGATGCATGTGTAGATGACGCCGCGCGAATAGAATTAAAAGCCGCCAGCGCTGCCTATCATGGCCTGAAGGAGTACGGTGACTTGGGCCCCTGATAGACGCGTACTTCAGACAGCGAAACGAGGACAGGGAAGCGGCTCGACGCGCGCTCCTCAATGTGACCGACGCTGTTATCGAACAAATCACCGACACCGAAGACTCAGGATCGGAAGTGCTGTCGCTGGTGCGCGATTTGATTGACGCGCAAGAGTGAACAGACCGTTTTGCTGGAGCTTCGCCTCTCGCGCCCAAGCCCCTCTTTGTGTCGGTGTCCGACGGGACAATCGCTCGACTCCGGCTGGAAAAATCCGCCTGCATCTCTTGGTGTCCTCTGCGCCGTTACGTCTCGATAGATGCCAGGAATTTAGCCGCATTCTCCGCGGCCACAGCCAAGGCGCGAGAGAGTTTGAGCGCCTGATCCGCGTTACCCGGAAATGAACGCCGACAACGCTCGCAATAGCGACGGTGATCTCATCATCGATCTGCCCAACTATGATCGCAGCCGACTCGTCGATTTCGATCTCCTCGACACGCGGACGTCGTCAGGTTCCTTCGTCATCGCTACATTCTCCATAAAGTCCCTGGCGACAGCATATCGGAGATCTTGGTCCCTCCACCATCAATTCCGGAGTCCTCGCTTGGCAAGAAAGGCGGGATCGACTTCGCGACCGGCAGGCGCCAGGATTTCGACGAGATTGCCGTCATCGTCGCGGCAACGTCGGATCGTGTATGCGAACCTGCCGAAACTCGGAGTAGGAACGTTTACTGTCGCAACGCGCGGACGCGTCATCCTGGCTCCATGTGCGGGGCCGCCAATAAATTCAACGAGGGTTTTGGTCATGGGATGATCATCCCCGGTCTCTGCGTGGCGGAGATTACGGCCCGCGACAATCGAGAGCCATCTGCCAATCTTAGCTCTCGAGGAAGTCGCTCTCCTCGAGCCGTGCTCGCCGGTCAAGCTTACCGCCGGTCCGGACGCCCGGCGCATGTTCCAGAAGGCCAGCGCGTCTGCGAGCGTCGGCGAATGAACGATAGGATTAAGGCAGTCGACCTCGATGCAGGCGATCCTTGCCGTCAGGCCTAGCTCGACCTCGGGCATCCCGCCGCAGAACGGGCAGGCCTTGGCGCGTTCATCGCCGCGCAGCGCGGCCCGTTCGTGCGTTATTTCTCTCTCTGGCTTATCGGTCATAGGCGGGCTCTCATACGTGGGCGGGGCCGGAAGCGGAGTTTCTGTCCCGGCTTTACGGCGATGTGCTCCGGGGTCGGCGCCTCCTCCGGCACGGTGGTGATCGCGCTCGGCGTCTTCGCTTATCGCTTGTCTGGCCTCTCAGGAGGTCCGGAGTTTGGACGCCACACGCGCAATTTCCTCATCCGCTGAACGACAGCGAGTTCGCTTCTCTCGAGTAGGATAGAAATGCGCTTCGGTATTTCGTTGTTTGACGTGAGTTCGAGCAGGCGCTTGTCCTCTTCCTTGCTCCATCGTCTAGACCGGTTCCTAAGCACGATATGATTGACTTTCATTCCTTCGCCTTGGCCCTTGGGTGGAACGCGATTGCCAGACTAGCAGTCTCCGGCGCGCCAGTCCGCGTTGTGAGGGCGGACCATCTCGCGATGAGCAAATTTGATCAAGGCTCGCTCGAACCGAGCGCCAGTATCGAATGATGCGGTAAGCGTTTGCATGGCGGCGAAACATAGCTATTCACAAAATCCCAAGTCGCATTGCCAGCGGCGACTCCGAGGAAAATGCCTAACATGACAGTATTGCGAATACACTGACCATATCGGTCTTGGGCAAACACCAAGCGTACCTTAGCATTGCAATCACGGCGATAATCAGCGCAAAGAGATTGTCATCCGCTGTCTTTCTGCACGGTGGGTGGAAAGAGCACTGGCTGGCGGCCACAAGGCAAGCCTCATGTTCCGCGCCAATTCGATGCAGCGCCGATACAGTTTGCTCCAAGCATGTAATTGGGTTGGCGTATTCACGGCCGAATGAAGTGGAAGGGGCCGACTACCCAATCAACCTCCGACGCTGAGATCGTCAAAGCGAATCGAAGATGACGAAGTTGTCTTTGTTTTTGACGGTCAGCCCTTGAGCCTTGAACCCGCGGTTGCTGAGTGGCCTGATGGCCGCAAGGTTCATCAAGGCGCCACGATCGGTGAAGACCTTGACAAAGACGAGGGCTGCCTGCGCGGCTGGAAAACTCTGACAAGTTTGAGGCTTGTAGCATCGCTGTTCTAAGTTGACCGGGGTGCATCGCGCCCCGCAAGTTCCCGAATTCGAGGAATTGATCGTGGCCGTCAGCTTTTGGTCAGGGGACGGGGTTAGTCAGGCACTGCCCGAAAGATGCCTGGGCAGTTTCCTTCACCGGTCATGCTCGATCAGGTGGAGGGGCAATGTCGTAGCGTTTGACGAACACATATGGCACCTCGCGCGCGACGTTGATCGGCAAGTCGTTAATAGACAAATCACATATCTAGGGTGTCCAAATGCCGCATGACTATCGCAGCCTTAGTGTTATCGTTCGGTCCCCGTCGGGCGCGAAGGGCGATACCGGCGAGATAGCGGAAGGACAATACAAGGTCGAGGATGGATACGTACTGCTTAACAAGTTCAAGGATAGTGGCGTTGCGTATCAGGCCGCCCTTGGCAAGGACGATGATCCCGCCGCTGTCGCGAAACGACTCTTGAAATCCTGGTGGCAGACGCAGGACGTTTGGGGCGGGAGCCTGGAGCCGCCTAAGCGGATTGCTTGAGCCAATATTGGCGCGTTCCGGACCGGGACGCCGTGGCTGGACCGCAACCGCAGGCGCGAAATGAAGAGATCTCGTGCCAACGGTGTTCTTTTGCTTCTTCCCAGCGGACGATCTCTTCGTAACCGTTGATGAGCGGGACTGGAAGTATTGGGGAGGCCGCGCGACGCGAATTCCGCATTGACGCGACCGTCTCCGGTCTCACGACCGCCATCGAGGACGTGATCGGCGCGGCCCGAGAAAACAAAGGGAATGATACAATGGCTACCATCGGCACCTTCACCGAAAGCGCTCGGCAATCCCGAAACGGCCCTCGAGCAGCGCGCCGAACGCTCGAAATGGCCCAGCATGCCGTCACGGCAGACGATGCCGACGTCTATCTGTCATTCGCCGCTGAACTCGCAGATTCGGTCAGGCCCATCGTGCTGTCTTATTTCCGCACTCCGCTGGACGTCGCCGCCAAATCCGACGCCAGTCCGGTGACGATTGCCGATCGAGCCGTCGAGCTGCGTCTCAGGGAAAGGATCGAGGCGCGCTTTCCGGAGCATGGCATCATCGGCGAGGAGATCGGAAACAAGCTAGGTGGCGCTTTCACCTGGATCGTCGATCCGATCGACGGCACCAAGAGCTTCATCAGCGGCTTTCCCTTGTTCGGCACGCTGATCGCGTTGACCTATCAGCAGCAAGCATTCTGCGGTCTGATCGACGTCCCCTTTTCGGGCGAGCGGTGGATGGCGAAGCCCGGCGTAGCGCGGTTCGGCGATGGATTGGCACGGACCAGCGCATGCGAGAGCGTCGCCGACGCACGCTTCTACACCACATCGCCTGACATGTTCCGCAAAGGCGAGATGGAGTCATTCGAGCGGCTGTCGCGAGCTGCGCGGATGCGCCGTTTCGGCGGCGATTGCTACATCTATGGCCTGCTTGCGTCGGGACACTGCGACATCGTTCTCGAAACGGGGCTTCAGCCATATGACTACATGGCGCTGGTGCCGATCGTGCAGGGCGCCGGCGGCTGCATCACCGATTGGGAGGGATGCCCGCTCTCGATTCACTCGGAAGGGTGCATTTTGGCAACCGCAACGCCGCGGCTTCATGCCGAAGCGCTCGCCTTGATCCGGGGATAACCACCGATCATGCCCTACAGGACAACCATCGGAGGGACGGTCTTCGTAAACCTGATCCAGCTCATCAAGTTCTACAAGGAAAACCCCAAACTGCTGAAGCGTTGATCCTGCGGCCTACGCCGCATGGTTACAGACTATCATGCCCAGAGGACGAAGCCGAAGACGTGATGCGCGACGCTGTAGCCGAGCGCGTGGCCTCGCAGGACGCGAGGCGTAGCATCGATGCGGCTCAGCGCGATCAGATGAGGGCGTAGCCGCCACCGACCAACGACGAGGTTGGCGTAGTTCAGCGCTGACCAGGACGCTCTTCGCCAATTGGCGATTGGCTCGGTTCCGGGATTCCCTTATTGCCGACGATATCGAGCGAGCCATAGCCGCTTGCGACGGAGAAAGCCGTGTCCACAGGCATCGTCGCTATTTGGACGTACGCATCCGGTCAAGCTCCGCCCGCGGACAGCACGATGTGAAACACATTGCGACCGGCGCTATCCCCCCGGTACCAACGGTGCGGTAAACCGACCATGGTCATGGCGTCACCGGTGCCTTCCATCGCATGAAGGCCCCGAAGCATTAGGATAGAATAGTTTCACTCGTATCACTGGAGGCGGCGATCTGCTGGGCGAGCATGATACCCCGCGCCATCTCGTCGTCCCGGTAGACAAAGTCGCGGGCCTCGTCGGCCACCGTTACGAAAATCGCTGCGATCAGTTCCGGTTCCGGCGGCAGCGGGATATATTCCTTGGCGCCGGCACGGATCGCCGCGGCCGCGGCGCGGGCGTCGTTGGTGATGCCGCAGGCGACGATCGGCACGTAAATGTGCTCGGCTTCCAGCCGCATTACGAGGTCGCGGATGTCGAGCCCGACGTCGACCAAGAGCAGGTCGGCACCCTCGCCGCCGCGCAAAACCCGCATCGCCAGTTCATAATCCTCGGTCTGGGTAACGGTCTTGCCATTGTCGATGGCGATCTTGGTGGCTGTCGTGAGCTGGCCCTTCAAGGTGCCGACAATAAGAAGCCGCATGCTATTATCCTATATGTCTGTTCGCGTCGTCCACGACGCGAGTCTATGAAACGTCACAATATGCTTTGCATTGTCATGATGACGCCGAGCTTATCTTTCAGCACCACCTCGACGCCACTAGGCGGTGATTCCTCAATCAATCTACGTATGGTTGCTGAGTACCGGCCGCGGGTCAAGCTCAAATCTGCACTGTGCGGTGCGCCCGGAGCACCACTTCTATTGGAGTATCAATCGGCGTCCCAAAATTGCAGGCCGAATGACACGGCATAAACGGCTTAACGACGTCGATACGAAGACGGATTGGCGAGCTGGGCGGGCTCCTTGTAGTGATCCAGAAGTATCACCAGCTCCCCTCTTCAATTCGAATTTCTTCGATTTTCACGAGGGATGGATATATGTCCTCGGCGTGGGAGTTGTCGTCGCAATGAGCTTATAAAGTCAACGGCGGGCCGCAATCCGCGCTCGCTACACTCATTCGCGAGGCCGCGTGCGATCCATCCAAAAAAGATACCGATGTAGCGGAAACGAAGACGGCTAAAGCAAGCGCCACTCGTCCGGCCAGCAAGAAGCCCATGACGCCATGACAGCCAACAGCACAGGATAAAATTGCTCATTATCACTCTCACCCGGGTGAGATTACTCCGTATCGCTCGTCCGGCTCTCGGCTCTTTTCTTCACGCGGCGGACCAATCGGATTGGGGGGGACTGTATTCGCTCATTGTGCAAGGGCCTCCACTTTGGCTGACCGTCCAACAAATACCCCGCCCCATGGAGGCTCCATGGAGCCAAGGGCGGGGCCGCTCCGCCTGCCCCACAAGGGCGGGGAGCCACGCTGCCGCGAACCGCGCGCTACTATGCAACGCCCGGCTTGTTAGGGCGCGTACTCATCTGTGGACGCCCCGCCGGATGCAAGCGGTATTTTAGAGGAAGATTGGCACGTAGTCGGATGCTGCCATCTGTCCGGCTTCTGATGCAGCGATGGAGCTGCAGGCCTGTATGGGAGTTCGCGGACCGGAACCAAATCATAAATGCGTGCTCCAGGCACGATGAGTACATCTGGTTCTTCCAGCCCCGTCTCGCCGACTGTTGCGCCATACTCTCCTTCGACCGACTGCACCTGTGACGACCTCAGGCCCGCCAGGCTCACGCCTTGGCGGCGACCGGAGCTCTGTAGTTTTCCTGCTTTACAAGTAGCGCCCAGACGATCCGCGCCCTTGTTGGCGAGCGCCACCGTTACCAGCATGCGCGGTTTGCGAGCCAGCATCTGTTCGAGCCACGACCCCTTTGGCGCGCCCCGTTTGCTTGCCTGCTGCACTACGGCGCTGCTGCCGATGATGAGGAGGCGCCTGAGCGTGCGTTCGCCCATTTTGGATGTCGCGCCGAGCTTCTGCTTGCCGCCCGTAGATCTTTGAAGGGGCGTGAGACCGAGCCAGGCCGCTAAGTCGCGACCTTTGGCAAAAGTCTCGGCCGGCGGTGCTAGAGCGGCGATCGCGGTGGCGGAGATCGGGCCGATGCCAGGAACGGTCATCAGCCTGCGCGATACTTCGTCCTCGCGAGCGCGTCGCGCGATCTCCTTGTCGAGATCTGCGATCTTGCCGTTGAGGCCGGCGAACAGGTCTAACATCAATCGGAACATGGTGTGGGCCGCTTCGGGAAGCGAGCTGGTCATCGCTTCTACCTCGATCAGATCAGCAAGCGTCGCCACGTGCGACGGCCCCTTGGGTGCAATCCAACCATATTCAGTGAGGTGCCCCCGCATCGCGTTGATGAGCTGGGTTCGCTGCCGCACTAACAGATCAGGGGTCCGAAACACCAGGCCCGCCGCCTGTTGCTGTTCGCTCTTCATGGCCACGAACCGCATGCTCGGCCGCTGCGCCGCTTCGCATATCGCTTCGGCGTCGATCGCATCGTTCTTTTGCCGCTTCACGAATGGTTTTACATAGGCGGGCGGGATCAGCCGAACTTCATGGCCAAGCTGGGTCAGCTGACGAGCCCAGTGATGTGCTCCACCAGATGCTTCCAGCGCTACCGTGCAACTCCGTTGCGCCGCGAAGAAATCCAGCAGCTTTCCTCGGCTGATCCGCTTGCTGAACATCGCTCGACCCCGCCCATCCGCTCCGTGAACGTGAAAAACGTGCTTGGCGATATCCAGACCGATTGTGATAACTTGTGACACGGACGCCTCCCTTAAGTGGTGCTCAACACCTCCACTTTGGCACATCGATGCCGTCGGGCGGGGCGTCCACCCCATCATAAATCTTCGTCGATGCCGGCTTCGCTCTGGTACCCCGCCGCCTTTATGCAACCGCAGCAAATGACGCGATGAGCCACTTGGTGACCTCACTGGCTTCCGAACTGTGTCTCCATCATGAGGCTACAATTGCTCGACCTGTTCGCGCAAATAGGAGAGGTGCCGTATAAGCGCCGCCAGCTTCTGCTCGAAATCATCCTTGATCGGTCCGGCCGGCAGTCGGTCGCGAATTTTGTCGGCGCCTATCAGGGCTGTCTGGAGATGGCCCACGGCGGTCCACAGCCTCGCTTTCGTGAGTCTGTCCAGTGCCTCCGCAAGAACGCGCTCACCTTCTTGGACCTCGAACGGTAATAGCGGCCGACCAGCTTTCTTGAAATGAACGACCGTCCCCATGGCTATCTCCAGATCTATTTTTGGATTGCTGGCGTGATTGTTGAATATGCGGCACTGGAAATGGCTCGAAATGCGCGCTTAAGCGGCCTGGATGGCAGAGAGAAATCTCTGGACTTCGTGTTCCAAGCGACTGCGTTCTCTCGTGAGAGACTGCGCGGACGATAGCACCTGCGAGGATGCTGATCCTGCCTCGACTGCGCCCTGTTTTACTTCAGTTATGTTCGAAGCGACTTGTACCGTTCCCCGGGCGGCATGCTGCAAGCTGCGCGAAATTTCTCCGGTCGTATTGGCCTGCTCTTCCACGGCAGCGGCAATTGCGGCCGTAATCGCCGAGATGCGATCTATTGTTGTGCTGATATGTTTGATCGCGTCGGCGGATTCCTGCGTTGCGATTTGTATCTCGCTGATCTGCTCGCTTATCTCGCTGGTCGCCCGCGCGGTCTGGCCGGCGAGGGCTTTAACTTCGGAAGCAACGACCGCAAAGCCCCTGCCGGATTCTCCAGCCCGCGCCGCTTCTATCGTCGCGTTCAGAGCCAACAGGTTGGTTTGCCCTGCGATGGTCGTGATAAGGCTGACAACATCGCCTATGCGCGTTGCTGCCGTGGACAATTTGTTGATCCGATGATTGGTTTCTGCAGCCTGACGAACCGCTTCGCTCGCGATTTTGGTCGATGCCTCAACCTGTCGGCCGATCTCGCTAACGGACGATGTCATCTCCTCAGTAGCGGACGCAACAGTCTGAACGTTGAGAGATGCTTCTTCGGAGGCCGCGGCCACTGTTGCCGAAATATGCAGGGCTGTATCAGCAGTCTTAGATAGAGTCTCTGCGGCCGCTTCCAGTTCGCCGGAGGAGGTGGATAGCGCGGCGACGAGTTCGCCGATCATTGATCGGAAGCCGCCAGTAATCTGGTCAATCCGCTGACCGCGTAAGATCTTAGCCTCGGCCTCTGCTGCGGCAAGCTTGTCCGCGGCTTGCTTTGCGATGAGGGACTCTTTGAAGACCTGCAGGGCAGCGGCCATTTGGCCGATCTCGGTATGCTTGGCCCGGCTATGGACCGCCACGGTAACATCGCCGTTGGCCAATGCCCGCATCGGCGCAATGATGGATCTAATCCCCATTGAGATGTCGCGCAACAGCAATAGGCCGACGATAGAACTGAGTACCAAGGTGAGGACAAGAGTCCCAACAATGAGAGCAAACGCGAAGGCATAGGTCTGCTCAGCACTTTGACCGGCGGCCGCTGCACGCTTGTTGTTGATGTCCATTGCCTTCAGCAGGGCCTGTCCACTGTCTTGACGCAGCGGCTGCATTTGATGAACGATCAGATCGCTGGCAGTGGCAATATCATTCCTGCGGGACGCAGAGAGCACGTCTGGAACTTGCGCGACATACGCGCTCCAGAGTTGTTGGAAGTCCGTGTAAAGCTTGCGCTCTTCCGGAGAGGAGAGCAGCAGCTCGTAGGCGGCGCCCTCCTTTTCGATGTCGCGCGTCAGGTCGGCAAGAAGCTTCTCGGCTGAGGCTTTCTTCGCGGAGTCGGATTCCAGAATGTGATCCCGCACGACGCTGCCATATCGGATGGTGTAGGCTCTGAGGTTACCGAGCAGGCGGACCGCGGGCAGCCAACGGGATTGGAACTCAGCGACGCCCCCCTGGATGAGCCGCATGTTGCTGATGGCGAGCAGGCCAGTGCCGCCGAACACGAGAAGGAGCAAAGAAATAACGACGACGAGTTTGCTCCTGATCGAATAGCGCGAAAGCATGGCAAGGGACTCCTGCGAAATGAGCGACAGCACAAATGGAAAATATTGGAAGACGATGTTTCCTAAACGTCGTCATGCTGCAGGCCATCCAGTAAATTTTTACCAAGATTTAGTTGAAATTTTTGTTACAGCAATCATTGATTGCACATCTTTTGCGCAAGTCGGGCTAGGATTTAGGCTGTTTGGAAATCCCTGGAGCCTGCGTAGCAGCGGACATCGCGCATCGATGGAATCGGGCGGATTCATGGGCGTTTCCACCGTGAGCGATGACCGCGGCCAGGCCAGGACGTTGCGTTTGGCCGGCGCCCTGTGATTCAAACTCGCCGCGCACTGGGGGCTCGAATCATGCGCTACGAACTCGCCGACCATGAATGGATCGCCATAAAGCCCCTGAACAGGACCATCTGGTCGATATGCTCGGCAAGCTCCATGGCGTCGACCGCCAGCTCGATATCCATGTTGCCCTTGACCTTGCGGCGGCCGCTGGCGTCGATGAATTCCTTGGTCAACTTGGTGACAACCGTATAGCCGTTATACCTGAGCCAATCGATGAGCGGCCTGATTGGCGAACATTCCTGTTCCTCGCAGCACCGTGCCGCGGCTCTGAAGCTCCCCGAGCAAGCGCCTGTAGGTCAATGTCGAAGCCAAGCGCCTTGCAGGTTGCGTGAAGGTTGGCGGCGTCGATAAAGAGCGCGATTTTGTCGAATGGTGACATTGGCGTTTGACCGCTCCCACCACTCATTCGCCTAGGCCGCGTGTGATCCATCAAAAAAACGGTTGAAATGAGCGCGCCGCGCCAGATCAGAAGCAATCGCTGCCATCAGCTACAACAAGACGCGCGCTTGATCAGTTCATCCCGTCATCAATGTGTCTCCTGGCCTATCCTACGCTTCCAACTAAAAATTAAGAGCCCTGCCTCATGGAGCATAAGGGCAGGGCCGCTCCCCGTGCTCCTCAAGGCGGGAAGCCACGCTGCTGGGAAACAGCGCACCAATTCGACGTCGCTCAGAGACTCAGCGGGCGTTCCGATTGTCGCCCCTCGTCGCTCTTTACGACGTTGCGCAAGACAATTTCGGAAAGCTCCACAACCAGCTGTTTGAGACGCGCAATCTCTTGCTTGCAGCGCCTCAATTCGCGCTGGTCATCTGTCATCTCCGATATTCCAGGGTGGCTGCTATTGCTGTCTTTCATGTTAGGACCATCGGACCAGCGTCACCTTCCGAACAGCAAGGGATGACTTCACCATACGACGCTAGGGTCGGACTCCAGCGACAAATACCTTAGTCCCGCGGACCGTGCTACGACAGATACAGTACGTAACGAACGAACAATTTCGTTTCTCGCCTGAGTCCGTCACCTCGGCGGTGCGTTTCGTACAAAAGGCATCATAAACATCACGACCGCGCCGTCGGTAACGTATAGAACGAAATCCGCATCTCCCGTGATATCGAATCCGTTGACGACCTCGGCTAACGATTTGATGGCTTCTTGAATCTAGCGATGATATCTGAACACTCCCGCTCCATAGTTCCTAGCACAAGCACTTGAACAGGCCGTCCTGCCGCCTTCGTCGAAAGCCCGCGCGAAGGTAGCGAACGTGGTTACGTAGCCCTCCACGAAGCCGATCATCGGCAAGTCCGCACGGATCGAATGCGCTAAGGCCTTGGCCGTTCCGTGACCGACCGCGCTGCCCCCGAGGTCCGCAAGGCCCGCCGGTTTGAGCGGTCGACCTTCGCGATCCAACGGCCGGCGAAGGTACACGGCGGCGTAATGTTCGCGGCCCAAGGGAGCCTTGCCGGCGAGGACGACGAACGCCTCCTTGGGAGCGTTGGCCATCAGGCGCGCCAGCAGGTCGGTGCCGCCCTGCGATCGCGCCTCGACGAGAGCCCACAGTTCGTCGGCGGTTTCAGGATAGCGATCGGGAGCTGGCAGAGGATCGATAGAGATGACCGGCGTTTCCTTGAGGCACTTCGACGCGACTCCGGTCAAGTTCGTGCAGAACCTGCCAGCGTAGCCCTTGTCCGGGAATACGAAGACCCGCCCTTCCATCAGAGCCGCGCGGCCGAGCATCGACTCGTTGGCACCCTCCGTGCCCGGCATGACTTTGACGCGAAGATCGGATCTGTTGGCCCAGTTCAGCCAGTAGAGACCGAAATCCTCGCGGAAGTCGTCGTCGTGCTGCCGAGTCTCGTTCTCGGTGAGGAGCTTGAACGCTTCGGCGAGCGCCGCCTGTACGGTCCGGACGCGATCGCCCGGCACCGGCGGCGCTGGCATCCGGCGACTTCGTGGCGTTCGCGTCCTTGAACCATTTCGTGTTGGCGAGCGGATCGGATGTCCTCCGCTTGTCGCCGGCTGCGATTTCGAACCACTTCTTCTCCGCGTTCGTGATGGGATCCGTGGTGCGGTTCTCGCGGTAGACCGGCACGTCGACGTGGTAGCCTTCCTGCTTGTAGTAGACCCGCACACAGTTGTTACGGGGTTCGGACTGGTCGGCGAAACGCTTGTCCTGCAGCGCGTCGCTGACCATCTTTCTGGCGTCTTCGGGGGACTGGTCCTCGCCCTGGTCGTTCTTCAGGCTGTCGCGTTTGAAGTAGACCCCGTCATCGACGTCATAGTCGCCGCGGTCGTGCAGGATCATGGTCTTCATGGCGTAGGAGCCCTGCGTGCGCGACCCGATCGCCTTGGGGCTGCCGTTGCGCTCGAGGCCAGACTTGAGCCCGGTTGATCTTGGCCTTACCGAAGATATCGGCGCGGTCGTCCTTCGACATGCGCACAGCGGCGCGCTCGAAGCCGGACACCTGTTCGCTGCAGTCCTTCATTTCGCCACCTCCATCTATACGCCGGTCTTCGGCATCGCGGGCAGGCCCATCATCAGGGCCTTCACCATCCGTCCTTCGGGATTGTTGGGATCGTCGCAGGCGCTCTTGGCGAGATCGGCGTCGTTGCTTGCCTGCTGGATCAGGCGGCGGATGGCCTCGGGGCGCGCGTCGTCGAGCGCCAGGATCTTCATCGTGTCCGCCGGCACGTCTTTGCTCGGGAAGCGCAACCTGGTGACCGGCCGTCCCAATGCCGTCAGCGTGTTGCCGATGAAGCGCGCCATGTTGTCGAAGGCGAACTCCTGCGCGGTGATGCTGAGCCCCACGGCTTCCGCTCCCATCTTCCAGCCGAGGATCGATTGAGCAGGCAAGCAGCGCAAGAAGCAACGGTGATGCTGTAAAGCCCCGCTTCCTGGCGTCCGTTAGATCATGCCCAAAATGATGAAAAGTCCGATCTCAACCAGCAAGACCGTCCCTGTCATCGCGGATATGAGAAATAGATCCCCCGCCGATAGGAAGTGCATGGTTCGCCTCGCAATTTCCCCGAACCATTCCTAGCCTAATCCAAATTTAAATAATTTGCACGATTTAAATTGTTTAATTGGCATTATATGTTATTTTATTTCTCGATTTAATAGCGCAATATCGATGATGGAACTTGCAATTTTGTTGGAGTTTCCTGGGGTATGAGCCGCTCCCCGTCGATTGTGCCTCCTGTGGCAGCAGAACAAGATGTCTACCTTGTGGTCGAGGAATTTGCCGGCCGGCGAGCCTGGTGCGAAACAGCCGAAGAGGACACCGGTCGCGCGACGCTGATGCGGGACCTGATGGACGGCTTGTATGAGCATCCCACTCGCATCGTGGCCTTCAACACGACAGAGGGATGGTCGCGCGATGTAACCGTAGAGATCGCCGATGAGCTGCGCCGCCGCCTTGTCGAGCACGAAGTGCCGGCATGCGTCCTGAAGTTCGTGGAGAGAGCGGCGAGGCGCTGAGGCAGGGATCGCAATTTCGCGCCGAACTATTTATCTGCTCCGTATGTTTAAGGCATACAAGCTGTGCCTGGCGACCGCCGAGAAGCAGGTCCCATCCGGACCGGACTGGATTCACGAGGTGAAGCACGACGGCTTATATGAGGCTTCGCGGGTCAAGAAGTTTTTCGAGATCAACATTTTTTCTTTTCCTGCGTTTAGGCTTCGCGTCGCGTGAGCGCCGTTCTGCATTGATGGCCCACGGCAGGCTCTTTTGCTTGGCCGCGCTGAGCGGTCAACCCCCGGAGCCCGGAGGGTCGCGCCGGAAGGCGCGAGGGGTTGACGGCGGAAGCGCGCGCCGAGCTACGATCCGTCCCGGCCATTACGACGTTGCAAATGTACGTTTTCTGCTGATCCTCTTTTTGTTTTCCTCGTTCGTTCGTTGACGTTCCGACGACGACGTTTGTTCAATTGACAACAATCCAAGGCGGAGCCCTTTGGCTATGCGGCACTCGCCGCCTTCAAACTTATATCCGGTCGGGACGAGCCCGTACCAAGATCCCTCTTGCAACAGTGCGAGGGCACAGGGCTCCAAGGGGGATGGGACCCTTCTACCGAGCGGCATGTTGCAGCCAGCCGTCGTGCCGGTCACACATCCCACCTTGGAATCAGTAAGGTTGTTTCGGTCGTCTCCTTTTGGCGGTTCTAATCACGCCTTCAGAATGGCGCCCTTAGGCACCAAACCTGTCTCGAGATAGCGCCAGAGCGCAATCAGCAGCTTGCGTGCGATGGCGACGATTGTAATCCGCCGGATGCGGCCCTTGAGTTTGCCGACACGTTCGCGAAACCAGACACTCAGGGGGCTGTCAGGCTGATGCCGCAACCACAGCCAGGCGAGCTCGATCATGACCGTGCGAGCCTTGCCATTGCCAGCCTTGCTGATCCCCTGATCACGGCACATCGCGCCGCTCTGGAAATGCGCCGGCGTCAGACCGACATAGCTCGCCAGTTGTTTACGATTGTCAAAGGAGCGGTACAACACCTCGCCGATAAGTGTGGTCGCAAATTCGGGCCCGATACTCTTGATTTTGGCCAGATCCTGGATCTTCTTTGCGTTCGTATGCTCCGTCTCAGTCTTGGGCGATGCAATGGCGTCGCGCTCCGCCTCGATCTTCTTGATCATTCCCAAAATAAGCTCCAATCGCTGCAGTTCGCGCAGAATTTCCGCCTTGAGCCGTGGCGGCAACGTCTGACCATCAGCGGCGGTGCGCAACCGTTCCAGCCGTAGCATCCGATCGCGGCGCAGAGGCTGGTAGTCATAGATGCCATGGATCGCGAGCAGTCCCTTGATCCGGTTGACGTGTTGGATACGTTCGTTGATCAACCGACCACGCTCACGATTGAGCCGGCGGTCGTCCTCTTCGGCGACACTTGGCACGCACACAACGCTCCACACTTTCGGCTCACCCCGCAGATACGCCATCAGGGATCGCAGCAATCGCTCGGCATCGACGTGGTCCGTCTTGGCGCGACGCGCCCGACGATCGACTTGCAGGCTTGCCGGGTCGATCACGTAGTTGCGGATGCCGTGTGCTTCGAGCAGGCGATGAAGCCAGAAGCCGTCATAGCCCGCTTCGTAGCAAGAAACGATCTCCACACGCCGCTTCGTTTCTCTGGCAACTCGCGTTCGGATCCGCTCGCACAGGTCCAAAAGCTCCTTCCCATCGCCGGGCTTCAATGTGTGGCGACTGATTTTGTCCGCCAAGGGCGTGTTGACGGCAACAATCCAACTTTTCTTGCTTAATTCAATTGCAACAAGACACCCTACGGCGTCATGATGAGGTGCGGCGGGCAGCAGGTTGTTCACTGTGCGGGCTTCCATCGGTTATCTCCTATGTGCACTGATGGACGGAGAGCTAGCTGGTACACCTTTCCGCCCGCTGCGCCTGCATAGGATCTACCGGATGCTGGTCATCCGGGAGGATAAGCGTGTGCGCCTCCTATCCCGTAACGGCAGCGACTGGACAAAACGGTATCCCTGGATCGCAGATGCCGCGCTGAAAAACCGGTAGAAGCATTTCGTGATCGACGGCGAGGCCGTGATCCTGGGCGTCGATGGCATCTCAGATTTTAACGCGCTGCACTCGCGCAAGCACGACCCCGAGGTGCAGCTCTACGCCTTCGACATCCTCGCAATGGGGAGCGACGATCTGCGGTCGCTGCCCCTCCACATGCGCAAGGCCAACCTGGAGAAGCTACTGGCACGCCGGCCCGATGGGATTACTGTGGCGCCCTTCGAGCGCGGCGAAATCGGGCCGGACCTCTTCCGGGCAGCCTGCCGGATGGGACTTGAGGGGCTAGTCTCCAAACATCGAGATCGGCCTTATCGCGGTGGCCGGCAAAAGTTCTGGATCAAGGTCAAGAACCGCAGCCACCCCGCGATGGAGCGGGAGCTTTGACGCGCTGTCCTGCTGGTGGCGGAAAACTCGATACAGGAGGAACAAACAGGGCGCGCACGAATCGTTAATCGGTCAGCCGACGTCCTCTTAGTGTGCAGGACCCATGCGTTACGTGGCATATGCAGTCGATCTGTGGGGCGTCACCCATGCGACCTATGAGCTGGAGTGCGACTGCGACGATGATGCTAAGCGTCGAGCTGTGAAATTCCTCGAAGCGCACCCCGTGATAGAGGTCTGGAGCGGCCCTCGGCGGGTTGCACGGTTTACGGCTGATACCGCAGGCGGGGCCACAGCTACGGCAGAAGCCAACCAGCGCCAGAGAACGGGTTAGGAATTTGCTTCAAGCAACTCAGCGACAATCAGCAACAGCGGTCGTTAGCCAAAAGTACAATTCAATTCTTGGGAACCGGAACCTTCCGGAGCGCGTAATTCCGGATTGCCCAGGTAGGCCGCGGGAATGGAATGAACGAGTTGCCGGTAGTCCTCCTAGCCGAGGACGAAGAGGAGTTGCAGCATATCCTTCAAGAAGCCTTGAGAGATGCAGGCTTTGACTTCACTTCGGCTGCTTCCGGTGAGCAGGCAGTAACCTTGCTGAAAAGTGGCGTGGTCCACTACAGAGCACTGGTGACCGATATTAAACTCGACGGCCGAATCGATGGGTGGGAGGTCGCGCGACAGGCCAGACTGATCGATCCGGCCTTCCCCATCGTCTACATGAGCGGTGGTCATGCTGGCGAATGGCCCGTGCAAGGCGTGCCCAATAGCATCCTGCTGCAAAAGCCGTTCGCGCCCGCGCAGCTTGTCACCGCCATTTCGCAACTCTTGAACGTCGGCACCTCTATGCTGGGTCCGCCCCAACCATCGCCTTAAGCCGATCGGCGAGCGATCCGACGCCGGGGCCCGCGCGCAGCACCATCGGCCCCATACCCATCAACGCGCCGAGCAGCAAATAGGCCCACTCGACCGTCGTCCCGCTCGACGGATATTGCCAGCGCGGCTCATAGGCCGCCCGGATGATCAGAACGATCAGCGGAATTCCGAACTGGTGATAGACCAGCACGAATAGCTGCGAGAGCACGGCGGTCGCCCACACGCGCTGCATCAGCGGCGATTGCGCCAGCGCGCCCATGAACGCCTGATAGATTTTCGCAAGCGCGTCGGCGTGCGCGACTTCGATCTCCTTGACCACGCCGAGCATCGCCTCGTAAAGACGGGTCCTCAATTTCTCGATCGAGATTGCTTGTTCTCGTATGCCTTGAAAGCATCGAGAAACCTGTCGAGCATGCCGTTGATGATCGGCATTCCGAATTGCGAGAAGATCGCGGTCAGCATTGATCAGCCTTTCGGCGGCGGGACGCTCGTATCCACGAGCTTCACCACGTCAACGTGCCCGACATCGGGGACATAGGCTTGCGTCTGGACCACTTCGGTGCCGCGCCCGTCGAATGAATTCCGAGATGAAGCCATTGACGATCAGCCAATAGAGCAGCCAATCCGGATGATCCTTGAAGATCGGCAGCGGCGACAAATCCGTGCCATCGCGGCCGACAAGATCGTCATGCCCGAGAAGCCTCGACGACATCGCCCGCGCCGAGCTTGTACAGTTCCTCGCGGACGCCACCGATCCGGAGCCGGAAATCCTCGGTGTCGCGATCATGGCCGTGCCTCAAGTCGGATTGCGGTTTTGATACCAAAGCAGCCACGTCAGGATGCCGGCGGCGATGAATGCACCGCCGATCAGCAGCGAGCTCAATGCGGGCATTCGAGATAGACCGCGCGCGCCGCCGCCATCGGCGTGCTGTTCGGCGGCCAGCGCATCAGATTGAAGCGCGGGACGAAATATTCCTCGCAATGAGGACACGGCCAGCACCAGTGGTGCCGGTGCGTTGCTGCCAGAGTTGCCAAATCGGGCTTTCGATATCTTCCGACATGGCAACGTCCCAAAAGACCAGCTTGCTTTTTTGGTCCTCGACCGCTGCGACCTGTCCTCTTTTCGGCGTTGACGTGACCACGCAAACAAGGTCGGCATAGGTATCGCCGCGCCGCTCGACCAGGCCGAGCGGGCCACCTTGCTGGTTCACGTTCGTGACCATTTCATCGTATTCGTCGATCAGCGCGAGTACGGCCGGATCGGACTTGAGGGCGGTCGATGATCCCGAATGCGCGAGGCGGAACGGCACGCCGCCGACCATCTTGCGCGTTTTCGTCATCCGCTTGCCGCGCGCCAGCTTCGCGGTCAACGTCGGCGATTGATCGAGCAGCGCCAGGACGCGCGGCTCGAACTGCTCGGTCAGGAATTGCTTGTTCGGTCCGACGTACAGGATCGGGCCCGGCCGCTGGTCGAGCCGCTGGCCGGCGCAATCGAGCATCAATTCCGACTTGCCGGTCTGCGCGCCGAAAACGAGCACCGCGCGGCGATACTTGCCGCTGGCGATCATCCGCTCGGGCTCGACAACGTAAGGCGTAAGCGTCGGATCACGCGGCCCGGGGACCGCCGCCGTCTGCGGATATATCCGGTTCTCCGCCGCCCATAGATCGGGCGATGCTGGACGCGACGGCCTCGCTAGCAGCGCGAGCTTCTGCCACAGCGCGTTCCCTTTCGGCGGCAATATCTGCCACCCTTTCGAGGATGTCATTTACAGCGGTCTCGATTGTTTTCCGGAATTGCAAATCGCGCGTGACGCGCGCCGGCAGGCCGGCGGTCTCCGCGCGAAACAACCCGATCATCTCCTCGACGATCGCCATTGCCTCGTCGATCTCGATCAGGCGATCTTCGCGGACCGCGTTGCGCAATTCGATCTCGCGCGCTCGTGCATCGCGCACCCGGCTATCGGCCGCGCTCTTTTGCGCGCGCCGGTCGCTATCATTGCGAAAGCGGATATAGCCTTGCACGACATCGACCAGAAGAAGAAACTGGTCGCGGCCTTGCTTCTCTATCCATCCTTCCTTTGACAGTTGCCGGACGCGCTCCGGGCTCACCATGAGGAGCCGCGCGGCAAGGGCCGACGTGATCAGTTGGCCGCGCCCGCCGGCGCCCGTATCCGGCCCCCGGGGGCGCGTTTTGGCCGCTCGCCCGGCCCGATCCCTCGGCGGAATTCTCGCGCATCAGTGGCGGCCCTACGGGCTTTGCCGGGCCATCCGCAACACATTGATATTACGCCATTATTTCCCTCAATCCGGGCCAGTGAAAGATCTTCCAACCACCGACCAGTGGCCTAGTTCTGGGCCATTCCCCCGGGGGCTTTGGCCCGATTCCGGGCCGGTGCCGCCGGGGGCAAACAAGGAAAGGTGTTTGGGAAAATGACGAAGCTAACCCCGGCCGATTTGGCTCACTTCACCGGTGCCGGCGAATGGTATCGCCACGGGCTCAACCGGCGCATGCTCTACACCGACGGCGTGCAGTATCTCGCCGAAAAGGCCAGCGCCTATTGGCTGCTCGACAAGATCGCCTGCCTTCAACTCGAACCGAAAATTCGGGCCGAGGAATTTCAGGTTTGGCGGCTCAACGTCATGGATGACAGGAGCGCGCGCCCCGTTTGCGATGACGGCAACGATAACGGCGCGGTCCTCTATTCCGAGGACATCGATTTCACCGATTTCCCGCTCGATCAAATCACCATTTGGGTCGAGGACGATGTCATCCTGCTGCCGAGCGAGCACTGATGATGAGCCGGCTGGGAAAAGGCCGAGGCGCTCGCCGCGCTCTCGCAGGGGATCAACGCATGACGCAATTTTCGGACATCGATATGCTCGCGGTGGAAGCGATCCGGAAAGCGGATCACTTCACCGCCTCGCTGTTTCTCGGGCGCGGCCAATATCGGATCGAAAAGCGACCCACCGTTCTCGCGGCCGTGCAAGCCGCCCGCGAGATCGAGCAAGACCCGGCGGCGCATACCCGCCGCGCGCTCGTTTACGCCATAGCGCCAAACGGTCCGGCGACTCTGTTGACCGCCGGGCTAATCTCAAGACTGCTTCCCTCAAATCGTAAGGATGTCCGGACTATTGCTGGCAGCTGACGTGATAGCGACTTAAGCGCTGTTCGGCTTCGGACCACAAGCTGACATAGCTTACGTGCCAATGTCGCCCAGCTTTGGGCGTTGGCATCGGCAAATCACAAGCTTGGTTGATGAGTCAAAGCCCTGGTTCAACTTTCTAGGCTTGTCTCTACTTTCCTGGCGGTACGCTTTACGGCGCCGGCCGCTTTCTTGGCTGCACGTTTTGAAGCTTCAGCCGAGTAGCTGGCCGCACGCTTTACGGCGCCAGCCGCTTTCTTGGCCGCACGCTTTACAGCTCCAGTTGCAGCTCCGGCCGAGTATTTGGCCGCACGCTTTGAAGCGCCAGCCGAGTACCTAGCTGCATGCTTTACAGCGCCGGCCGAACGACGCGGGCCTCGGGCGGTCTGCTTTTTCGCCTTTTTCGCCATTGCTGATCCTCCTACTTGAGGATGCTGATCCCACTTGAGGATAATGCGAAGTCTCGCAGCGAGGTTCCTAAACCCGGAACAAACAGCAAGCGCGCGCCTCCGATACGCAACGTGTCGGCTCAAAGTGGAGCGTTGTTGGTCGCCGCTGCCGCGCCGCTGTTCCGATTGGTAATCGGCCATCGCCTGCTTACCACGCGCAATACCGCGATACATGCCGGCGCCGCGGCGCTCGATCTCCGCATATGGGATTTCTTTGCAGGCGAGCCGCGCACGCGCGGACGGATTGAGAAAATAGATATATCGCATCTGGTAGCCGTCGAGCGGCACGCCCTGGCCCGACCATGAACCGCCGGTCTTCGCGAAATGCTCCGCGCGGTTCTTTCCGGTCACTTGCGTCATCTTGTGCGTGACCGAGCCGTCGGGCAGTCGCAGCAAGCTCTTGTTCAGCTTGATCCCGGTCAGCACGAAGCCGGCCGCGCGATAGATCGTCCCGTCGCCACACTGACATCCATCGGCGAACGAGATCACCCATTCGATCTGCCGATAATGCTTCCGGATCATCCGCAGCGCGATCGAGAGCGCGCGGCTTTCGGAATTCCTCGGCAATGCCTCGGAGAACGCCAAGCGGTTCAATTCGAGAAAGCCATTCCATGCGGTATCGCGCACGAGTCCGAGAATATTGCTCTTGTCCATCGAGGGGCCGAACGTCATCGCGCCTTCGAGCCGGCCATTCAAAAAGACGCCGAGCGCGAGGAAGGCATTGTTGACGGTCTTGTGGCTGTAGTGAAGCCGAATGATCAGCGCGTCCGCGTCTTTCTTCGCAATCGGCGCAACGCGGATTTCTTTGGCATGTCCCATCGTCGATAGCTCCACGCAGAGCCGGTGACAGCGAGGCCGTGGTGCATGCGCTAAAGATCAACGCATTGGCGACGTCGCCCGGCCCGATGATTCTGTTGCCGAACCGCCCGCCTTATGCCGGATTGCGGTATAGTTTCCTCCCAACAAAAATGGGAGAAAACCATGGCAAGTGCAATGACCTTTCCCTACAAGCAACTCAACCGCCGCAACATCATCAAAGGTGCTGCGGCGTTGGCCGCGACGGCGTCGAGCCTCAAAGCGGCCTCTGCGGCGACCGTGACGCCGTTGGGCCAAACGGGCGCTCCAACACCGGCGAGCGAGCCGTTGCCCTTGGGGCCGCTGCCCGGCGGCCGCTATCCGGACTCCCATCTGGAATCTGCCAAGAAAGGGCCACCATCGTTCGGGCCCCCCGATTTCCCGGCCTTCGCCGGCACTATGGCGGTTGAGCGCGTCGCAACCGGGTTCCGCTGGGCCGAGGGCCCGGTCTACTTCGCGGCCGGGCGTTACGTGCTCTTCAGCGACATTCCCAACAACCGCATCATGCGGTTTTCCGAGGACGACGGTCACGTTAGCGTCTATCGTCAGCCTTCGATGAATTCGAACGGCAACACCATCGATCGGGAAGGACGGCTGATCACTTGCGAACATAACGGACGGCGGGTCACCCGGACCGAACTCGATGGATCGATCACGATCATCGCCGATAAGTATAACGGCAAGAGATTGAACTCGCCGAACGACGCGGTTGTCACGTCCGACGGTTCGATCTGGTTCACCGATCCAATCTACGGCATCGGCGGTTATTACGAGGGCGTCAAGGCCGAGCCCGAGCAGGAAAAGCATAACGTCTACCGGATGGATCCGAAATCCGGAGACATCAAGGTCGTCGTCGATGACTTCGTTGAGCCCAACGGCATTGCCCTCTCGCCTGACGAGAAGAAGCTGTATGTCATCGACACCGGCTTCACCGACGGGCCGAATAATCCCTCGCATATCCGGGTGTTCGATCTCGATGTCGCGGCCGGAAAGGCGTCGAATAGCAAGGTCTTTGCGGACATGCCGAAGCCCAGCATCACAGACGGGCTGCGCACGGATACTGACGGACGCGTCTGGTGCTCGGTGGGCTGGGGCGATCCGAACGAGGACGGCGTGCGTTGCTATACTCCCGCCGGCGAACTGCTCGGCAAGATCCATATACCCGAAACTGTTGCCAATCTTTGCTTCGGCGGTCAGCAACGAAACCGGCTGTACATCTGCGGCTCGACGTCGCTCTATGCCGTCTACACCAGTGTGCAGGGCTCTATGAAGCCGTGAGGCCAGCAATATTCCAGCCAATCTTAGAAAGAGAGCCGCTCCCTCCGGGGCGGCTCTTAGGTTTTTCTCAGTCGTCACCATTGCTTGCGGCAGTGGCGCCCATAAGTCGCTCGTTTTACTCAACGCCAGGCTTCATCCTTGCTTTGGCATCAGTTTTGCAAAGGGAATTTGCAAAGGACAAACGTCGAACTTGATGGCGGCTCGTTGGTGCTGCCGTCATCCTCTTCGGCATTTTCGAGAGGCATTAATGCGATGATCGCGCCTGAAGAATCAGGAATACGAGACTGGATGATTTTTGTCGCCTCTATCTTGCCACTCGTTCTCGCCAGCCCCACTCTAACACTTCACAAAGCGGCCGCCCGGGATCTCGAGGGCCGATATGCAAACTCTCCCCTCAAACCCTGGTTCGACAGCCTCCGCTCAGGCAAAGGCCCCTGTTGTTCCGACGCTGACGGGACCGCGTTGGCAGACGTCGATTGGGAAACAAAAGGCAGGCATTATCGCGTCCGCATCGAAGGCCAATGGTGGGACGTTCCGGACGACGCCGTGATCAAAGAACCGAACCGAGTTGGCCGTACGATGGTGTGGCCGGTCTACGTGAGCCCGATGGGTGCTCCAGTTTGATCGACATCCGCTGCTTCATGCCCGGCAGCATGACATAACGGATGGCCGCGATAGCTGGTCGGTACGGGGCATAGCGGAGATCGAGTAAGCCGCACCATGTCAATTGATGCGCGCTAGATAGTCGGCGCAGATCGCCACCAGCGCGTTGCCCTGTGGCGATCGATTGGGATTGCTCGCCTCGCGTGGCTTGGTCGCCCTGGCTATAGCGCGCTCGACGATCCCGAATTGCTCCCCGTACAGAATGAACGTCATGTCGCGGAATGGCGACCGATCGCCGTCCGGCAATTCCGGCGTCTGCTCTAACTCGCCGACCCCTACGGACAGCCGCGATAGTTCGTCCTCGGTTATGCCGGTCAGCGCGATCTCGAAACCGCCCTCCACGAGATCGGCCAATTCGAGCCGCAGCATCTCGTCATCCCAATCGCTCGCATCGGTCAGCCGATTATCGGCGATGACATAAGCGCGCTTTTGCTGATCGGTCCATCCGCGCGCCACGATGACGGGACCTCGGTAAATCCCAGCAGCTTGCCGGCGGCGAGGCGCCCATGACCGGCGAGAACCATGCCGTCATCGGCCGCGAGGATCGGCATGGTCCAGCCCCATTGCCGGATTGACGCGGCGATTTGCGCGATCTGCTCGGCCGAATGCCGGCGCGAATTGCGCTCATAGGGCCGTAGCCGCTCAATCGGCCATGTTTCCACGGCCGGCTTGCTCGCCAGTGCATCCATTATTTGCTGCCTGAAGGGCGGTTTATCGCCCGGGAAAGCCCGTTTTTGCGAGAAACCAAAGGCCCAAAACGCCGCCGCGAAATATCCGCAAAGCGGGCGGTCCCGCGTACCCGCGTGGCGAGGGCAGGCCCAAAGTACCTTTGAAAGCTTAGGAGCCGCCGGTCCGTCATCGAAAGATCACTGACGCCAGCGCTAACGCCAGCCACATGGCAACTACCGCGACGGTCGCTTTCAACTAGGTTGGCGTCTCGCAGGTAAGACCCGCTGAATCTGGTCGAAAATGACCCGATTCGGACCTCGGTACCGCGGTCTGCTATGTCCTGCTGATCAGGAAAGTCCGACAAAGTCATAGTCGCCGAGCCCCTGCAGAACTAGAAACACAGCGGAGCTGTCGCCAGCATTCGTGACTCGGTGCGGTCGACCAGGGCGTACAGCGTAAGTTTGGCCAACGCTAAGACATACCTCCTCGTCCGGATCGCGTGTCGTGACGCGGATTTTTCCACTAATTACATAGAAGGTGTCTTGTACTTCGTTGTGATGGTGCCAAGGCACGCATTGTGTTGGGCTGATCTGCATTTCGGCGATCCGGAATCCGGGTCTCGCCGCGTAATAGGATCGGCGTTCGACTTCGTAGATTCGGCTGGTATCTCTCACCGCTTGCTGCATGTCAGCGTCTCCCTTGCAGGCTCATTGCCCATCGACAGGGTTGTTGAACTGGATTAGTCCACCGGCTTGATGCGCGCGTCGCGAATGACTTTTGACCAGCGTGCTACCTCCGATTGGATCTGTGCGGCGAAGCTTGCCGGCGTATTAACGACCGGTTCGAGGCCCAATGAAGTCAGCCGGTCCCGGACTTCGGTCAATGCGACGATATCTGCTATTTCGCGATACCAGCGAGCGACGATGTCCTGTGATGTGCCCGCGGGGAACAGGACGCCTTGCATGAAGATCGACTCTTGCTCCTCATATCCGGCCTCCGCCATCGTCGGAACCTCGGGAAGCAGTTTCGACCTCGCATTGCTGGTGATTGCCAGTCCGCGCAGCTTGCCTTCTTTGATAAAAGTGACCGCGGCCGGCAAAGAGATGAAGGCAATCGGAACGTGGCCGCCTACCACCGACATCATGGCAGGTGATGCGCCATTGAAAGGGACGTGCACAAGGTCAAGACCGGCAGCAAGTTTGAATAGTTCGCCAGCGAGGTGTGACGACTGGCCGGTACCTGCCGAGGCATAGCTGTATTTGCCCGGATTCGCCCGCACGAGGGCGACGAATTCCTTGAGATTGTTCGCTGGAAAGGACGGATGCACGATCAAGACATGTGGCGCCGCCGCAATGACGGTGACAGGCGCGAAATCCTTCACTGGATCGTACCGAAGCTTGGCGTAGAAGCTCGGGTTGAGCCAGAAGCTCGACGTTACGATGACGACCGAGTAACCGTCGGCTGGCGCGCGTGCCGCCACGGCAGTGCCGACATTGCCTGCACCAGCAGGAATGTTTTCGACATAGAACGCTTGCGCCCAACGTTCGGATAGCTTTGCGGCGATGATGCGGGCGACAGCGTCGTTCGGACCTCCTGGCGCGTACGGCACAATGATACGAACCGGGCGAGCTGGATAAGATTGCGACCATCCCGGACCGGACACAGTCTCAATAAAAGCGGCCGCGGATAGGCTGAGAAACGCTCGACGCGCAATCATTGTGGTACCCCGTGTTCGATTGGCCTCGGTGTACTGCGCCAGTGAATTCGTCATTGCGATCGTACGTCGGTGGGCTATAAGGAGAACCCGGTTTCTGCCTCTAGCCTTATAGGTGGCAGCTGTGGCTGGCGTGACGATGGAATGGGAAAGCCGTCTCGGGCGCCGCCTGCGGGTGCGGGACCTCTACATCCTTTCGACCGTGGTGAAATGCGGCGGCATGGCAAAGGCTGCTCGTGAGCTCGCATTGACCCAGCCAGCAGTCTCGGATGCCATTGCCAATCTCGAACTCTTATTGCGTGTCCGGCTGTTAGACCGTAGCCCGCGCGGAATCGAGCCGACGCATTACGCTGACGCGCTGCTCAAGCGCGCATCCACCGTATTTGACGAACTCAAGCAGGGCGTCCGCGACATCGAATTTTTGGCTGACCCAACTAGCGGCAATGTCAGGGTTGGATGCGCGGAATCGTTCATGGCTGGGTTATTGCCGGCAATTATCGAAAAACTGGCGCAGCGGTATCCGAAGATCACGGTTCATGCGGACTACGCGCAGCACGCAACGGCTGAATTCAGAGAGCTTCGAGAACGCAATGTTGACCTAATCATCGGACGGGTTTCCGAGCCGATCCCTCACGATGATCTTAGTACAGAGCCTCTCTACGAAGAGCGGTATTATGTCGTTGTGGGTGCTCAGAACCCCTGGGCGCGCGCCCGTAAAGTCTCTTTGGGAGATTTGGCGAATGAACAGTGGATTCACATGCCGCCGAACAACATCATTAGCGATTTGATCTCTGCCGCTTTTGCGAAGCAAGGCGTTCCGGTCCCGCAGGAAAGAGTAGCGTCATTGTCGATGCACTTACGAACACAGTTGGTTGCCAATGCCGGCTTTATCACGATCATGCCCAATTCAATGTTTCAGTTTAATGCCAAGCGATGGGGGCTAAAGGCACTCCCGATTGATCTTGGGATCAAAGGACGAAACGTCTCAACCGTTACACTCAAACACCGTACTCTGAGCTCGGTGGTTCAGGTGTTCATTGAGCATGCGCGTTTGGCGTCTAGGCAACTAGGTCAAGAAACCAACTAGGCACTTCTGCGTCTGGCCCATCGCGTCGGTTCGCTGCTGCGCAGTAATTGCGTTGCTTTCGAACAGAATGACAGTTGTTTGTTAAAAATGGGTTTGGTTGGTAAATGGCAAGTCCTGATCGCGAACACGGCTCGCAGAACCGGGACGTTCCTTACCCCAGAGCAGCGCTGCCGAGGTAGTAGTCGAGAAGCCAAAATGTCCCGTAGAGACTCGCGACAAGCATCAACAGAATGGCGACGCCCATCAGCAACCATTCTCGTTTGGAGAAAAGATCGAAGTCCCACATAGGCCACCACCCTCACAGTAGAACCAATCACCTTGGACCTGGTTCCACCACCGGGCAACACGAGCTTATCCAAGCAGGTTCGGCTTCAGCCGCAACAGAGTAGGTTAGCCGCGATGAATCCAGCTCCTGCGCAGTCCGCAGACTGATCGGCACTCTCGAACGCTGCTGGTTAAATTGCATCTTGACGAGCGCTAGTGCAACGGTTGTACTGAGTTGCATAGTTTGCTCGGTCTCGTTTCGATGCAGTTATAGTGTCAGGTGCGTACGATGGATAATTGTGATCGCGCGGCTGTTCTGCGCCAACATCTCGCTGCGCTTGTTTGTCAGCTTTCCGAACTGGAAAACCTTCGATCTCGTGTGCGCAAGGCCGAACAAAGAAAGTTCGCTACCGCACCCCGGCGGAAGCGAGAATTGGTCAGAAGGGCTGTCCGACCGCGGACGCACTAGCCCTCTGCAAACGAACGACATCAGTCAGCCTAGAACGGTCATTGGTTCCCTCATTAGAACTAATGACGTGCGTGTTAGTTTTTGCTCAACGCGGTGTCTTCCAGTCGAGGAGGCGACGATGGAGCAAAAAGACCGGTTGCAATCATTATCCGCCGATGAGTTGTGGTCATTGCGGAAAGACGTCGACGCGAAGCTGGCGAGAATCCTGCTCAAGAGAAAGAACATGCTTGAACGGCGCCTAGAGCAGCTCCAGCCGCGCCCCAAAGGGCATTTGCAGCTAGCTCGGTAGGTCAGACTTCTTCCGCACTAGCCCGGAGCAATCGGCTCCTCGGTATCCGCCTTTGCCCTCGCGGCCTCCAACTTCTCCGCCATTTCTCGAAATCGTGCAGACAGCTTGGCGAAGCGTTCGCGCTTGGCCGGATCGGCGGCAAGCTTGCTGAGCAGCGTGCAATCCTCGGCGTCTTTCAAAAGCTTTTCGAGCTTGTCGGCAGCGTCCTGTTGCTGATCATGGCAGTCGGCCTTGAAGACAGCAATGCACCGATCGAACAACCAAAGTTCCAGGCCATTCTCACGCGGCAAGGACTTCGCACGTTCCTTAGCTGCCTCATCGTCGGGACAGTCTAGATCGATGCGGTTGGCTATGTGGCCGGTCTCATCCAAGACATCCAGCGCGGCGCCGGAAGCGGAGACGGTGCAATCGATCGCTCCCCCGCCGAACTCAATGGTCCCGGCCTCGCCTCATTGCGAAGGCCGATCCGAAGTACAACAGGAGAGATCTCACGTGGTCCTGAGAGCTCCATTCATCCCATTCGGGTAGAACCCACCCTTATTAACGCCGGTCTGATCGGTCAGGTAGACGATATGCAGAACCTCTTGCGGCGTCCGCCGGAAGGCAATCGCGTCTGGCGTTGAAGGCACAAAGTTGGCTTTGCCGTCGATCCTAATCCCCTCGTCTTCTTTTTCGGGGGTCCCATCGATCTTGTCCCGTGCATCCGATATTGCGTTGGCGGCATCCCAGGCCTTCTCGCCCATCGTGTACAGCTGGGAGCGGGCCATTCCCATATGGTAAGCCTCGACGGCGAGGATGCCGGCCGCTGCTTCCACGAATTCCTTTTTCTTCAGCAGCGGAGCCGCACCCGCATAGGCTGTCACGCCGACGTCTTCAAACAGCATGCCGCCGAGCAGAACCGACATGTCATCGGCAAACGGATCAAAATCGGCAGGCAATCCCGCAGCCTGAGCGGCGGCCTTGAAGCCCGCATCGAAGTCGATCGCCGGTCGTGAAATAGCGCTCCGGCCAAGCGTCTTGCGGTAGAACCGAACGTGGGCCAGCTCATTCCCCGCAATCTCTTCGACGAACTCGCGAATCGCCTTCTCCTTGAACTGGGCCTCGTGTCCCCCGACCACCCTTCCGGCATCGGTGCCGGCATCGGCGTCGCTGATACCCTTGCCAGTGGTGGCGCGCAGATAGAACTCAGCTTCCATATACTCCAGGTTCAGAGCGAAGGTAAAAATGTCCTCATCCTCGATGGCTGACCCTTTCGGGCCGATCCCCACGCCCGTCGTCTCGCGCTTCTTCTGCGCATAGGCAGAGGGCAGTAGCAGTCCGGAGAGCCCCGCGACCGACAGGCCGGCAAGCGATTGCCGCCGGGAAATACGAAATCCGTCCATGGCGTAACCTCCTCTGTTCTGATTGAGGGGCCGCGCCATCGGCATACCCATCGAGGGCGCATATTGGCCGCGACCTCGGCACCAGCGCCTGATGCTCGGAACGCACAACGTGAACCGATCGTGCCTGTTCCTAGCATTCACGCGGTGAGCAAAGGTCCGAATACGTGAACTGCCGACCAGACCGGAGCCACCGCGGCGGTTCGGTGGTCGCCAGACAGCGCTTTTGACCTAACGCCGCCTTTGCCGTCTGTTTCCGATCCCGCATTGCAATTGGGAACTGAAGATGGCCCGGTCTGTTTGGTACTTTAGCCAAGCGGAGATCGCAGTGCGGCTTATTCTGATAGCGACGATTTGCTGGGCGTTGTCGTGCGGAGTCGCAACGGCACAGGCCGATTCGAAGAGAGATTTGAACTCGGCAACCGGACGCTCGGCTTCCGAAGAAAAAGGTCAATTGCAGCCACAAGGTTGGAGCGGACCGGTCGACACGAAATCAGGTGGCGCGCCGCCGGAAAGTCCGCAAGGCCAAAGCCCACCGGGGATGCAGGCAGCGCCGGATGGATCAACAAAAACAGTCGTTGAGCCCCGGAAGTGAGTCCCACGCGCGCGTCTTGAGAGATCAGCTTCGCTCGCGGCGAGCCCACTCCCCAACGTCTGGACAGTACCCGCAGCGGATCTAGACATGGCCCGGACTGCAGTCATCGTCTTCGGCTGGAGGTGCTGAAATACACTGGAGAAGCCGGCCAAATGGAGGATTAGGTGCGAACGTGCGTCTCGTTGCATTAATCGATTAAACAAAGCGCTCCAATGTGAAGCCGACACGACGCAAATGTGAAGCCGAGACGATACACCCAGGTAAGAAAGGAGATAGTTCGTTCGTTTCGTACAGTGTTGGTCGAGCAAAAGCGCCCAAAGAGCTGGCAAAGTCAGTGTGCCGGCCAAGCCTAACAGGGGCAGCGCGGATGGGAGATATAATGTTCGAGCGCGATGGTGACTTGATCTCTCAACTTCTGCTTTACGCGATCCTGTTGCTTATTCTTGCGTCTCTGATGATCGCTGCATGGCAGACTGCAGGATGACAGAAACCGATCGCCGCGAGTTGCTGGAGACTTTGATCGAGCGTGATCGTGGCAGGGAAGTCGGGTTCGGGCGGCAACACTCTCTGCTGCGTAACGATCATTCCGTTGCCGCGTAGATCCAATGTCAGGTTCGTGCCCGAATGATAGCCCCGAACAAGGTCGCGCTCTTCATCGACGGCGCCAATCTCCATGCAACCACCAACCAGAGCTGCGAAACCTGGCATGGCCCCATGGGTGCGTCCTTGCTAACGGTCCCGGCGGCCTCGTTCACAGACTTTACAAAAGGTGCATTTTAGAGGGGTCCAAAGGCCACAGCCCAGCCGGGGATTAACCCAGGTCAGCGAACTGTGGTGACGGGTATTGGTGCCGGCCGGTTAGGCGTTGCGTTCCTAGAAATGCGGATGGGAGCGGCGGATTCCGCGGGGCGTTCAGAGTCTCTCTGGCACTCCGATTTTCGAGCCCGGCGCTCGTTCTGACGTGGGTCTAACGGATCGGACAGATTGCGACCCAGCTTCAGCTTCGACTGTGCCAGGTCGATAAATTCGTCCGCCTGCCGTCGAAGTTCGTCGGCTATCATTGGCGTCTGGCTCGCGATCGTGGACACGACAGTCACCCGCACGCCGCGCCGCGTGGATTCGCGCAATTATGCCACAGCGCAGGAGGGAGCTTTCGATCAAAGTCGGGTTGATGATGATTGTCTGTGTCGTTATCGCTTCGGAGCCGGCCTACGCGGCGCGAGCAACACCGGCTGCGCAAACGCCGCAAAGTGCCAAGGGCAAATAGTGCGCACGCGAGATGGCAAGGGCGGTCGCGATTCGATGGGCGCACCCACGACCAGATCTGAGCCGCGTGTCTTGGTCGATGATGTTCGCTTGACTTCCTACACGAGCCTCGAAATTCCCACGCGTTATCGACGTTCGCGGAGCGAGGCTAGATCAGGCGGCCGCTGTTGTTGCGCTTCGGGGCTCATGCGGCGTGAAGGAATTTCATCCACTAGCGCGGCCTTTCCAATACGCGAGACTAACTTGCTCGCTGTTCGCAGGCGGCCGTATCTGGGAAGAGAAACCAAGGTTTGATGCTGATCCCTTTGCGAAGCGAATACATGTAGAAGATTGGAAGGCTTTGGGGAAAAAGCCCTCGAAATTCGCTTCCATTGAAGGTGATGAAAATTGAGTCAGGAAATGCGCGTTCGACCGCACGCTTTTCGACCATGTTCATCCGGTAATATTCTAATGCGCCCTCTTCACAACTTCCATTTCCACGATACCATTTCATCGCGCTAGCAAGCAGCCGCTGGAACGTCGGCTCCGGTACGATCTCATCGATTAAAGGACTTGTGTTATCCGCTTCCGCGGCCTTTGTGAGGTCACCCAACCAACAGCTCTCGAAACCGCGTTCGCGGGCGCCATCCGCAACCTCATCAAAATATTGGCGTATGTTCTGTGATGAATGTCCGTTCAATTCCGCATGGGTATCGGTGAAAATCAACCTTAAAGCTGCCCCGGGCGCGTATGTTTTACTGATTCGGTGGGTGAAGGCAGCCAAATAGTTCAGACATTCGAAGTCTGGCTTGTCGATGTTGGACCGCGGACCTTTGCCCCAATAGAGCACAAACGGAACAGGATTTCTGACCGCAATTGATTTGGAAATGCTCTGCAACATTGCAACAGAGTTGTCAGGTTGCTCACGCTTAAAAGCCCAGGTATTGAAGGCTTGCAGGACCTTTTCTGGCGCGATCTCCTTGGCTCGATGAGTGACAGGCACCGCAATTTGGATTGATCGTCCGTCAACAGCTTTGTTGCCAAAGGGTTGCGGACAAGCCGTTATTTGAGTGTTGGTTGATGTGTCTTCCTTCGAAACAGCCGTATCGCAACCCGACATATGAACTCCGAAAGAAGGATCTTTTTATCGCGAGTTAATAATCGGTTATTTTTCTCAGCGTCAACTCGGAAGAGTGGTGACTCATCTATTAAGGTTAACCTTCCACGCTCTGGTGGCCGATCAATGAAGTTAAGTCGCCCGAAATATCCGACGAGTAAGCCCTGCCGATAGGGGGCCTGTTTTCGGCATGAATTTACAAATCCTAGAGCTGCCAAAGCTGATTGCTGAGCGTCGAAGCTCGGCAATTTTCGGCCTGGTGATCATCACCATGGTGTGGGCAGGAGTTGCTGTAAAATACTTCGGCGATGTTCGGGGGGATCAAAGAGAGGCGCACCGAGACGCTCATAACTTTGCGCTGGTATTCGAAGAGAATGTTCTTCGATCAATCGGAGAAATTGATAAGGCGCTCCTATACTTGCGACGGAGCATTGAGACCCGGAAAAATTCGGTTAGTTTCAGCGCTATTGCCAACACGACCGACGTGCTGAGCGACATTATCGTCCAAGTCGCCATTATTGATGACAAGGGAATTATGCGCGCGTCGAACAGCGGTCCTCAACCCGCGCCTGCCCTGGATCTGAGCGATCGGGAGCACTTTAAGTTTCATTTGAACAACATCGCGGATCAGCTTTTTATCAGCAAGCCGGTGGTTGGCCGTGTCAGCGGAAAATGGTCCGTGCAGTTCACGCGGCGCTTCGTGAATAGTGACCAGACGTTCGGCGGCGTCGTCGTGGCCTCGCTCAATCCAGACCATTTGACGAAATTCTACAACAATATCAATTTTGGATCGGCGGCGGCGATCGCCCTGATCGGAAGTGATGGCGTGGTTCGTTCGAGTGGCGGGAGCGCGGTCGGTTACGCACTTGGAGACGATCTTAGCGGAACAGAGCTGCTCGACCAGATGCGAGCCGGGGTCGAAACAACATTTGAGAGCATTGATCTTGCCAACAACGAGACGCGCTTCATTACTGTCCGCAAGGTCAAGGGCTATCCATTGTGGGTCAGCGTTAGCTTGAGCAAAAGCCAGATCCTGGAAAGCTCTCGGAACGCGCTCAAGTTGAATTCGTTGGTGGGCACCTTACTTACTTTGCTGGTTCTCATTGCTCTTGAGCAGCTTCTACGGATAGACGCGAAGGCAAGACAAAAAGCGAATCAGCTTGACCTTACGCTCGAGTATATGAACCAAGGAATTATGCTGGTTACCTATGACCAGCAGATTCCGATTATCAATCGTCGCTGCGGCGAGTTGCTCGATTTGCCCGTAGAGTTCATACAGAACCCACCAAGAGTCGATCAACTCGCCGAATACGAGACGCCGACGGGCAAATTGACCGCGGCGTCTGTTCGGATCTTGGCAGATCTTGTCGCAGGAGAACTCGGCGTTAGCGAACGAACGATGCCAGATGGATCAATCATCGAGATTCGCAGGGAAAGTCTTCCCGATGGTGGATTCGTCCAAACCTTCACTGACGTCACGAAAAGATCGCGCGCTGAAGCAGATGCAGTCCGCCTTAGTTCCGAGGATTCCCTCACCGGTCTCCCAAACCGGCGGATGTTCCGCTCCATGCTCGACCAGATGAGCCGCCGGCAACCATCGGCAGTAGACAACGGGCAGCCACCGGCGGAATTCGCCGTCCTGTTTCTTGATCTCGATCGTTTTAAAGCTATCAACGATACGCTTGGCCATCAGACCGGCGACTTGCTCCTGCAGGAGATGGCCCGGCGCCTAAAGAGTACGCTCGGTGCAAATGAAGTGCTGGCACGCCTCGGTGGCGATGAATTCGCAGTTGTTGTGGCGACGGTTGAGTCTCGACCAGCGCTCGAGGCCCTGGCGAATAGGATGATCGAGGCAGCACAGAAGCCCTTTGAGATTGGCGGCCACCGAATCCGTTCTGGAATCAGTATCGGCATCGCCATTGGACCGTGCGATGGAGTAAATTGCGACGACCTTCTGATTGCCGCCGATCTTGCGCTATACGCGGTCAAAGCCCAAGGTCGGGGCAGCTATAAATTCTATCATGCTGCAATGAACAGGGAGCTTAGGCAACGACGGCGGCTTGAGATCGATCTGCGTGAGGCGATCGAGCAAAATGAGATGGAATTATACTATCAGCCCATCCTCAATTTGCGGAGCAACATCATAACCGGATTCGAAGCCTTGGCGCGATGGCGCCACCCGGTCAATGGCATGATACCGCCGGCAACATTCATCGCGGTAGCGGAGGATACCGGACTCATTCAACCTCTTGGCGAATGGGCTCTGAGAGAGGCGTGCCGCTGCGCGGCGCACTGGCCGAACGATCTTAAGATAGCGGTTAATCTTTCTCCGATTCAGTTTGCAGCTTCCAATCTCTCCGAGGTCGTAAGACACGCCCTGGCGGAAACCGGACTTCAGCCGCATCGCCTTGAGCTTGAAATTACCGAGGGAGTATTCATGACCAATAATGAATCCACCCTATCTACCCTGCGTCAGTTGAAGCAACTCGGCGTCCGTATTTCCCTGGACGATTTCGGTACCGGGTATTCCTCTCTCAGTTATCTGCGCAGCTTCCCATTCGACAAAATCAAGATAGATAGGTCGTTCGTTTCTGACCTTGCCGAAGGCACCGAGCACGTTGTGATTGTGCAAGCTGTGGTGAGTATTGCTCGCGCTCTGGGAATGACGACGTTGGCAGAAGGCGTCGAAACCGTCGGACAGTACGAATTTCTCGCGGCGCTCGATTGCGACGAAGGGCAAGGCTATCTGTTCAGTCCGCCTGTTCCAATAGCGAAAGTTCCTGAAATGATTGCCAAATGGTCGCTCGGGCGCAAATTTGTCGCCTAGAGCTTGGGACCAGCTTAGCCAGCGACTTTCTGAAGACCGTATTCTCCAGTTTGTTCACTGGAGATCGGCTTCTTGGTTGGCCGCCGAGCCTCGTGCACGAGCAGGAACAGGCCCGATGCAACAACAATGCCGGCCCCGATCAGAAGCCAAAGCGTCGGTACGTCGCCCCAAACGAAAAATCCGATCGCAAGTGCCCAGACGAGCGTCAGGTAATAGAATGGTGAGACGGCGGCGGCCGGGGCTAGGTGAAGCGCTTGCGTCCAAAAATATTGTGCCGCGGCGTTTGTAAGACCGCTCAGGGTCAACATGATTGCGTCAGCCGGGGCGGGCATCCGGAATCCAAACAGCAGCAAGAAGGAGTGAAAGAAGGTTACCGTAAGCATCTGCCACATCAACAGCGTCTTTGCAGACTCAGTTGCGGTCATTCCGCGAACGGCAACCGTGACGCTGCCATACATAACCGCGTTTGCCAGCGCAAACAATGCGCCAATCTGCAACGAATCTGCACCTGGATTTACCACAACGAGAACCCCGACGAATCCCGTTACCAGCGCACTCCACCGCGCGATTCCGGCACGCTCCTTAAGCCAGATAAACGACAGCAAGGCCGCCCACAACGATGCAGAAAAATTGATTGCGATCGCTCCTGCAAGCGGCATCAGACTAACGGCGATGACAGTGAACGTCTGCGAGATCGACTGCGACAGCCCGCGCGCAAGATGGGCGCGGGGCCGCCGAGTCTTAAAGACTGACATGCCCGTTGCCGGGAGGATCAATGCGGCGCAGAGAACGAACGCAGAAATGGAGCGGAAGAACATAACCTCGCCAACTGGGTAGAGAGCGGCTTGCCATTTCGATAGTGCGCTCGATAGTGCGAACATCACGCTCGCGGCGATCATGCAGTATATTCCGCGAACAACGTCGTCCTTCCGTAAGCCGGGAATGGCAATTGGGTTCTGCGGATGGCGGGCCGTGTCCGTAAGATCGCTCATCATGCGTTCCATGAAATTGGAAAGATAGCGTCAGCGTTTGCCGCGCGACTATTGCTCGCGAGCCACTAGCAAAAGTTGGTCTCGCTTAGCTTTAAGTCTTAGGGAAGTGTTATGGGTAACAGAAACAATTCTTGGTTAATTTTCGCGACACATGGCGGCGTCCGATTGCCGACCAGCCGAGCCAAACAACCCCTTGCCTGGCCCAGTGCCCCGGGCAATTGCCGAGGAAATGTCTAAAAGTGTTCATTTTCTTCCAACTAAATCTGGAGCCATTCGGGATAGGTTGCCGACACTGAAATCTGAATTGGGTGGGAGCGGAAATCGTGAAAGTTGAGCTTAACGACGTGCGTTCTGGCAAGGGAGGTAAAATTCTCGTCTCTTCACCCCTGATATGCTTGGACGGAACGTGGTGGGCAATTGATGTCAACGATCCAGATCTAGAAGCTCATTTGAAGCAGTCGGATCGCTGCGGCGTTGTGCAGTCAGCTGTGCGTGAACGAAAAACCATTAATGGACCCGAACTGCCGCGCAAGGGGCGCCAGCGGCGATCGGCTCAAGACCGCGGTGGTCGAGGAGCAGAAGCTCGATGCGGTCGAGATCGTACAATAGGCGTTGATGGCAACCGTCGCCGCGCGCCAGGCGAGCTCGGCGAACAGTCGCGGTAGGCGCTCATAGAGCACGAAACGATTGTCGCGGCAGGGCTTATTTGCCGAACCTGAAGGTCGCCCCAGTAGGACGCCGCCGGCCCTTCTGGCCTCTGGTTCAGATGGCCGTTTTGACAGTCGCACGTATCGCGCTCCTAAATGTTAGATCCTCGTTGAGCGGGCTCCGTTCATTTTCCGCAGAGCTTGTTGGGTCTCGCCGGAGATTTCAGCCAGCTGTCGTCAGTGCATGGATGTCGCTTCGGCTGTGGCGGCGCTGGATCGATGTGAAACAGCGGAAGCTAAGGTCGAGATAGGTTTCTAAGATGGCAGAGTTCCTATCATCTTCATAATCATGGTCTGATCCCCACGGCGATGAGATTGCCTGTCCCGATCTCGTCCTCCAGCAGCTTCATGGGGGCGCAGCGATCTCGGTGCGCTACGGCTCGGGCAGCGAGTCCACGTGCGGCTTAGTCTACTCGACGAGGTTGAGAAGTCACGCAACGCCAGCGGTTGAAGCTGGTCGAAGAGTTGATACGGCTATTCGTACGCAAAGTGACGCGCAAATTATCATCGTGGAAGTGGTTCGTTATTTGCGGGATGCCCGCTGCTACGGAACGGCGCCTTCGCGCCTCCGATATACCTACCGATAGACCTTCGACCTAATTGATCGATATTCGCCTTATCCTTGACGCTGGACAACAAGACGATGTGACGAACTTGGTGCAGTAGGGTGCTATCGCAAGTTGGTCACATTCCTGTCCTGGGATTAATTCGGCTAGCAATGCGAGCGCCGCACGCCGCGTCGCGCTTCATGATGGTCTATCGGTTTGCCCAAGGCGTTTCAAGCGGCAGGCGTCGACCATTGCTTATTTTGGTCGAGCAGGGCGAAGATGCGGTCGGCTGATACCGGCCGACCAATGAGATATCCTTGGACTTCATCACAGCTGGTTTGGCGCAAACACTCGAGCTGCTCGGTGGTCTCTACGCCTTCCGCGACCACGCCAATGTGCAGATCCTGCGCTAGCGTGATTATTGATTTTACGATCGCCGCGCTATCCGGCCGTGTCAGCATGTCGCGTATAAAGGATTGATCGATTTTGATGCGCGTGTAAGGCAGTTTTAGCAAATAGGTCAGCGACGAAAATCCCGTTCCGAAATCGTCGAGCGCCACCGTCACCCCCAGTTGCAGGAGTGAACTCAGGATCGATGATGCCGGCCCGTACTTTGAGATCAGCATCGACTCCGTTATTTCGATTTCAAGCCGGCTAGGGGCGACTCTGGCCTGCGTCAGGGCCTGCACGATTGTTTGCAGGATGCTGGTGTTATGGAATTGAGCTGCAGAGAAGTTCACGGCGACCCTGAGATCAGAGGGCCAGTTCGACAGCGTTGAGCAGGCGCGTCGGACGACCCATTCACCGATCGGGTGGATCAAGCCGGTTTCCTCGGCAATTGGAATGAACTCAGCCGGCGAAATGACTCCCCGGACAGGGTGTTGCCAGCGCAGCAAGGCCTCAAAGCCGGTTACTCGGTTTTCGCGAATATCAAAGAACGGTTGGTAGACGAGAAAAAGCTCGTCTCTCCCGATCGCCTCCTCCAGATCCCTTTGCAGCGCCCTTCGATCGCGCGCTGATTTGTCGTCGCTGACCTCAAAGAAGCGAACCGTTCCGGGCCCCGCTTTTTTTGCGCGATAGAGCGCAAGGTCGGCATTTTTCAGGAGCTCATGAGGCGTATCGCCGTCGCGCGGGGCCAACACGATTCCGACGCTCGTCGCGCCCGCGATCTCGCATTTTTCGATCAGGAATGGTTCGCCAAAAGCGCCGACGAAGTGCTCGGCGATTTCCAACGCGTCTTCCACTTTGGCCAGATTGGTCACGATCAGCGCAAATTCGTCCCCGCCGATCCGCGCGACAGTATCGGTCTCACGCGCGCATCGCTGCAGTCTCGCCGCGGCCTGAACGAGGAACTCATCTCCTGCGGGGTGGCCGAATTTGTCGTTCACGTCCTTAAAGCGATCGAGATCAAGGAGCAAAACCGCGAATTCCTCGCCCGAGCGAGCCAACCGGTTGAGGGCAGCTTCGAGGCTTTCGTTGAAGGCGAAACGGTTCGGCAACTGGGTCAGGGGATCCCGCCGGACCCTCCGTTCGGCTTCTAATTGAGCAATGGTGCGTTTCGTGAATTCGAAAGAATGGGCGAAAACGCCGCGCAGAAGCACGAAGCCATAGGCCACAACGAGGATAGCGACGAGCAGATAGACGAAATCGCCGTTCCTGCCGAGGCAGATTGCCGTACCCACGAAAATCGGAGCCGTGAATGCAACGGCCGCCACCGGAATCGTAGCGAAGGCGAATGCTCCGCCAGCGAGCATCCCGGAGCAAAGACATGTGATCACGAGTTGGCCGCCATTCGAGGCGTCGGCGAAGAAAGCTACCGGAACGATCGCCCAGGCGGTTCCAAGAACGAGCGCATTTCGCACCAGCCGATGCATAGCCTGTCGGGAGACGAACTGCGGCTTCGTAATCCGTCGGGATAAACGCGCCTTCAAGCCTATCGATAACGCGCCGCAAACCACGGCAGCTGCCCAAATCAAGGCATAGTTTCTGTTGGGCGAGTGCCAGAGGGCAATTGCAAGCACCGTCGCATTGCAGGCGTTGGCTAGCATTATGCCTAGGGAGTAACCAAGCACGAGGGAGATCTGCTCCGCGCGAATGTGCCCTGCCACCGCTTCATCAGTCGCCGGGCCGCCGAAAGCCGCCAGATCCCCCGCGAATAGCTTTGAGAGATACGAGCTCAGATATGTCCTCATCTGGGACCCCCGCAGGACTGGCTCTAACGTTGCCGCCAGTACTGAAAGGTCGCGGCAAACATTTGAGAAAAGATAAATTCTTGAAGTTCGCCACGTCCGGCGCGGCATGGGGTGGCCGAACTCATTATTTCGGTGGCTAAGGCGGGGCCGAGAGCTGGGCCGACCCGCCGCCTGCGCCGACGACTTTCTCTATCGATGACGTCGGTAGGATGACGCAGCTTGTGTCGATCGTGACCGCCCGACATCACGCCGCTTTCCCGCGCCATATCGGACAGAACGAAGCAATGCTGCGGGTTCAGCCCAAAACACGCACGATACGAACGCAAGGGCAGGTCTAATGTCGCCAAGGCCATAGAGGTGATGTGGGCGCGACGATCTCCGCATCCCTCTAACCGGTGTCCCATTCCCGAGACCTAAGTACGAGCGCTGGCGGCAGAAGGCGCTTGAGGCGGTGGCCGGCCGTTTTCTCGTCAAGCCAAGGCGGGACTGCTGCCCTCGCTCCTAGGAGCAATCGTGGGTGTTTCATGCGCAATCGTGACCTTGTCTCCGACAGCTTCCTGACACTGACTGTGGTCGGTCTGGTGGTGCTCTGCTCGAGCCTGCTTGCCTTTGCGTTCGCTTAAAGCGAACGCGCTCGTTGCGTTTGGTGCCTTGACCATGATGTTTCCGGAAAACAGGTACCCGGATCACACTCTAACCTTCGCGGGAGCGGTGAGATGAGCAACTTCAGCTAGGAAAGCGTGCTGAGCGTTCATCACTGGACCGACAATCTCTTCAGCTTCACCACCACGCGGAATCCATCGTTCCGCTTCCGCAGCGGCGAATTCACTATGGTAGGGCTCAAGGTCGACGAAAAGCCGCTGCTGCGTGCCTACGGCCTCGCCAGCGCCCATTACGAGGACCGGCTGGAATTCTTCTCGACCAGGGAGCCGAACGATCCCTTAACCTCGCGTCTGCAGCATTTGAAGGAAGGTGACAAGATCACCGTGAGCCGCAAGGCGACCGGGACGCTGGTCATCGACAATCTCGAGGATGGGCTTAATCTCTATCTGATTGGCACCGGCACTGGTCTTGCTCCGTTTCTGAGCGTGATCAAGGATCCTGAAACCTATCTGCGATTCGGAAATGTCGTGCTGCTGCACGGCTGCCGCCGCGTTGCCGAGCTTGCCTATGGCGAAATGATCACCGAGAAGCTACCGAGCGACGAGCTGCTCGGGGATTTCGTGCGCTACCAGCTGATCTACTATCCGACCGTTACCCGCGATCCTTTCCGCAACCGCGGCCGGATCACCGACCTGATCGCGTCAGGCAAGTTGTTTTCGGATCTCGAACTGCCGGAAGTCGAGCCGCAGCATGACCGCGTCATGATTTGCGGCAGCCCTGCGCTGGTGCGCGATACCCGCGAGCTGTTGGTGGGGAGGGGCTTGGTTGAGGGCAGTCACGGCAAGCCAACGCAATTCGTGGTCGAAAATGGCGTTTGACCAGTAGCCCTAGATTGCGTGAGATCGAGCCAGGGCCTCAACTGTCACCGTCGCCCGCCGGTGGCCCTTTAAGGGTGCTTGTTCTTTACCCAGTTTGCAGGCTCGGAAAATCCGGCACCTTTGGCGATCTGGCCGTGCACTTTGCTCACGCTGCACTCGCGCGAGAGTCCGCTGTCATGTGGCCATGCCGCTGTCGCTATCACTGCCCCTCCTGTCGGCTACTCTTTTAAACGGTCTAGTCGCCCGCGGGGCACGCTCAGCAGAAGTCGGAGGACCTGCAACAACACCTCGAAAGCTTTAGCAACGAGTCCGAACAGGACGGCGCAATGCGATCGATTCCATCTGTGTTGACGTACCACTTGCCGACGTCCGCTGGTTGGAGCCATTCGAGTCGTCGAATACCGCGCGCTATTCGATCTGACTTCACAGCCCGACCCGCTTCAAGTTCTGTTTGAGGGCGCGTGCGGCTGGCTGACAGGGGACACTACCCGTCGAGATCATGGAGCCGCGTCTTGGTGGAAAGCTCGCCAGCGCCCTTAAATCTTCTGATTGTACTGGCCGACTTCGTGTCAATCGGCGTTCAAATTTGGCTCTCGTCTGCTCTGACGCGGCTTTGATGCAGCACCATTCTATTCTGCGCCGATTAGTCTGGCCTGAAGCAGCCGTGTCAGGCACCGTGCTGCTGGGCTTGCTAGCCGCCAAGCACTTTTAGCTTGGCATCGGGTCCGGCGCACCAGCGCACCCGACCCACCTAACCGAACATAGCGTCTCGCAGCCGGCTTGCCGTTCTGGTAGCGCCGCGCGATTTACGCCAGCAACTCCCGCTGACGCGCGTCACGTTGCGCTTTGAAAGCAGCGACGAAGGCCTCAAGGCCGGCCGAGGTTAAACCGTTCTCAGTGACGAGACCCAGCCGCGTGAGGTTGACCGTCTCGATCAGGCTGTCGCGATGCGTGGAACCTCCGCCGTACAGCTTAATGATAATTCTCTGCTCCTTGCGAGTCAGCTTGTTCCAGAGCGTCAAGTCGGGCATCCCATGCCTCACGCGAATCGCTGCATGACACTGATGAATTAGCCGATCGCCCAGAGGCGAAATCGTGGCAGCGGCCTCAACGCTGTGAGTAGAGGCTAGTTTTTTGTAGATGCCCTGATGGTACCGAGCTCGCAACGCGGTGATCATGGTCGTGCACGGAGCCGACCCGCGCGAGAAAATGCGAGTTCGCTTGCGCATCTTACGCCGACGCCCGATCGCCAACAGCTTGCGCGCGAGCCGACTGGCGTAAGCGGGAAGTGGCGCGAATGCGCCGCGATTCTTGAAGATCGCCTGATGCACGCATCCGAGTGTCCTTGGTTCGTACAACTCTGGTCTTGACGGCTATGCCGGGCTCAGGCGAGGACAGTACATACTCTACATTCACCCTTAATTATTTGGCAGGCCCGCAATTCTGATCCGGCACGCAAGTGCCCCTCATTACCGCAAGCACTTCGATTTGAGGCCGGATTTTGCTCGATGCTGTTGAACTGAGCTTTGCAAGAGATCCCGAAATGGCGGAGCTAATCAATGCTGTCAGCCCATCAACGAAGCGGTGCTTTGTAGGCAGGCCCGCACATCGATCCCCGCAGCTTCGAATAAACCCTAATATTCCGGGCTGCACTCACTGCGGCACTTCTTCGCGAGCTGGTGTATCAACCGCAAGGTCGATGGCCGCCTCGAATTGCCGCCGAAGGTGGTTCAGCAGCGCCTTGGTCATTCGACCATCGCGATGACCCTGGACATCTATGGTCACCTGTTTCCGCGTCATGATGACAGCGAGGAACTGGCCGCAGCGGAGCGGGTATTGTTTGGCTAAGGCCAGGTTTATCTGGTTTAAGCTTTTGAAACAGTTGATACTTCCGGATTTTTGCCATGTCGTCGATCGATGACGTCTCGAAATGTCGCCGAACGACGACTTTTTCGGTTGTCAGCGAACGACGACATACGCTAACGTAAGCGAACGCTGACATTTGGATTGCCCATGCTCATACGTACACCTGCCGAGGTCGGCGCCGTCATTCGCGACAAACGAAAACGCCTCAAGCTCGACCAGTCGACACTGGCCAAGCGCATCGGCGTCAGCCGTCAATGGGTGATCGAGGTCGAGCACGGACATCCGCGCGCAGAGCTGGCGCTTGTCCTCCGCGCTCTCGACGTCCTCGGCATCCCTGTGGACGCAAACAGTGGAACGCCCATCAGCCGCGGGTCAACCTCCGCGGTTGATATCAACGCCATCGTCACCAAAGCCAAGAAGGGCAGAGCATGACGAGTGAACTTGTCGCGCTCCTGGACGGCAATGAAGTTGGCCGGGTGCGCAGCGATGCCCGCAGCCGGCTGACCTTCGTCTATAACGACGACTGGCGGGGATCAGCGGGAGCTTACCCTCTCTCGCTGTCCATCCCCTTGCCGCACAGGAACACGGCCCTGCCGCCGTGCAGGCCTTTCGGGGGCTTCTGCCGGACAGTGAGCGCGTACTCGATCGTTGGGCAAAGAAGTTCCAGGTCTCAGCTCGCAACGTCTTTGCTCTCATTTCCAATGTCGGCGGAGCCGTCCAGTTTGTAACGCCGGATCGGCTGGAAGATCTAAAGACAGGCAAAGACGACGAGATCGAATGGCTGGACGAGCCCGAACTAGCAAACCGGCTTCAGGCGTTGCGTGAGGATCATGCTGCCTGGCGTCTGCCCCGCGACACGGGCCAATTCAGTCTTGCGGGCGTCCAGCCGAAAACGGCTTTTGCCCTGAAGAACAAGCGATGGGGCATTCCGTCCGGACGCATTCCGACCACCCATATCCTGAAACCGCCGACAGGCCACTTCGATGGTCACGCCGAGAATGAGCATATTTGCCTGCAACTCGCGCGCGAACTCGGGCTGCCGGCCGCTGAAACCAAGGTGATGTGGTTCGAAAAGGAAATCGCGATCGTGGTTGAACGCTACGATCGGCAAGTCCGTGGGAACGACATCATCCGCGTGCATCAGGAGGACATCTGCCAAGCCATGGGCATCCTCCCGACCAAGAAATACCAGAACGAGGGCGGACCAACGCCCGCCGATGTGATCGAGCTCCTACGCACCTACTCGACAGACCGCGAGGCTGACCTTGAGACGTTCGCCAGCGCTTTGGGGTTCAACTGGCTCATTGGAGGCTCCGACGCTCACGCAAAGAACTATTCCTTGCTTCTGGCTAGCGGCCCTCACGTACGCCTCGCACCGCTCTACGACATAGCCAGCATTCTTCCTTACGATCACGTCGACCAGCGGAAGGTCAAACTCGCCATGAAGGTCGGAGGCGAATACAAGCTCGATCAAATTGGGCTGCGCCAATGGCAGAAGTTCGCGCGCGAAACGCGGGCTGACGCGGATGTGGTCATTGGGACCCTGATCTCCATGGCCGGACAGATCCCCGGCCTCGTGAACGACATCCGCGCCCGCGCGCAAAAGGAGGGGTTGGAGAACGCCGTTATCGAGCGATTGGCAACGGCTTTGACCAAACGAGCCCAGGAATGCGAACGCCTTCTAAAGGGGACCTAGCTTTTGGGGGCTGGCAATAGACCATCACCAGCACCAGCAGCACCATGATGATCGTCGGCGTCGACATCGAGACCGCGATCATCGCGGCCATGATCGGCGCCGGCATTGCCGGCGCCGCTGATCATGATCTTCATGCAGGTGGTCAGCGGCAGTTTGGGCCGCCCGGTGGAAAGCGTCGAACGGGCTCAGTCTCGCTATTACGAACCCGATTTACATCCAAATAGGCGGAATCCGGGACAAAAAGGGAAGGTTTCGGGAGGTTTGGAAATCTCTGGGAGCGATCTCGACGCGACATAAACGCGACATGAGGACGTTTTCGGAAGAACATTGCAGTTCGGCGTAGCGACTATACGCGTAGCCTCCTAAAAGCACTGAGCTTTTTAGGATTCCCGACTAACTTTGGCGCGTAGCCAAGCGGAAGGCAGCGGATTTTGATTCCGCCATTCGGAGGTTCGATCCCTCCCGCCCCAGCCAGCTTTGTCCCTGATCTTTAAGCACTTTTGGCCTTCTCTCCTTTTTCATTCTGAACGCTGTCACGCGCCGCATTCTGAACGGATGTCGCTGCTTCGTTCGCAAGCCTATGTGCGTGTCGCTTGCGCGTTGCCGCAAGCATGCGCTTCTTGGTTCACTTGGCATAGCCGGCGTAACTCTGCTGTGTTCTGTGCGCCGAGAGTGCCATCTGTCAGCTCCGCTTCCTCGAGTTCGGTCATGCCTCCATGTCGGCGCGCATCGAAGGTGAAGTGCTTCGGCAAGCCGAGCTTGACGCGCATCCGCTGCACGATGTGCTGCATGGTGCTAAAACCGAACGGCTTCGCAACGCCCGCTTCAACTTCGCGAAGGATCATGGGAATGCCGCGGCGGGGCACTTTCGCCAGAATCTCCTCGGCTTCCTCTAGAACTTTGCCTCACCGTCCTCGAGCGGATGAAGGATTTCGCCAGTCTTGTGGTGCTCGATCCGGATCGTCGGCTTCGGATTGCGATATCCCGTCCACTTGATATGGCCGGCTATCACGTTCTCTGGCCGCTGAAGCCATTCGAAGCAGATAACGGCGACTGCGGCCGCTTCAACTTCTCCGTGCTCGATGCACCCATAAGCAAAGGCGTAGACCTGGTCCCTGGTTACAGCGGGCTTCTTTTTCTTGGTCCGCACCTTAAGAGTGACGCCTGTCCATGGCCCTTGAGCCGCTTCGGGATGACATGCCGTGGCAGTTCAGGGCGCCCGCGCACTATAAATCCTCAGCAAGATCGGTGGCCGAGACATTCGACGCTATCGCCGTGTCCAGATCATCCTTCAGCCACATCTCCCTGCGGCCTTCTTTCACGCGGGGATAGGATATTCGCGCCCAACGCGCTACGTACAATTCGCCGCAATAGCCTGCCGCGAGGCCAACCCCCATACGACGAGGCCAAGATCCGGCGGGAATGGTCGACGGTCGACGTGTCATCAGGCGGCGACCTCGCTAGTCGAGTTGCAAGGGATCTCGACTTTGCTGGCGGTGGCGATGATTTTGCCGCCGCGCTCCACCTCAATCCGCAGAAACTCAAGACCCAGCCTGTTGTCACCGAGCCCCTCGATGAGGCCATTGACGACCTTCCGTATGTCCGCCTGCTTAGTATTGTGAGGACCGCGCGACATGAGAACCTCCTGATTGCACCTAAGCGCACATATCCGAACGGGCGTCTCTGCGCCAAAATAACGCCGCTTATTCACAACTCGGTCCTGGTGCTGCTCGCTCAACGTCACGAGCCGATCCAGCTCCAGGCCGTCTGGCGTCGCGTCCACAGTGTCCCGGCGCGCAGCCATGCTGAGAAATTGCTGCAGTCTCGTCTCTTCCTGCAAGCGCCTATCGTAGTCAGCGCGGCAGACCTCATCGAGGCGCTGTATTTCGTCATCGTGGGCACGGGACGCCCGCCAGGCCTCAAAGATTTGCTCCTCGACCTGCAGCAGCGCGCTGTCGTCGTCAGGCGAGGCGAGCGCGGTTGCGGGAATGGCCGTCGCAGCGCCAGCCGTAGCCGCCGCCAACCACTTGGAAAATTGCCTGCGTGTAGTAGGTATTTGAATAGCCTGCGTCATGGGTCACTCCATGTTGTGGGTTAGAGCCGGCGGCGAGGTGCCCACCTTGCCCCGGCTTGCATATTTTGGTATCAGTAATTCATGGCTAAGTCAATAATTACTGGTAGCAGTAAAAAGAAACGGGGGCGCCCCTCGCTTTATGAGGGCAGCGAGGGCAAAGGAGCTCCGCAGATCGGGCTTCGCTTACCTCCCGCCGAATTGGCCGCCATTGACGGCTGGATCTCGAAGCAAAAGGAGCAACTCTCTCGCCCCCAGGCCATCCGCCGGCTGGTCGAGATCGGGCTAAAGGCCAAGAAATGACCGGTGGCTTCAGAAGCCGCGGAGTTGAGAGGAGGATAAGATGGGCGCTATTTCAGTTCTGATCGGCGTTTTGATTATCGTCGTTGTTGGAGCGATCTGTTTTTGGGCGATAGACAGGTTTGCGCCGGACGGTCGACTGGCACAATTGCTAAAGCTCCTAGTCGTGCTCGTCTGCTTGGGTGCGATAGTGCAACGGCTATTGGCGTTGACCTATTAGCAAATGAGCCATGTGCTCGACATGCTCTCTGAGTTGCAGCTGCCGCACTGGCTGATCATCGCCGGCAGCGCTTTAATCGCATTCGGCGTTGTCGGTCTTATCATCAGGAGGAGCCTTCGAGCTCCGAAAACCGCAGAGGATAATGGCACGACTCGTCGAGATCGGGCTGAAGGCTAAGGGGAAATGAAGGCGAGGGGGAAATGACCAAACCGCTATATGGCGTGACCGACGCTGCCACCGGTCAGACCGTGTACATCAACCCGGACACCGTTCGATTTGTCCTTCCGAACGGACATCGAACGACACTCGTGTTCTCCGAAACTCACACATTGACCGTTACCGCAGACCTTCAGGCTTTGATTGACGGTGGTCTGTTTAAGATCCTGTGAGGAAGGCGCGCCGCGGGATGTCTGACCCCCCGGTTTTTCGGGCTGTCTCCGTTTGAGAACTGCTTCAGCGTGGCTGACCGCAATTATAGGGGAAAGTCGCCCCACGGCCTGTACCTGGAAGATCCAGCCGCGCTTACGGACCCGGCGTGAAATCCGTAATCGTGCCGGTCGCACTCAGGCTGCCTGCGCTTCCGCGGGTTGTCGAATGATCTAATGGGTTTTCAGACCTACGGGAATCATGCATCAATTGGTCTGATTTTCAGTGACCCATTTCAAGATGCAAGCGAGGCCCACATGGACAGGCCTGCGGTAGTTAAAACCGTCACCGCGATACTCTACGGTGTCGCGTACCACGGGACATACTTCGTCCAGAACTCGATCGTGTATGTTCAATCGACTTTCGGCAGCAAGGCAACTCAGCTGGGAACGTCGCCGCCGGAGTTGGTTGCCAAACTCCTTCTTTCGGAGCTCGTCCGAGAAAGGGCGCCGGCCACCGACCGCTAGTGCTCCGAAACTTAAAGATCCGGACTCAGCTCGCTTCGGTAGGATCTTCGAGGGGCGTGGGGGGGTCGGCTACACCGGGTATGACTCCGTTTGTCTATTTTCCCGACAATGAGAGAGCCGAGCTAACAACCAATCCAGTGACAGTCGCAAATGACACGAGAGGGCATTGATGCCTACTTCAAAGACTGCCGAACATCGTGAGGTGGGCGCGAAAATTAGGGATCAGGAAAGTGCGATCAAACAGCGATTGCGGCGCGCAGCCAATGGTACCCGTCCCTTTTCAGTAGTTCCTCACGGCCGCGAGACGGACGCGAACCGCGAGTTTGCGCCGGATCGCGACGCAGATGACATCGTATGGTTCCTCATCGCTCTCCCGATATTCATGGTCGCCCACGCGATCTGCATGAAGATTGGCGCCATTTAGCTCTCGACGTTTCAGAGAGAAACCGAAATCCCATGTAAGGAGCACGCATGGTCAAACTCGCAGAGCTGTTCGAGGAACGCTTCGATTCTGTTGAACAGGGAGATGATGGCGTCAGCTTGATCTGTGCGGAATGCGGGACGGTCGTTCGCAATCCCCTCACCAATGGATGTGCTCGATCAAGACGATCCGGACATGGCTCATGCCGACCAGATCATTGATCTCGTCAAACACATCCTAAAACATCTCGACCAATGCCAAAAATCGAACGACATGACGCCATCCTAATCTCTTCTCACATGGCAATCCATGAACTGCATCGGCCGCAGAACGTTGATATGCATGGCGGTTATCGCGCTGTTCGCCATGAATTTTACCCGCTAGGAAACCCATGGACCTCGCCCGCATCCCCCAAGATCTCTACGACAGCGAGATCAACTTCTGGCCACCCATGCATAGATGCCGGCCATGCTTAGAGCAAATTACTGCGTCCCCACGGCCGCCCAGGCCGTGCGGACGGGGCCAGATTGGTTCCACGAGATCAAATACGATGGCTTCCGCCTGCGCCCGGAGCGCAGCGGGAAAGCCGTGCGCCTGATCACTTCCCTTGGATCGTGGGAGCAGCACTTCGCGATCGATGGGGAGCACGCGGTCGAGCGGCTGGCTCGAGCTTCACGAGAGCGGCACCTATGTGCGGCTCTTGAGGACGGACACCGCGACCTGAGAACTGATGTTTGCTCGTAGCCTGCCCCCGCATCATCTACACTGCCCCATGCACCGCGATCTCAAAGAGATGCTCATCGGCTCAGCCGGCATAATCTTGTTCGGCATCGTTATAATGAACTCGCCGCCATTTGCCCGTTTTATAGACGAGTCTTTCTTTTCCTACATTCGAATGGTTTGGGATCTGCTGCGCTCTCTGGTGACTCCCCTATGAGGAAGCCGCCAGCGTGAACCGGCGGGCCGCTCCGCCCTGCAATACGCGAACTGCAATCAAAACGACCCGGGAATCCTGACGGAGGGCCTTGACAGGTCTTCCCGTCAGCCGATCCGCAGATTTTCCGCAGACATCTTGCCCGAGCGTCCCGCCATCAGTTCGTAGCTGATCCGAGCGCCCTCAGCCAAGCCCGTATACCCGGCTTTCTCGACGGCGCTGATGTGCACGAAAACGTCTGAACCGCCGTCATCGGGCTGAATAAAGCCATAGCCTTTGGTGACATTAAACCACTTCACTTTACCGATCGCCAAATCAGTGTCTCCCAATCAAAAAAGGATTTCCTCGAAGCGGAGGGTAGCCTGACCAAGGACGCCTGACTGTACGTTTTCCGACATAGGAGCAAGCGGCCACTGTACCGCGTCTCAATCCGCGCTTCGTCTCGATGACGAAAGACGGCCCCGGCCATGGGGGCTGTGAGGCCGGGGCCGCTGGAGGTGGTGCTTGGTCCTCGGGCTTAGCAAGCGCCAAGCGAAACGAGACTACTCACAGCTCACCGCGTTGCTCTGTTCGCTTCAGCACTGTTCCGGGCTGGAACTTAAGAGGGATTCGTAAAATCCTCTGCAAGCGACTATCTTCGGTTTATGCGTATGGCGTATGAACTCTGCCTGGCTACCGCGGGCAAGCATGTCCCCTCGGGGCCGGATTGGCTTCACGAAGTGAAACACGACGGCTACCGGATATTGGTCATCCGGGAGGATCAGCGCGTGCGCCTGCTATCGCGCAATGGTACCGACTGGACGAGGCGCTATCCTTGGATCGCCGAGGCGGCGTTGAAGAACCGCCAAGAACACTTCGTCATCGATGGCGAGGCCGTGATCTTGGGTGTCGACGGCATTTCTGATTTCAACGCGCTCCACTCCCACAAGCACGACCACGAAGTGCAGCTCTACGCCTTCGATATTCTCGCGTTGGGTGGCTACGACCTGCGGTCTCTTCCCCTCCACATGCGTAAGACCAATCTGGAGCAGCTACTGGCTCGACGGCCGGACGGGATCACCGTGGCGCCGTTCGAACGGGGCGCGATCGGTCCGGATTTATTCCGGGCAACTTGTCGAATGGGGCTTGAGGGCCTTGTTTCCAAACATCGCAAGCGGCCGTATCGAGCCGACAGAAACACTGGATCAAGGTGAAGAACCGCATCCACCCAGCGATGGGAAGGGAGCTATGACAGGAACTGAGGCCCAGAGCAGAGCAGCAACTCTCTGAGGTGATCGGAGCGGCGGCGTAAAAACGATCAGTCCCGTTTAGGCTCGTCCCGAAACCGCCGATATCGTCGCGGCGCCGGCTCAAGGTCCGATAAGTCGTTTTCGCCGAGAATCGCATGAACGAGTTTGTCGTTCACGACCTTCTCCATCACGTATCGCACAAGCTTGGAACGAGAAATTCCACGGTCCTTTGCTGCCTTTTGCAGATACTCGACTTCCAAAGGAATGACGATGTTCTTGACGACCACTATCTGCCCTCGCGTGCCTTCGTGCCCTGTTTCCTTTGGGATGTGCGGCAAACTTGGTGAGAATTGGGGCGCACTGTGACGTTAAACCAATGTATAGGGGCGCATTCCTCCTCTACTGGGAGTCCGCACCAGTACACCCTCAACGACTCGCGTCCCGGAGTTCGATAGCGGCGCCCTGGTCAGACAGGTCTACGACGTGGCACCTGATGCTCGAGCCATCCCCGAACATGATCGCGGGTTCGTCAACTTCCTCGCGGAGGCCTTCCTTCGTTCTTCAACCAACTGACCATCCTTCAGCAGTCATTCTGCGATGGAGCGGGAATTGTGAACGGCAGATAGAAGAACGGACCGCCGCGCGCCTATCCAGGTCGGATCTGCTTGCGAAAGCCCCAAAATGCAATGGCAACAAGGGCCACTGCGCCAATTCCCAGCAATACCAGAACCGTTTCCAGCATCACGAATCAGTCTCCGCCCGTGAGTAGCATACACGGAGTGGCCGCCCTGTCATAAACTTGTGGCATGACCATTGCATAGTTGAAACCAACTGGGATTTCAGCGCTCAGTTAGAGAATAGGCGCTGCCGGGACGACGTATTTCGAGCCCGGCAACGCTTTTTTCACTTGTCTTCCCTTTGCGCGATTCGCGCGGCGCAAGTTGTTTCAAGGAAGCGGGATATTTGGCGCATGGCATACGACGCAGCAACAATACATATGCTCCGCGACGTTCTAGATGAAGTTCTCTCCAGCCCGTCGTTCACTCGTCAGCGGCACCGCTCTGCGGTGGAGGTTGCCGAGCGCATCCTCTGGCTCGCTTCGCAAGGAGAACGTGAACCAAGCACTATCAGACGCCGCCTCGTAAAAGAGTTTTTGGCATCCGCTACCGGCTAGGGCCGTCGGCCCGACGAATTTCAGCTTCGGCTGGACCGAATGGCGCCATGTATCAGCCGCCATCAGGCTCGAATCAGGATCGCAAATTCAGCAGGTCGGGGGTTTCGATCGATTTCCAGCGCTGGTGCGAACGAGCTCCCGTCTCCCGCTCCATTGCTATTCAGCCCCCAGCCCCAGCGGTGGAGCGGGGCCTTCTCTTCGCCACCACACGTTTGGCCTAACCGCACCATCCCTGCCGCGGTGGACAGCGCGTGCCGCTGCAGACATAGGGGCGCACCAAGCCCTCGCCGATTAGTGTCTGTCCGACGTCACGGCCACCGACGGTGAGCGAGCCGCGTAGCCGGCCGAAATTGCAGCGCGAGTGCGTGATCCGGCTGCGCGGCGGCGGGTCCCCCAACGGCTCGACGGAGTAACCGTTCATTTGCGCAGCACTCCGCCGGTAAAGCTGGCAAGCGCATTCTGAACCGCCGATAATCCCGAATGTTGTCAATGGGCGAACTAAACGGGAAAGTTCAGAACGTTCGTTGATAGTGTTGCTGGTGTAAGCGGATTTTGATTCCGCCATTCGGAGTTCGCTCAAGCGAAAGGTTGGTGCTGAAATCAAGGTCTTGCGTCCATCTGGTTGCTCATTTGGAAGCCTGGCATCTAAAAAGGCCGACAAACCGGATTCTAATCCCTGGCCGCGCATCACAAAGATCTCAGTTTTCAACCACTCTCGTTCTCGCCCGCACAGCTCGTATGGCGATCTCCGGCACGCCAGCCTCAGTAAGTAACTGATAGAGTTCAGCCACGTTGTTTCGGTCGCCTGCTCAATTTTGCGACGAAATCGCCAATCCTGCGATGGAACGAAGGAAAGCTTTACTCTCAATAAGCCGCCGACATCTTACTTCGGTCTTTAACAGCCGCGCCGTGGGCGTCGATGCCAACTCGAACGCAACCTGAAATTACACCTGACACTCCTCTTCGCCTTGCTGACGCCGTGAACATCGCATTTCCTTTGGGAGGAATGACGGTCGCGGGTTTGCGTCGTGAGCGCGATCGCAATCGATTGGTTATCGAGAAGATTGCCGGCAAGGAATTTACAACGCTGGCTCTCATCTGCAGCGCAGCCTGTGCTGACATCCCGGCCGTTGTCTCTGATGATCCAGATTGCCTGGTGAGTGATCTTTCCGCTCGTGTTTCGGCGGGCAGCCTTGAGCTGAAGTCGGGCTCCCTTGCTTCTTCGCGGCATAGCTCTCGCATCCGTTCGATATGTTTGCGGCCGCGGAGGAAAACCTAAGAGACTACATAAGCTCTAAACACAGCCCGAAGCGACGAATTCGCCACATAGACGATATCGCTATCGCGGATGTCCTCTCGATTTATTTGGACGCGCAGTTAGACAAGCTTCGCGGCCGTTTCAATGTCGATAGCGAGAGCGAAGATACCATCCCCGATATCCGCAAGTTCAAGAAGCGGATCGAACGGTTGAACGAGTGGTGGGGAGCAAAAATGTTGGGCGAGGTAAATGGGGAGGCATGTCGCTCGTACGCCAAGAAGCGCGGCAAGAGGGGAGGCGCGCGCCGAGACCTTGAAGATCTCCGCGCTGCCATTGGTCACCATGCAGCCGAAGGATATCATCGGGAAATTGTGAAGGTGTCGCTGCCAGAGAAGGGGCAGCCACGAGACAAATGGCTGACGTGCAGCGATGCGGCCAAATTGGTTTGGACCTGCTGGCGCTATCGCGAAATGCAGAAGGGCTCGCGTGGTCCGACGGATGATGTAAAGATCCCCACAAGTAAGCGTCCGCTGCGCCACCTTGCTCGGTTCATTTTGATCGGGATCTACAGCGGGTCCCATGCGGGAGCTATCGCTGCGGCATCTCCCATTCCGGCGATCGGCCGCTCTTATGTCGATTTGGAGCGCGGCCGCTATTACCGTCTTAAGCAGGGCAGCGCTCAAACCAACAAACGGCAGCCGACGGTGCCGATTCCTTTCCGCTTGCTTGCTCACCTACGACGTTGGCACCCGGAGGCGAAACATTTCGTCGAATACAACGGAAAGGCTGTTACCTCGGTCAAAACGGCATTCAAGAGTGCTGTAAGGCTAGCGGGGCTTGCTCCGGGAGTCTCCCCCCGTACCCTACGGCACACCGCAGCGACTTGGCTCATGCAGAGAGGCGCAGATCCTTGGCAGGCTGCAGGCTATCTTGGAATGTCGCTCGAGGTGCTGCTCAACACCTATGGCCATCACCATCCCGATTATTTGTCTGATGCGGTCGACAAAATCGCGAAGCGCGATTCATATACGGCCTCCGAAAGAACGATTCGGCTAAATCGCGGGTCGTGAATGTCGCCGAGTCGTCACCCGCCCACTCGAGCTTCCACCTGGCAAGCGCGGCATCGGCCACCGTGCGGCAATATCCGTCCGGGGTCATGAACTGGTGCTGCTCTCCGGCGGAGGAAATCCCGCCGATGCGCGCAGTGCCCTCCATGAAGACCTGAAGATCCTGGACTTCGTGCTCGCCGAATGTATTCAGCCGACTGCGATTGAACGCGAACTCATACGCCCGCTCGATCGAGGCCATGATGTCCGCAAACAACAATAGGTCCAGCTTCGAGGGCGACTCGTGGACGTACTCGCCCTTGTCTCGGGCCGGGAATCCGATGAAGGCCTCCGCCTTCGCCATCCGGAACTGATCAGGACGTGGTCGGCCTCGAACAGGAAGATGGTCCGCAACTCATCGAGCATTTGGTCATTGGTGGGAGGTGAGGGATGCGCAAAGCAAAATATGCATAAATGTTTGCATATATGCGTTTAATTGCTTCGCCGAATCTACGTATGTCGAGAAAGCAAAATGATTTCAACAGCTAGGCACTAGTATCGCTGGCCGACACCCGTCGAACCTTCGGGAGCCTAGAGCCGCTGAAGCCAGCGGCGGTGGGATCCCTGCTGCGACTTTCGGAGACTCGACAACGCCGGGACTGGAAAGCTATACCAGGAACATAGTAAGAACCATCCCCCTGGTTGCACCCTATTGAACCCGCCCTCAACCACAATATTCTGCCGCATATCATGAGTTTAGGGGCCGACTTGATGAGTCCTTCGGGATGAAGCCGGTCCAAGGAGCAGCGCCCATTGTCCTTGTTCCGCCATTTGCATGACGACGCGTTTCTGGCCTTTTCGCGCGATCACAAACACCTGTACGCAGCGTGTCTGCTCGACCTCCATGAGCGCTTCTTTTCGGGCGCGCCGGCGTTTCCGACGCCCCAACAGGTCGTCCACGCCGTCTACGACGTCATGCGAGCGAATCCTGCGTTGTGGAACGAGGGCGATGATTTCGGCGCGCTGCCGGAAATGATCTCGGCGGGCCGCCGCCGCATCCGGAAGGCGGATGTCGCGCTCGCCTCCGAGAAGGGCGACAAAGCACTCGGCCTGGCACGGCAGCTCTACGCGCGGTTACTCGCCTGGGGATGGCTCGAGGAGGAGGAATACGGTCTGAGGGTCACCGTCGACATGGCGATGGGACCACTCCTCGTCATCCAGCGGTTGGCTAGTCTCAACAAGGATCTCTCGCAGCGGTTCGGCGGACTGATCGTGCAGATCCGTCTCAATCTCGAGGCAGTCGAAAAACTCACGCCCGAGATCACCGACCGTAAGCAGCGCGAAGCCGCACTAGCTGTCCGCGAGGCGCGCAACCAGGCCGACCAGTTCACCAAGAGCTTGCGGGCAATTCTCGCCGACCTGAAGCGCATCCGCCGGACGGTCATGGGGTCGAAGACCGTGGGCACTCGCCTGGAGGCCTTCTTCGAAGAGTTCGTCGACCAGCTCTTGTTGAAGGATTTCGAGTCCATCCTGACCGTCAACCATCCGTACCGGTTCCGCGACGCCATCGTCGACCTCGCCCGACGGGTCTCCTACACCCCCGAGACCATGCAGGTGCTCGCCGAGGAATACGTGGCAGCCAGTATGGCGTCCGATGTCGAGGACGGGCGAATGGCCGCCGCGGACGATCTGTTGGCGATCGAAAACATCTTCGAGCAGATCGGCGAGATGTTCGATCGGATCGAGACCTTCCGCAGGCAGCTCGAGGCCCGGGTCCGCAACACGATCAAATACGCCGAACGCGGAGCCCAGGGGCTCGTCGGACGGGCCGGCGACTTGGTACGTCGCTTGGACGCGCTGCTGCGCGACGGCCGGCACGACAAGGCGACCGTCGAGTGGAGCGTCGAGCCGCTGCGGTCACCGTGGTCGGAGCATCATCAGGCGCCGACCAGGCAGCCGCGCCGCCCCGTCGAGGCGAGGGCGCTCGCCGGACCGCCATCGGATCCGCTGTACGAGCTGCGCAAGAAACTCCGTCTCGAATACATCGCGCGCATCGCGCCGAACCCCGAGGACGTAAGACGCTTTCTCGAAGGGCAGGTACCTCCCTTCGCGACCAAAGAAGCCCGCTTCATGGAGATCGACACCGTGGACGACTTTCTCGCATTCGATTGCGCCCGTCGTTATGCGCTGACCGGCGAAGTGCCGGCGCAGATCGCCGCCGGATTCGAACTCGAGCCGTGTCCAGACACGCCGCCGCACGACAGCGACTGGCTTCGGTGCGCCAACTTCCTGGTCCGGCGTTCGGGCCCGCTCCGGAAGGGCAGGACGGTCCATGCTTAGCGAATTCGAGAACATCGAGAATTCCGCCGGCGCCGAGAAGGCGGCCGATCTCCGGAAGGCGCTGCACTTCCTGTTGCGCCGACAATTCGTGTTCGCCGGAGACCCACGGACCGGCACCGTCTTCAACACGATCATGGACGGCCGCTTCCGCGATGTGATCGACGGCTTCTTCGACAGTTGCGGCTATCGGGTGCATCGCGATCCGGAGGCGCAGTGGGCGGGCATCGTCGCCATGGACGAGGACGTGCCGCTGCCCCGGATGAAGCTCGACGAAACGATCGTGGTGCTGGTGCTGGCGGCATATTGGCAACAGGAGGTCAACATCGGCGCGGTCGAAGATCGCGCGGTCGTGGTGGCGACCTTGAACGACCTCTTCGACCGTTATCGGGAGATGGCCCAGCACAGTGGCGGAGGGGCGATCTCCGCGGCCCGTTTCCGCGACATCCTGCGCGAGGTCGCCCAGCGCAACCTGGTCGAGATCGGCGACTTCGACGACGAGCAGCAGGATTGGGAGGTCAGAATTCGCCCGATGATCAAGCTAATCAGCGGCGGTGACGCCCTTCAGCGCCTGGAGCGTTACGTCCGCAGCGAGGAGGCTCGTTTCCCGCAAAGGATGGGAGGAGAGACATGATGGAGCTCCGCCATCTCACGATGGTGAACTGGCATCTGTTCGATGTTGCCGACATCGAAGTGGCCGGTCATGTCGGCGTGCTCGGCGAAAACCGCTCCGGCAAATCGACGATCCTGGACATGGCGCAGGTCGTTCTCACGGGCGGCAGCCGCCGCTTCCTGCGCCTGAACGCGGTCGCCGGCGACAGCGGAAAATCTCGCAGCGCCTCGAAACGCAGCGTCGTCGACTACTGTCTTGGAACTCTCGGCGAAGACCAGCGGCGGCGCGACGAGGCGCGCACCTACATCGCGCTCGGCTTCGAAGACGCGGACGGAGAGCGGCCGTCGGTCACCATCGGCATGGCACTGGAGGCCCGAAAGTCAGACACCAGGGAGACCGTGCTTGCACTGTTCGTCGCGGTTGGAGCGATCCTGACCTCCAAGGACTTCATCGAACAGAAAGGAAAGTCGCAGTACCCCGCGCAGTGGGACGACGTGCGCGCCAGGATTGTCGCCGCGGTCGGCGAGGCGAATTTCGTCAATCACCGCGACCGGGCGGGCGACTACGTCCGCGAGTACATGCGGCATCTCCTGCCGCACTCGCCGTGGGGCGAGCAGAACGCGAGCGCGCTGCAAAAGTCGATCGTCAACGCCATGACACTCGACCACAATCAGACCGCCACTCAGTTCGTGCGGAACTACATCCTCGAGGACAGTCCGATCGGGATCAAGGAGCTGCGCGAGTCGATCCAGACCTACCGCAACATCAGCGATATCATCCGGAAGATGCGCCTGAAGCTGGAGGCACTCAAGCAATTGAGGGAAATCCTGGCCAAGCTGGAGGCGACATTCGAAGCTATTTTCCGCGAACAGTGGATCGCCAAGCGCGCGGAATGGCTCGCTGCGCGAGCCGCCAACCGCGAATTCAGGAACAAGCTGCGACTGGCTACGGCCCAGCGCGACGCCGCCACTGGCGAACTCAAGTTCCTGGACGACGACATCAAGGCGATCGACGACGAGATCGAACGACTGACCGAGGCCATCGCCCAGCACGACGCCAAGACCGGCAGGAAGTCGCTGCAGCAGAGCGCCTCGGTAGCCGAGCAGGCAGCGCAGCGCGCGACGTCCGATTTCAAGGCTCGGCTCGAGACCATCCGGCGGCTGCAGCCGCTGCGCGCGATGGCGGGCCACGGATTTGACGATCTCATTCCCGTCGTCGAGAGTCTCCTTGCCGCCGCAGTGACGAGCTCCCTCACCTCAGTTTCCGGGGAGCTCTCTGCCGCGGAAGCCGCCGTGACGGGCTTGGGCGCGCAGCGGCTCGCGAAAGTGGACGAGGGGCGTCAGACGATCATCGCACAGGTGTCGAAGCTGCGCAGCGAGCGGAACGAGCTCCTCGAGCGGATCCGGCAGCATGCATCCGGAGGACCCGGAGCGCATCTGGAGGATGATACGAAACTCCTCTGCCAACGGCTTCGGCAGAAGGGAATGGCGCCGCGCGTGCTTTGCGAATTGATCGAAGTCGCCGAGTCCGAATGGGCAGGAGCCGCGGAGGCCCTACTTGGCCGCGACCGCGATGCGGTGTTCGTCGACCGGACGCAGATCGGAGTGGCCACGGGAATCTTCAAGGAAGGACGCCGCGAATTCCGCCGTACCTCCCTTGTGAGTCTCAACAAGCTTGAACAGTTCAGGGCCAAGCCGGAGCGAGGAACGTTCCCCTCGATCTTCCGGACGCAGGATCCGGACGCCCTTTCGTTCATCATGCGCCGGTACGGCTCGGTTCGGCTTGCCGACACGCTGGACCAGTTCAATAGGCCCGGCCGCGCCATCATGAAGGACGGCCTCTACGACGACGGTCTCGTCCGGACGCATCGGTCGATCGACCCGTCGCAGCACAAGATCGGCAAGGCGGCGCAGGCGAGCGCGCTGCGCGCCCTGCAGGAGCGAGCCGAAGATCTGGCGGATTCGCTGGCGCTGGCCGAAAAGGAAGCTCAAATCGCCGACAGCGCCTTCATGGCGCTGAAGGCGCTCTGTGATGCCCCTTCCAACGACCTGAAGGCCGCAGCCACGGCGTTTGCCGCAGCCCAAGCCGAGGCAGCGGACGCGCAGGCGAGGCTTGCGGCCCTCAACAGCGCCGGCGACGGCGGCCTCCGGGACAAAAAGCTGGCCCAGCACCAACTCAAGCAGAGAAGGCTTACGGAGCGCAAAACCCAGCAGGATGCCTTCAACAAGCACGACGGCGAGGTGAGGACGGCGCGAAGCAGGTTGAGCGATGGTGAAAACGTGCCTGGCTCTCAGCTCAACCTGAAGATCGCTTGGTCGCTCTTCGCCAAGAACCTCTCGCTTTACTCGGTGGCGAAAGGCCGCCCCGTGCACCGGGCGCGTCTCGACGCCCGGCCGCACAAGAACGAGGTCGAACGCCATCGCGTCGTTGCGGAGAAGTCCGCCAAGGATGTCGAGGCGGCGAACGACAAGCGCAGGGAGATCGAGCGGGAGGTGCGCGAGGCGCTGGAGGTGTATTTCGGGGAGTTCGGCGTCAGCTCCCAGGTCGGCATCGAGAGCGAGCCTCTCCAGGAGGTCAAGCCCTGGATGACGCAGTTGATCGACGACATCGAGTCGAACGAGTTGCGCCAGTACGAGAGGCAGGCGCGTGAAGCGGCGGAGAAGGCAGCCACGCTTCTGCGCGGAGAGTTCATCAACGCGCTGACTTCGCGGATCGGCAAGATGGAGCGGGATCTGCAGTCGCTGACCCGCAGTCTCCATGCCCATCCCTTCCACAACGAGCGCTATTCGTTCCACCGGACCCAGGTGGTGGAGTTCCAACCGATCCTGAAGATCATCGAGATCGGCAAGACGTCTCCGGAGGCGTTGGAGATGCTGTTCCGCGGCGACGTCCCCGACGACTTTCCGCACAAGGACACGATCCTGGCGCTCGAGGCGTTGCTCGAGGATCCGGACAAGGATTTCACCCAATTTGAGGACTACCGAAACTTCTATACCTTCGAAATCCATATGGAGGACGTCGCGACGGGGCGGTCGAGCCGCTGGGAGCAGCGGCGCGGCACCGGATCAGGCGCCGAACAGCAGGTGCCGATCTACGTGGCCATCGGCGCCTCGCTTGCGGCCGTCTACGGCAGCGCGGAGCGGCGTGCCGGAAAGCCTTCGGGTTTCGCGCTTGCCATGTTCGACGAGGCCTTCTCCAAGATGGACGGCAAGAACCAGCGGCAGATGATGAGCTTCTACAAGAATTTGGGGCTGCAGTTCGTGATCGCGGCGCCATTCGAGAAGCGGGTCGCGGTGCTGGAGCACATGGACACGATCGTGGAAGTGGATCGCATCGGCGAGCAGTCGAGGGCGACCGTGGTCGCGCTAAAGGAAAAGGCCAAGCGCGAGCTGATGGCGATCGATCCGGATCTGATGTCCGAAGATGAGCTCGCCACGCGCCTTGCCGCCGAGTAGCCATGGCGCGGCGCTTCACTGACGCAAACGAGCTACTGAACGATCTCCTGGACCGATACGAAGGCGGGGCCGCGAGCCCCATAGCGCATCCGGACTACGATGCGTTTTCTTCCGTGGTAGCTGCCGATACATTCCTAAAGCAAATCGCGCGCGCCGAAGAGGCCGGCGCAGTCAGTCTCGGAATGGGGAAGGGCGCCAGACGAGACCAGATCGCGCACGTCAGGCTGCGCGCGGCCAATGCGCTGTATGGCCATTTAGGTCGCGTTCCGGCCGGACAGCTCGCGCAAGATGCCGGTATGCGACTCGTCGCCGGCCTCGCCTTGGACGGGCGCCTGGTCGAGGCAATCCCGTCGATCACAGATACTTGGGGAAGAGGGAAGAGCTGGCATGGATTCGGCTCGTCGGATGTCAACAAGCTGCGCGATGCCTTCGCTCTCGCTCAGGCGATCCTGGACAACAAGCATCTCGACGTCGATTATAAAACATTTTCACGAAGGACGGTGGGTTACAGCAAGACGCTCGAGCACATAGAAGGCGTCGTCGTGCGGCTGCTCAACGGAATTCTCGAATTTCCGCCCGGCGCCCGCCCGCGAGAGGCGCTGCGAACAATCGGGTTGGAGCGCTTCGCTCCGCCGCTCCTGATCGCGGGGCGGATTGATCTAGATGGGGCCGATCTGTCCCGCGCCTCACCCCACTATCTCGGAATTACGCCCAAGGAGGCAGATCGCATCCGCTTTCGGGAGTCTCCGACTTACGTCCTGACGATAGAGAACTTCGCAAGCTTCAACAGGCACATTGCCGAGGCGGACCCTGGTCGACTTGGCACGACGATGTACGTGGGTGGCTATCCTTCGCTCGCCACCCAACAGGCACTGCGAACGATCGCGAGCATGGTGTCCGAACGCACGCCGCTCTTCCATTGGTCGGACATCGATCCGGACGGCACCTGGATCTTCCATACGATCGAGCGTGCCGTCGGTCGCCCGGTTCGACCTCATTTGATGAGCGTCGAAATAGCTGAAAGATTCGGCGAGGTGCCGTCGAAAAAGTCCGCCCCGGCGAGATGTCCGCCGGAGTCCGGGATTGCAGCTCTGGCGGCGTACCTGGCGAAGGAAGATGCCAAGACGCTGGAGCAGGAAGAACTCGATCCCATCCTGCCTCTGCCTTTTTCCAACGAATAGAAGATGTTGAGACTGTACGGACTTCGACCATGTTCCGATGCGGAGCGGCGTTGTCACTCGCTTTCTATTGAGCTCTCCTTCGGCAAGCTTCAGCTCCAGCGAATCAGCAGGAGTTCCAAACTTGAGCCGTGGTCCTCGACACCCTTCCATAATCAGCACAAGCAGCAGCAGAGGCGGCGGATCATTGTGATCACAGTCGCAGGCTGCGACGAAACCAAGCTTGTGAGTTTGCTGACCGAAAAAGGCCGGCCATCGGCAAAGACGCCGGCGCAGCCCAATAGGCCGATGGTCATAGCCATCTTGTTCGCCATGGTCTTCCTAGCGGCCATGGTTTACGGGCCGCTAGGAGCGCTTCTCGTCGAACTCTCTCCGGTCCGCACTCGATACAGCGGCGTTTCCGTAGCCCTGCAACTCGGAAACGGCTGGATCGGCGGATTTGCTTCGTTCGTCGCGACGGCGGTCGTGATTGGATTGCGACCGGTAACATCTTCGGTGGGCTCTCGTACACGGTGGTGCTTGCCGGCCTGTCGGCGATCGTCGGTGCGCTGTTGTTGCCGGAAACTCGTGGCCGCGACATCAACGTCTTATCGGGTGCGATCTGCGACACGTGGCGTCAATGTTTGGCGCCGCGGTGTCATCGTACTTGCGGGCACGCGTGTGTTGCCGCATAGCCGATGGCTTCGTGGTGGTCGGGGATGGCTTAGTTGGATGCTACCAGCACGGTGACAAGGAGTAACAGCCTAACGAAGCGTTAGGCCAGTAGCTTAGGCAGGTTCTCAGCTCTCGCGGAGTTGAAGCTGTCCAATTGTGCAGCGGCTTGCTTGCTGTCGTACCTTTATGAGCCGCTGCCCGATCGGGCGCCGATGCTTCCGACTAGGCAGCCTCGGCGAGGCTACCATCAACTGCTTATTCGGCGGACCGCCGACACGAGAGTTTCAACCTCCTGGAATGTATTGTAGTAATGCGGCGACGCGCGAACGACATCGGGAAGGTCTCTACGCGTTGCGTCCAACGGGGTGCTTGTTGGTGGCGAGACTGACACATTGATTTTCCCTGCTGCCAACTGACGCATGACCTCGCGTGCACCCACGTTGCGAACTGTGAAGGAGACGATTGAAGCGGGGCGTTCTCCCAGGTCATGAATCGACACTTCAGCGATTGCAGCAAGCAGTTCGCGCAGTCCCTTCGCAAGCAGACGGCAACGTCGTTCGATTCTCTCGATGCCGATCGAAAGAGCGTAATCGACAGCTATCCCAAGTCCAAGCCGCGCTGCATAGTTTGCTTCCCACGTCTCGAATCGTCGCGCGTCGGATCTAAGTTCGTAGCGCTCAGGTCCAACCCACGGTGCTCCGAACAGGTCGATCATGGCAGGTTCGACGCCCTTCAGGAAATCGTCACGTATATACAGGAACCCTGTCCCGCGCGGACCGCGCAAGAACTTCCGGCCCGTTGCGGTAAGCATATCGCAACCAAGTGCACAGACATCGATCGGCATCTGCCCAACCGCCTGACACGCATCTAGCAAGTAGGGGATACCATGTCGGCGCGCGATCCGTCCCACGGCCTCAGCCGGATTCACGAGGCCGCCATTGGTCGGCACCCACGTGATAGCGATCAGTCGTACGTGAGCATCAATCATACGCTCGAGCGCTTGCGGATCGAGAACACGATTTGCGTCGTCAGGTATGACCTCAACCCGTGCACCGGTACGACGCGCTACCTGCAACAACGCAACGTAGTTGGCCGCAAATTCGGCTGAGGTCGTGAGAATTCGGGCTTCTGGGCCAAAGGAAAGCGAATAAAAGGCGCGCTGCCATGCCAGAGTGGCGTTCTCGGCTAGCGCGATCTCCTCCCGTCTGGAGCCGACGAGCCGGGCAATGCTGTCGTATACGCCGTCGAGGCGAGCGGTGTTCTCAGCGCTTGCTTCATAGCCGCCAATTTCCGCTTCGCGCTGCAGGTATTCGATCATGCCGCCGACAACCTGCTTCGGCATCAATGCCGCGCCCGCATTGTTAAAATGGAGTCGATTTGCGACGCCTGGTGTATCTTCTCGCAAACGATCCACGTCGGAATCGGAAAGATCCGCGAATTCCGAATAACCTGGCGGCTGTGAAAAAGACGGCTGCACCGTAAATCACCTTTCATCAACTTAAGGCGCTACTTCGGCCAAGTTCAGTGCACGAGTCATCGAAGGGTAACTGGAGCTTCAGGCCCAAACCAGGCGTTTTACATCGAACAATGCCCAATTCTGTCATCGAGCAGCTCAAACTTTGCGGTAATCGCCATCGGGTTTCGCCAGAGTATGGTCTGACACGAGGGAGGACGAATTGCGAGCGCCCCTACAGCCTGTCAAGGCTGCATCGACCGATCCATCCAGCCATCTTCGACCCATGCTGCTGCGTCCGTCCTCGGACCTAAAGCACATTCCTTGGTGGTGCGACCGAAACGCAGGGGAGGAGCCGCTCTGCCTGCTTCGAGCTTGTCCGCGCTACGCTCCTACCAAACTGATCTCTCTGCCGCGTAAAGCCGAGAAGCTGGGCCTAGGCGAGATCTGGATCAAGGACGAGACACAGCGACTCGGCATAGGCAGCTTCAAAGGGCTCGGCGGCGCATACGCGGTGCTGAAGCTCGCTATGAAACACGTTGAGGGACGGACGGGACGAGCGAGTCTGCCGGCAGAGTTGTTGGAGCCTGGTGTGCGATCCATGCTTTCCGAGCTCACATTTTCCTGCGCTTCGGATGGGAATCATGGTCGTTCGGTATCGGCAGGAGCGAGGCTCATCGGAGCGCGGGCTGTCGTGTATCTCCACGAAGGCGTGAGCGACGAGCGAGCCGCTCATATCTCGAGGCTCGGCGCTGCGATCGTGCGTGTGGCCGGAGACTATCACGACTCTGTCGAGGCCGCGGCCAAGGCAGCTTCGCAGGACGGTTGGATTGCTGTCCCGGATACAGTCGGGCCGGGAGAAGATGAGACTGCCTGCACGCTCGTGGTTCAGGGCTACTCAATTCTGATCGACGAAATCATTGCAGCGACGTCGGGACAACCAAAGCCATTTACGCATGTTCTGGTTCAGGCTGGCGTAGGAGGCCTTGCAGCAAGCGTGTTCGGCCACGGCTGGGCGCGAGGTCTATTCGGGCGCGATACCCATCTGTGGATCGTGGAGCCAGAACGGTCGGCATGCCTCTATGAGAGCGCTCATGCAGAGAGGCCTGTACGTCTTCCGTCGGGGCCGCCCACGAACATGGCTATGCTCGAGTGCCAGAGCCCGTCGTTGCTCGTTTGGCCCATCATCGAATCCATGTCCACTGGCTTCCTTACTGTCACTGACGAGCAAGCGGCCGATGCGGTTCGTCTACTAAATGCAGGCGTGTCCGACGATCCGCGTCTTCGGGTTGGCGAGTCGGGAGCGGCGGGATTTGCCGGTCTCATCAGAGCAGCTGGCGAAGATCGAGGCAGGCTCGCACTCGGACAGTCTTCGAAAGTTCTGCTGTTCGCGACTGAAGGCCCCACAGACCTCTCAGCCTGGAGCGGGAGCCGTTAGGCTGCGGCAAAGAGAGCGCGCACGTCCAGTCAGGAAACGTCGAGATTGATGCGCGTCGTGAACTTGACTGTCTGCATCGCAACGAAGGTTGTGAACGACTTGATATTCTTGTCAGGGAAAAACGCCCTTTCAGTGAAAGCTCCATACTCTTCCATCGAATCCGTATTGACGACCAATACGAAATCGGCTGCCCCGGTCACGTAGTAACATTGCGTGACCTCGGGATAGCCGCTCATTCGGCTCTTGAAGGTGTCAAGTAGAGGAAGGTGTTCCTGTTCCAGAGCGACGAGCACAATTGACGTCACCCGCTTTCCCGTGACCGACGGGGCTACGATCGAAACATCAGACATGATCGCGCCGCTCTCGCGTAGCCGCCTTAGTCGACGCAGGCAGGATGTCGGTGACAGGCCTACACGCTCCCCAAGCTCTTCCGAGGTCTGCTGATTGTTCTCCTGAAGCAACATCAGCAACTTGAGATCGAGGCGATCGAGATCCGCGCGCGTGACGGCCATCCGGACTTCCCTCAAGATTGCAATTTTCCGGCACCGAGGAATGAAAAACGGCGAATTCCGCCGCCGGCACGTCACATTATATGCGCGAGCAGTGTCGGAGCAAGTGGCGTCATCAAGTAAAGGGAGAGCAGCTATGGTGGACATCGTGAGACGCAGACTTCTTCAAGGCACCGCGCTCATCGGAGGCCTTGCGGCGACGCGCTCGCTATTTCCGGCTCCGGCGATCGCTCAAATTCCAAAAGGCACCGGCGAAGTCGTCGTCTATGACGGCGGCGGGTCCTGGGGTGAAGCAAAGCGGATAGCCTACTTCGAGCCTTTCGAGCGCGAGACCGGCATCAAGGTGATCGCGCAACCTCGCACCGATACGGGAGCTGTGCGCGCGAGCGTTCTCGCGGGGGCGCCTCGGTATGACGTCACGATTCTGCCGGGTGGTAAGGCGCCGACATTCGAGCGAGATAATCTGCTGCTCCCGATCGACTACGGTTATTTCGACAAGTCCGACCTGGAGGCGTTTAGTCCTGTCAAGGTCGGCAAGTTCACCGTGCCTGCGATCGTCTATTCACTCTTCATCGCGTACGACGCGTCGAAGTTTACATCCAATGCACCGAACTCGTGGGCTGATGTCTGGGATGTCCAGAAATTTGCAGGCCGACGTTCGTTGATGGCCGGTACCTGGGCCTCCGATGGCGGGACGTTCGAGGCGGCGCTGATGGCGGACGGTATTGAGCCCTCGAAGCTCTATCCAATCGATTGGGATCGGGCGTTCAAGAGCCTCAGTCGCATCAAACCGAACATCGTGAAGTGGTGGAACAACGGGGCGGAAGCGCCCCAGCTTATCATCGACAAGCTCATCACAGCTGGCAGCGCCTGGAATGGCCGGGTTTCCGCGGCGAACGAACAGGGGGCGAAAATCGGCTACACCTGGAATCAGGGTATCTTGCAATACGACTGCTGGGTCGTCTTGAAGGGTACCAAAAACGCGGAAAACGCGTTCAAATTCCTCGCCTTCTCCGCGCGAGCCGAAAACCAGGCGAAATTCGTGCAGCACATACTATATGCACCGCCAAACTCGCGCGCCTACGACTTCATCCCGCCCGACCGCGCCAAGCTTCTGCCCACCTCGCCGGATGCGCGCAAACAGCAGTTTGTGCAGGACTATGAATTCTGGAACGCTCGGTCCGCTGGGGAGCGCGCGAACAACGAAATCGCCGTGGCTCAGTGGGAGCGATGGCTGGCCGGTGCGCGGTAGGATCGGGATGTCGAATTCGAGCGCAACCATAGAACCCAGGCGGAGCTGGTCGATTGGATGGGACAAGCTCACGCCTGTCCTGTTGCTTCTTCCGATCGTGGTGCTGTTCACGTTCGGCTACCTGACGCCGCTGTCCCAGCTTGCGCTCAAGAGCCTGCAATCGGATGGTGGTTGGTCCCTCAAGAGCTATGTCGAAATCGCGAGCTCTTCCTCATTCTTTTGGATCGTGCTGAGGACGCTCACGCTTGCCTTAACGGTGACCGGCATCTGCCTGGTGATCGCATATCCACTGGCTTATACGATCTCTCGATGTTCACAGAGAGTGGCGACGCTTTTGCTCTTCATCGTCACTCTCCCGTACCTCACAAGCGTCCTCATCCGAACATATGCCTGGATCGTTCTGCTTAGTCCCAACGGGCCGATAAACAAGGCGCTTCTCGCGCTTGGTGCGATTTCCGAGCCGCTCCAGATGGTCTTTAATTCCATCGGAGTCTATATTGGCATGGTGCAGGTCCAGCTCCCGCTTATGGTATTTCCTCTGTATGCGGCGCTGACACGAGTCAATCCGAATTTGACGAGAGCCGCACAGGGCTTGGGAAGTCCACCATCGGATGCATTCCTTCGCATTACGCTTCCGGCATCGATGCCCGGCCTTGTCAGCGGATGTACGCTCGTTTTCCTCTCCTGCCTGGGATTCTATATCACGCCGGAGCTTCTTGGCGGGCCGGACGACTATCTTATTGCGCAAGGCATTAGCCTTAGAGTCCTTATCCTCGGAAATTTTAGCGAGGCGGCCGCGCAATCCTCTCTGCTCTTGCTCGCAGTCGTTGTGATCTTTCTTATATTTCGGCGGCGCATTGCGGAAGAGCTCGACGACCGCCCGGGATCGGATGTTATCCCTGCATCGAGCGTCGTCGACTTGCGGTCTCCCGTCAGACGACCATTCGCAGAGCGCTTGTCCTCGCTGTCGCACGGTCCCATTTTACGCCTGCACGAATTTCTGTCTAAGATTCGTAAGCCGCTACTGTACGCGTCAGCAGGATTCGCCCTTCTCCTGCTCGTCCTCCCCTTTGCGGCGGTCATTCCGCTGGCGTTCAGTGACGCTCCGTATCTGACGTTCCCGCCGCCAGCCTATTCGCTTCGGTGGTTTTCTCGGCTGTTCAGTAACACCCAGTGGCTGGATGCGCTGAGCTTCAGCTTGCGCTGGGCGGGCTTGTCGGCGCTCTTGAGTGTTGGCGTTGGCGTCCCAGCCGCCTTCGCATTGGTCCGTCATCGCTTTTTGGGGCGACTTCCGATCTACCTTCTTCTGATCTCGCCTCTTATCGTTCCGCATGTCGTCATGGCCGTCTCGCTCTTCTTTGCGCTTGCGGGATCTCCGTTGATCGGCTCTCCCCTGGCATTCGCACTCAGCTACACGATCATCGGAACGCCATACGCTGTCGTCGTGATGATTGCCGGCTTGAAGCGCTTCGATCGTAACCTCGAGCGGGCGGCATCGAGTCTTGGCGCAGGCCCGATAACCACCTTACGGACCGTGACTTTGCCTCTTCTGTTTCCAACACTCGCGAGCGCGGCGATATTCGCCTTCATCGTGGGCTTCGACGACGTGGTGTTTGGCCTTTTCCTGAGTGGGCCATCCGCGACCCCGCTGCCTATGCGAATGTGGGACAATATCCGCCTGGAGATCAGTCCGCAGATCGCGGTGATCGCTGTCTTGTTCCTGGCCGTGCTGGTTCTGCTTTGCTTATTGCGTCTCTTCGTCGGAGCAGCCATTGAAGGACGCCGGACGCAGGTTTGAGCTTGACAATGAAGATGACGACTTTGAGACGCGTCGCATCGCATTGGCACACGGGTGATCTCGTTGGTGTCGCTGGGCAATAGTTTAAGAGCAGAAAGTTGTAACATGGTTCGCGATCTCACCTTCTCTGTCGACGAGTACAGGCGGCGATTGTTGTTGGTTCAGGCGCTGATGGCGGCTCGTCGCTTGGACTGCGTTATTCTCGATGAACCGGAGATGATGGCGTGGCTGTCGGGCTACACCGTCTCCGAGAACCTTTGGCGTACATGCGTCGTGCCGGCCTCGGGCGAGCCCTTCCTTCTGGTTCGCAAGCTCGATATACCGCCGGCGCGCCAGCGGAGCTGGATGGAAGATATCGTCGGCTTCGGCGACTGGGATGATCCGCTGGTCGCCCTGGTAGATGCCTTGCGCGAGCGGAGCATCACCCACAAGCACATCGGTGCCGACTTTCAATCGAACTCTTTCACCGTTCAGCGACACAATCGCCTTCGCGAGCTTCTCCCTGGCTCTGACATTCGCGATCTCGAACGCTCTGCATGGAGCCTCAGAGGACGAAAGTCGGCCGAGGAGATCGCCCACATGAAGCGCGCGGGCTCCCTTCTGGACAGCGCCCTGCAAGCGACCGTGAGGGAGATCGAACGTGGAAAGAGCCAGCGCGATGTCGCGGGGGCCGCTGCAAGCGCCTATTACAAACTCGGGTTTGACGATGGCTTCGTCGGTCCGCTGAATGTCGGATCGGGCTGGGACTCTCTACACGGATTTCTCGAAGAGCGACCTCTGGCGGACGGTGACATCGTTCATATCGAGCTCCTGCCTCGCCTGCGCTTCTATACTGTTCGCATCATGCGCTCTGTCATCGTGGGGCGAGCAACCGATGAGCAGAGGACGGCTGCGGAGACCCTAATCTCGCTACAGGACCAGCAAATTGCTGCGCTTCGGCCTGGTGCGGCAGCTGCCGACGTCGATCGCATCGTGCGGGAAGGGGTTGTGGCGGCGGGTTTGCGTGATTCCTACGACAATATTACCGGCTATACGCTAGGAGTGACGCCGCTCGTCTCTCAGCATACCAGTGATCTATATCGGTGCTTCACTCCCCACTCGGACTGGGTGATTGAGGAGGGCATGGTCTTCCACATGTATACCTCGGCCGCAGGTCTTGCGATGAGCGATTCCGTCGTCGTGACCAGGAGCGGAGGCGAACGACTGACCAAGACGCCACGCCAGATCTTCGAAACGGACGCAAGATGACAATCACGGCTGCGATGACCGCCGACCATTCGGCTAGCATTCCTCTGTCCACCAAGGATAAGCGGGGCGCGGTATCGGTCGACGCGATCACCAAGATGTTCGGTTCGGTGAAAGCAGTCGACGGCGTCTCGTTGTCGGTAGAGCCCGGCGAGTTCGTCGCCCTGCTCGGATCCAGTGGGTCCGGGAAGTCCACGCTCCTGATGATGGTCGCGGGCTTCGAGACTCCTTCTTCGGGCGATATCAAGCTTGATGGCGTCCGGATCAACGATGTTCCCGGACATCGCCGTGGTTTTGGAATGGTGTTCCAGAACTATGCACTCTTCCCGCATATGACCATCGCGGAGAACATTGCGTATCCTCTTCGTAGACGCGGTATGAGCGGGCGCGATGTCGAACGTGAGGTTACGAAGGCATTGAAGCTGGTCGCGCTCGACGGTTACGGTGCGCGGCTTCCAAGCCAGCTTTCGGGAGGGCAGCAGCAACGTGTCGCGCTGGCCCGTGCATTGGTGTTCCGTCCGCCTCTTCTGTTGATGGACGAGCCGCTCGGGGCTCTCGATCGCAAGCTTCGGCAGCAGCTCCAGATGGAGATCAAGCTGATCCATAAGGAGGTAGGCAGCACCATCATCTTCGTCACTCACGATCAGGAAGAAGCCCTGTCAATGGCCGATCGCGTGGCCGTTCTTGAGCATGGCCGCCTGCAGCAGTTCGGATCTCCTCGTGAACTCTACGAGGAGCCTGCTACGGCTTTCGTCGCTGATTTCATCGGCGAGACGAATTTCTTGCCCGCCGAGCTACGCCGGTCTGGCGAGAATGTTGAAGTAGCAACGCCGGATCTCGGGCTGCGCGTTGACTTGCGCAAGGAGCAGGTGCTCTCTCAGCAGGATCGAGGGCTGCTCGCGGTGCGCCCCGAATTTATCCGTTTGGAGATCGATGACGAGGGCAAAGCGACGGTGCTGGAGTCCGCGTACGCCGGCACCAACCAGAGCGTTTTGGTGCAAGTGGGCGGGCTGAGGCTGACCGCGCGGATTCCGGTCAAGCCAGGACGGCCGCTATTCCAATCCGGTCAGCGGGTCCGCGTTGAGATCGAAGCTGTGCATACTCGCGTGTTTCCGGCCGCCGGTTGAGGTCCCTTTGGCGTAAGGAGGTGCCCTAGATGAGCCGGAACGCCGCAATCTCGCGCGCGAGAAGCCATCTCGATTCTGGGGACTTCGAGACCGTGCTTTCGCGGCTCGTCGCCATTCGTTCCGAGAGTCAGAATCCGGAGCGAGCACTTCAGATAGTCGAATATCTCGACGAACTCCGCTGCATGCTTGAAGAGCTCGGCTGCGATTGCCAGCATTTGACTGCTGCAGGCGCGGATTTCCTCCATGCAGAGCGCAGAGAAGCGGGAGCATTATTGACGGTGCTCGGATATGGGCACGGCGATGTGGTTCGAGGAATGGACGAATCGTGGGCCACAGGAATATCGCCTTGGCGCCTCGCAAAGCTCGGTGATCGCTGGTATGGCCGTGGTGTCGCCGACAACAAAGGACAGCATGCCATCAATATTGCCAGCCTCCACGCTATCCTCGAGACGAGAGGTCGGCTGGGGTTCAACCTGAAATACCTCATAGAAATGGGCGAAGAGGTCGATCCCCCCTGGCCTGCGCGAACTATGCACGACGCACAAGAACCTCCTCTGCGCCGATCTTTTCTTGGCGTCTGACGGACCCCGTCTATCCGAGCATCGGCCTACTATATTCCTGGGCTCGCGCGGATGTGTCACATTCGACATCTCAATTGACGCGCGCGAGAGCGCATATCATTCGGGCAATTGGGGCGGTCTGCTTTCCGATCCTGCAATCCAGCTTGCGCATGCCCTGGCCACGATCGTCTCTCCGACCGGCCGTATCCTGATTCCAGAATGGCTTCCAGGTGGGCTGCCTGACTCCGTCCGCAGGGTGCTTGGCGATTGTGTCGTTGACGGGGGATTTGGCGGGCCTGATATCGATCCGGCTTGGGGCGAGCCGGGACTGACTCCGGCAGAGCAGGTGTATGGCTGGTGCTCGTTTGATGTTCTCGCCATGAGTTGCGGAAATCCGCGGGCGCTGATCAATGCCATTCCCCCGAGTGCCTGGGCACGCTGTCAACTCCGCTTCGTGGTTGGAGTTGATCACGAGGATATTGTACCAGCGCTTCGGCGACACCTCGCGAAGTCCGGTCTCGACATGGTCCAGGTGACGCCAAGCCCCGACGATGGTGTTTTTCTTGCCACGCGCCTCGATCCTTCGGATCCCTGGGCTAGGTGGGCCCAAGCATCGATCGCTCGGACGACGCAGAAATCGCCGGCAATCTTGCCCAATTTTGCAGGATGGCTTCCGAACGACATCTTTGCCAACGTGCTGGATTTGCCCACGTTGTGGGTACCCCATGCCTATCCTGGATGCCGGCAACATGCAGCCAACGAGCACCTGCCGATCGGACTCGCGCGTGAAGCTCTGGAGATTATGGCGGGGCTATATTGGGATCTTGGTGAGCCAGATACCCTGCCTTCAGTTCGACGAGGATGAGCTGATCGGCTGCGCTTTGCTGGCGCCCGTGGGCCGGGTGATCGCTTTTCCGCGAAGGCCTTTGCGCATTTTCGAAGTACCCGCTTCCCGGCTGATAGGCCAAGCCTCCGTTAAGGCGGCGCCGAGCGCCATCTTTGAATTCGCACGCTGAAGGGGGCAAAGCACATGGGTGATGCATCGGATCGTCATGGCTTCGCCGGCAAAAGTTGCAATTGCTGCGAGCTTGGTCCTGCTCAGCCGAGCCTTGAGGCTGCCGTCTCGAACCGAGTCGAGCAGGCGCTGCTGCAGGGTCTGTTTCCGCAGCCGATGTTGCGGCGCGAATTGTTGCGAAAGCCCTCGCACTAGCATTCGTGATCGAGTTCAGCCTCGGGACTGTCATTGCTGCACGGAGAACAAAATCTCACGATAGGACTCACGAGGGTGACCCATTGCCCCCTTGACTGAAGAAAGGAGCCGTTTGAGATGTCCTCAACTCCAACTGAGATATCCGGCGTCGAAAGCAAGAGAAACGACGGCGGCGCGCTCGATGCGCTGATCGACTTTTATCGCTGCTTCAACGCGCGGGACCTCGATGGTCTCGCGGTAAATTGGGCGGAAGGCGATGTGCCGAGCATGGACAATCCTATTGGCGGAATTCGTCGCGGTTGGCCCTCCATCCGTGATGGCTGTGCCAAGCTGTTTGGAGGAGCCGCAGTCGTGAACGTGACGTTTTATGACTTTTCCTCGCAAGGTGGAAGCGACTGGCACCTCTTCGTGGGGCGTGAGAAGGGCGCCTGCAAGACACCGTCGACTACCATCGACCTGCGCTTCCGAACTACGCGCTGGTCTCGAGGATGAACGGCGTCTGGAGGCAGCTCCATCATCACGGATCGATTGAGGATCCCGCTCTGCTCGCCGAATATCAGCGAGCGATCTTCGGCTCTCCTCTACAGAAGCCGGTGTGAGGCCTCAAGCCAGCCCATCCCATGCAGGCTGGTCTGCCCAATCTGTGAATCGCTGACTTCGGAACCCGCATCTCCGCACACCGCGCAGCGAGAGCGTTGGGTCGCTCGCGCGGATAAGCCAGTCTCCGAGTTCAATTTGCGCGACGCGCAAGTAGAAGCGTAGCTCCCAGGCTAACTATCACGGCGCCCGACGCCCGTCGCGTCTTGGCAAGGAATGACGGTCGCTTTGCAAACCCGGCTCTCGCCTTCGCAGCCCAATAGGTCACGATTAAGTCGACGCTTGTGTTCAGTACAACCGAGATGAGCCCAAACACGATGAACTGCGCGGCGACGTACGCGGTTGGGTCGACGAATTGCGGGATGAAGGCGAGAAAGAATGCGGTCGTCTTCGGGTTGAACGCCTCGACCACGATGCCTTCGCGAAAGGCGCGATGCGACCCCGTCGTTTGAACCCCCGTTTGGTTCGAGGACTCGGGCTTCGCGCCATGTCTTGATCCCGAGCCAGATGAGATACAGGGCTCCCGCGATCTTCAGAAAAGTGAACGCCTCCGCGCTTGCCATGACGAGCGTAGATATTCCGACGGCGCCGCCGAAAACGTGCATAAGCCCGCCGAGTCCGAGGCCAAGGCTCGATGCCAATCCTTCGGTGCGCCCGCCGGCAAGCGTTCGCGCCACGATGTAGAAGATGCCTGGCCCCGGCGTTATTGCGACAACGACGGCCGCTGCCAAGAACAAAAGGAGGGTCTGAAAGCCAGGCATCGTTTACCCGTGATCGTGTTAATTTGGGGACTCTCGCCTCAGCCCTGAACCGGAATGAGCAGTCCCGCTTCTCGATCCCTCGGCTCCTCGCTTGCCACAAGGCCGGCGGCGACGCGGGTGCGGTCAGCTTCGGGACGGTTCTGGCTCATCTTGCGCTTGCCTTCGAACCTGGTGACGGGAATGCGCACCCCAACGATCCCGCGCAACTGTGCTGCGATGTAATCGGCGGGAGCTTCGTCAACGGTCCAAGGCGTCGCGCGCGGCCTCTCGTGAATGTTCGTAAGGCGTGTGACAACCTCCAGCAAGCGTTCGGAATCATGGAAGAAATCAACCGGGCCATGGGCGTGGACAGCGATGTAGTTCCATGTCGGCACCACCTTCCCGGTTTCTTGCTTGGTGGCGTACCAGGAGGGCGTCACATAGGCTTCTGGACCCATGAAGATTGCGAGGGCTTCGCCGATCGGGGAGGCCTTCCATTGTGGATTGGCCTTTGCCACGTGCCCGTACAACACGCCGCGCTCGCCTTCGGTCTCGTCGAGGAACAGCGGCAGGGGCGTCGCAATTGGACCGTCTGCCGTGGCGGTGACCAAATTGGCCAGCCGAGCAGAGCGGATCGTCGCTCGGATATTGTCCAGGTCATCGTCCCTGAAGGCGGGGGGCACATACATAGTGTTTCTCCATTCTGCGCCTGAGATAACGCCCGCCTGGTATGGATGAAACTGCCAGTTACTGAAAATTGTGGTAGTCCAGTTAGCCGCGCCGCTATCGGCGTTAACGAAGCTGCTCCACCGCTTGAGCCAGCAGTTGACAGCCACGCTCGATCTGGCGGGGCTGCAGAGCGGCATAACCCATGACCAGCCCAGCAAGATCCGGCCGGCGCCCACGACCGGCATGTCGTGGATCGAAGAGCGGAGAGACGGGGTAGATACCTACGCCCCTCGCGCGCGCAGCCTCGATCAATATTGCTTCGTACGCCTGAGGCAGATCGCAAAACCAGACTACGACATGCAAGCCGGCTGCGGCGCCGTCGATCTGGATGCGATCGCCAAATCTGCGGCGTAAGGCATCGAGCAGCATTTTCCGACGCTCGCCATTGCGCCTTCGGATGCGATTGACATGGCTGTCGTAGGTCCCGGTCTCGAGCATCGTGGCAAGCGCCTCCTGCTCAAACAACGGCGTGTGCCGGTCGATGCCCTGCTTGGCGGCAGAGAAGATGGACTGTAGTTCGGGCGGCACAACCAGGTAGCCGATCCTCAGCGTGGGCGAGAGCGTCTTCGAAACGGTACCAAGATAGATGACGTTCTCGCTATCTTCGAGGGCGTGCAGCGGGGGAATGGGCTTGGCGTCATAGCGGTACTCGCTGTCGTAGTCATCTTCGATCACGTAAGCGTTGAATTTCTTTGCCCAGTTGAGTAACTGCTGCCGGCGCCCTATTGGCATGACGCTGCCCAACGGAAATTGATGCGACGGCGTCACGTAGGCAACGCGTGCTTCCGTCTTTCTGAGCCGCTCTGTGAGCAATCCGTCCTTATCGACCGGAATTGGCACAGCGGTAGCCCCCGTGGCCGAGAAGGCGTGCTTTGCCATCAAGTAGCCGGGATCTTCCATGACGAACCGATCGCCGGGGTCTAGCAGTAGACGCGCGCACAGATCGAGCCCCTGTTGCGAACCATTCACGACAATGATCTGATCGGTGTCGCATCGGACAGCCCTCGAGCGCCAGAGATAGCCCTGGAGCGCGGCGCGTAACCGCCGACATCCGCACGGATCGTTGTAGGCCAATCTTTCGGGCCGCTGCGTAATCGCGGCAACCACGGCCTTTTTCCACGCGAGCACGGGGAAATCCGACGGAGAGAGGTCGCCATACCGAAAGTTTGCCACGAGGTCGCGAACTCGCTCCTCCGGCCGCGGCGCTGTCTGCCTCACACGCTCGCCATACATCGACAGCCGCACCTTGCGCGAGGACGGCCGGGACTTCGTCGCGTTGTGCTCCATTTCAGCAACAGCTCTTGCAACGCGCGGGCGGGCGCCATGACGGATATTGATGAAACCTTCGGCCGCGAGTTGTTCGTAGGCGACTGTCACGGTGCTGCGAGATACGCCGAGCTCTCCGGCAAGCCCGCGAGACGACGGCAGCAGGCCATCGGCGCCATAAACATGCCCCAGGATCTGGCCCTTGAGGGCGTCGTAGATTTGACGTGCTCCTACGCTCCCAGTGCCCTTTGGCGTGGACGTCTTCATCTGGCCATTCAAAGTGAGTTAGTGTTGCTTCGCAGTTGGGCTAGTCTGTAGGCTTTCTTGCTGAATGCCAACTAACTTTGCCCAAGTCGGAGAATGGAGCAAAGAAACCTCAATAGGAGGCTTCTTGTCGAGAGCCGCATGCTTGAGAATCGAACGTTGTCGCTTGCAGCCGCGGCATTGCTGCGATGGCCACTTGCGGACCATTATGGCCCCGAACTTGCGTTTCCTTTCCGTACTTCCGCGAGTACCGATGTTCTTGCCCAATCCGAGGTTCGCACGAAGTTGAACTCGCTTGAGGACTCGCGAGTGACCCACGCGAACGGCGGATAATACGTTGGTTTGATTGGTGTGAGAAACGCGGATCGGGAGCAACTGAGTTCAGCGGCCGCGGCGTAGAAAACGTAAACCTAACTATCTCCCCAAAGTCCTGTCATGGACGCGAAGGGAGAGAATTCCACGCCCGGATCGGACCGAATGGACGCGGTTTCCGCCAAATATCCATCTCCGACATGTAATCGCCAGGCCCTTTGGGCGCCTGAATAGCCAGCTATCCGCGGATCGTTCCAAAGAATTTCAACGCGGCCTCGAATGTGTACCAGATCACCGGTCGAAAAATCGATGAAGAGCATATGGATGGACTGAAAAGTTGCCCAACGTGTTGAAATACAGGTTACCGGAGAAGTCAGGCACAGTTATCTCGTGATCGCTGGCAAGGACGAATCCGGGGCGTCCGCCACGATGGGATATATCGCAGTCATAGGTGCCGGGCACTCTGTCCTGTGCCGGAGTGCAGGACGCCACAAAGAAAGTGTCCGCGTTCTGAATGACATGCTTCACCCGATCGTTGAGCTGTTTGAATTCAAATCTCGGCTTCTGGCCTGACCCGAGGCCATCCGCGGTTATGCCTTTGCGGATCTCGATGTATTTGGCACAATTGCCGAAGCTTTGATGCACGATAAGCTCAAAGCCGTCGGCATCGACACTCACAGTGCGTCCGTTGAGCCTGTTTCGCCGTCGATTGGTCAGGTCTAGACCTAGCAGCCCCAAATTCGCGCCAGCCACCAGATTCTCGTTCAAGGTGTTGTCCGCAGATCGGCCAGCCCTTACCAGCAGGCGCGTCGGATTTGGCGACGATATGAAGCCTCGCGGCCCAGTCAGGACCGATGCGCTTGGCCGCCCGTCCTTGTCGGCTGACCCGACAAAGACATAAGTCAGGTTGGTGAAGAAATCCCGATGCTGTACCGGCATCTCCTTTCGAATTGCCACCTTTGCATGCTTGCGGATGTTGTCATCCACACCAGCCCGCCGCTGGACTTCTAGTTCACCCGAGTGAAACGGAGACGAAGCGCGTTCCGGCACCATGATGCACTCTCTAGGAGCCTGCTATCGGGGCGCTGGCGGCATTGACTCGAACTTCGGCAAAGCCTCGATACGCTCAAGCCATCGAACGATGTTCTGATGGGACTTCAACGACACGCCGCCTTCCGGTGCGGCGCGCGTATAACTGTAGCATGCGATGTCAGCCACAGTGGGCAGGGCAGTCGCCACGAACTTCCGTTCTGCGAGATGCTCGTCCATCACCTTGAAAAGCCGATCCGCCAGCTCGATGGACCGCTCACGATCTACCGATCGTCCAAACACGGTGCCAAGAGGAGCGGTAGCTGGGCCAAACGCGAGCGGGCCGGCAGCGACGGAGAGCCTACGCGTCTCAAGGAAACCCAGACCGAGACTCGCGAGAGCGAGTTCGATCTAAGGTCGCGACGTTGCAAGATTGAACACTACCATACGCGCGTGAATATATCCGCGCCCTTCAACTTGCTAGGCTTGCCGTCCTTATCAACGTAGAACAGCGTCCATGACGTTGGCATCTGAGGCCCGTTAACTTTTCCAACCCACTGGGTGAAAGAATTGCACTGGGCAAAAGTAACAACAAAATGCAGTCCGGTTGGACGAACGGCCCCCGATGCAGGATAAGGGATACCCTGGCAAGCAAACCCTTGAGCATGGTTTGTGAAAGTCCCTGTTATTGACCCGCTATTAGCGGACCAAACAAACAGTTCTGAACCCCGTTCATTCTTCCAGTATGAGGGAGCAGGAAGCCCTTGCGCCCTGGCCTCGGCGCAAAGCAAGCAAAACTGAGCGATCAACAAAAATCCCAGAAGTCTCTTCATATTGAAGCCCCAAGCGAGTTCGCTTAAAAGTAGCAACTTAGATAACTAATTTGGTATAACTTGAGGTGACGTTCGCTGCTCTTTTCTCGCATTCGACAACGGAATGCGGCGCATATTCACGAAATCGGGCTGGATCGCGGCGAAGTCAGCGTCCCTCGATCCCAGCGGCCTTGCTTTCCCTGCGTCGGTTCGCCTGGGCGGCCGAGCTCGAGCCGATGCTCGGTTATTTTGGTGAGGCGCGCTTCCTACGACCGGGCGGGTCCTACTTCTTGATCTGCACCCGTTTTGCGGACCGCCGAAGACAATGGATGCATCGGCGACCTGCGGGCTACGATGCTCTCACCGAGATCATCGATTGATGGTGCCGAATGTAAAAGGGCGCTTCACCTGCAGCTGCGCGACGAGGTTCTGATCTCGCTACATCGCAACGCCATTGCTGACGCGGTGATAGGGAGATTGCGGTCAGCACCCGTGCTTCACGGCAGCTCTTGACGGTTGCCCGTTATCACGTCAACGAGAAAGACCGATGAATGGGAATGGCAAGCTGAGGATGATGGATGTGATTGATCAAGCGAGCGCCTCGGAGTTGCCACCCGTCTTGCACAAATCCCCACGACGTTTTTCCTGGATTCTCGCGATCGTGGTCATCTCCTTTGGTCTGTGCTTCGGGGCAGCCTACTATTGGACTGACATCGAGGCAGTTTTCGCGACATCGTCGGTGCGTGAAGCTGCCTCAACACCAGGCTTGCCACCTGAAGATAGGGAAGCTCTCTCGGAGATTCGATCAGGGCAACAAAGGGCGAGAGATGAACTTGCAGAGCTCAATCGCAACATCGGTGCGCAACAAGCCGATTTGAAACGGATGGCGGACCAGATCGAGGCGCTCGCCGCGAAGATCGAATCTTTGCAGAATATACCCGTGCCTGCCTCTGTGCTGTCGGCTCCTTCTCCGCCGGCCGCCCATCCCGCTTTGAGGCCAGCGAAGAGAGTGGTTCAACCATCTAAACCAGAAGGGCCAATCTCGGTCGGGGGCGCGCCGCTGATTCCCGAGCCCGGCTCCGACCAGCGTTGATCCAGAATACGGTTCTGGCGTGGACTGATTTCGTGGTCATAGCGCTCCTGACACTGCGAGCCCTTGGCGATGGCTCGGCTGATGGCTCTATGCGTCTAAAATGAGTGCCTGCGCAGATTCCATATCGCTAGTGATGCACTATTCTTCACGCTTTCTCTGTAATTCGCAGCAGATGAGAGGCGCGGGTTTCAATGACGGCCCGGATCGCCTTGAGAATAGTGTGGGTGATGCCTGCCTCTTCCAGCTCCATCAGGAGGCTGTCGGCCGCGCTTCTAATCCTGTCGGCCGATTCCTTGATATCCTTGATGAGCAGACGTTGTGCGCCGCATGTTGCGGGAACGAGTGACAGCCAGTGCTGCAACTGAATCGTATCCGGAACCGAGCGCCTGCCGATGGCCATGGCGAGCTTTTTCGCCAACCGCTGGTAAGCGGCCGTGCAGACGACGTCATAGAGCGGGGCGAGGTCCGGCACTTCGCCTCGATAAAGCAGAGCATAGTGCTCCGGAGGAACGCTCAAGGCTTGGCAGAAATCCTCCTGATGCAGGCGTGAGATGTCGCCGTCGTTGTGCCTTGAACGGTCGTATCGTTCGACCAGAAGAAATGAAATGGTCCCCTGCCGGCGCATCTGGACGTCAGGCACAGGCAGCTTCAGGCGCGCAGCGAGGCGCAGACAAAATAGTTCATTCTCGACGCTGCCCTCCAGCGCCTGAATAAAGGGCTTTACAATGTGCGTGGTCGGCCGCCCCGCCCTTGGCGAGTCCAATTGTCTCTCCCTCGAGACAAACGGCGAGCTTGTCCTGCACTCGGGCGAGCGACAGCCGCACGCCCTCCTCGCCGCCGAGGAGAGCGCGCTCGCGGAGTTTGCCCAAAATTTCTTCGAGCCGGGCAGGGGTCAGCTTTTTCGACCCCATCGTCATCCGAGGAAGCGGGTGCCTGACCGGCTGGATAGAGAGACAAAGCCCCGGCGCACTCCCCGCCGATCACTTCAAGGAGGCCGAAGGCATTTCCCGCGGAAATCCCAAGCGCGCCGGCGAGATGTTGCCGGGCACTCTCATCGGGCAAAAGGCCTGAAAAAAAGGGCGGACAATGCGATCCGGATGGGGGCGCCTCCTGTAGCGGCAAGGAAAAGGAGATTGCCTGAGGTGCCCCGCCGGCAAGGTAGCCAGTGTCATAGCTGTAGCTGAGCATCCCGGCATCATCCTGGCTGAGGATGCCGGCCTTTGTCCTGCCGACATAGACATCCAGCAGATGGTTCATCGGGCAGTCTCCCGACGCCTGCTGACAGAGACGGTGAGACCCAATGCGGCCGCGACTTGAAGCGCGCGACCGAGCTGACAGCTTTCTTTTCCCGCTTCCAATTCGCGCACGAAACGCACACCGACCCCGGTGAGACCGGCAAGCTGCTCCTGAGTCAGTCCTTGACCCTTGCGCTCATCCCTGATCAGCGCTCCGAGGCTTTTGCTGGTTGTGATTGTTGGCAAAACCATCCCTATCGGGACGATCTGGCAAGTTCCAAGGACAATTACGATAAAAAAGACCCGATCGGGACGTTTTTCAGTTGATTATTCCTAAGTTTCATAAAATCGTCCCGATCGGGACGATTTGGGCTGGCGGGGGATTCCGCCGATGGGCTGTGCAACCGGAAACACCTAATTCAATCATTTTAGCGCGCCCACGAGCCCAAGACCAATCCGTGGCACCAGCACGGTTCGCCTTGCGATCGTTTTGCCGGCGCACAACTTAATGGGACCGCTTGCCAACTGGCCGAGTGCCAGCTTGCCGCTGTCAATATCAAGCTTGCCTGGACCAAGACCGCAAACTCCGGAGAAGGTCTCATCTGAAGGTATTTCCCTCGGTCCCACAAACCAAAGTCGCAGAAAGTGATTCGCAGGCCGATATGTCGGGGCCGAGTGAGTGATGAAAAATGACCGCCTCCAAATCTCAAAGAGGCGATCTAAGCTGATTGCGTCATCGTCGTCGGTAATCATAAATCCCTCCGCTGCGCGCGAAAGAATGCGCCGAGGATCAGCGAAGGTTCGTAACACTCGAACATCGCCAGCACGGTAGATGACATGCGCCGGGCTATTGGTCCTCCACCGAATGCCAGTCCACGCCGTGGAGGCGGATCATCTCGCGATGGGACCGATTGATGAAAGCGCGCTCGACGCAAAAGCCGGAAGCGGCTGAAGCGGCCAGCGCAAGGCCACAGGCGATGTAGCTATTGATGAAATCCCAAAAAATGTTGCTGCCGGCGACGACAATAAAAGTGAGTGCCATGACCGTATTGCGTATTGCCCCAACCATGTAGTTTCCCCGGCTAATCGGCGAGGGAGGTTAACATTGCAGTCACGACGATCAGCAGCGTTGATCGTGGTGATCCGCCGTGAGGCCTTGGACGCATATGCTAAGCACGTTGCGGCGACCATGCTTAGGCGGTCCGGCCCGGAATTGATGCTGTCTACGGGTTGGGCGCGAGTTCCTGAACCCGACACTTCGTGCGAACGCGATAGCAATTCGCTAAGCACGACTGCAGCACTTAAGGCTCGTTAACAGCCCGGTGACCGCGCGAATGTACTTTGTGCGACAACCCCTGATAAGCGGAGAAGGCGCATGAATATCGCTATCAAGACCGCTGCTGTTTGCGGAGTTGGTGCGCTCCTCATTGGTGTGGTCGCCGGTCGCGGCAATTCGGCTCCGCCGCCGCCATCTGTTCCGGTACCTTACGACCAATCTGGTTTTATCCGTTCGATCTCTACGGCAAAGACTGCTTACAGAGCAGCAACCAACCAATTGGCCGCAGGAGGCGCCCGCAACAGTCGGAAGCAAGCAATCTGCAACGTCCTGCAAGGTCAAAGCGCGACCGGATGGATCGGAAAGATTGCGCAGCTCTCTTCTAACGGCGACGGAAAAGGAGTGATTAGCATCGAACTGGCACCTGACGTGCACGTCGCTACATGGAATAATGCTCTTTCCGACATAGGCTCGCGTACGCTGATCGAGCCAACGTCTTCTCTCTTTAAGAGCCTCGCTGGGATGAAGCGCGGCGATATGGTAAAGTTCTCCGGCAGCTTTACGTCGTCTGACGTCGATTGCGTGCGTGAGCAGAGTGTCACGCTAGATGGATCGATGACCGATCCGGTTTTCACGATGCGTTTTTCGTCCGTCGCTAAGCTCTGATCGACCGGGCCAACAGCGCCCAAGCACATTTTCGATCTGCGTCAAAGCAATAACAAGCGCAGGGTGCACGCGCGTCAAGACAAGCGCCACTGTTGTGTCGTGCAGGAACAATAGAGAACCACCTCGCGCTCTCGTCCATTGGCAATACCGCTAAGAACGCGACGGTCATTAACTCGTGGTGCGCTGCGCGGCTTGTTCGATAGCCTTAACTCGATGGCAGCCCAGTCACTCGTTAGTGAGTTCGTAGCGCATGATTCACCCCTCAATGAGGCGCTTGAATGACCGCTCGGCGGTGAAAGCCCGCTCAATGGCTTCCGGTGCGGCGACATGTCAAAGGCCGGATTCCGATTCCAGGAAACTACGGGATGAACAAGTTCCGTCGTAGGCGTGCCGCTCAGCCCTCGAATTCGTCCGCCTCGTCGCGCGGCCTTGGCGAGGCGGGACGTTGCGCATTCTGCGCACGCGCCTCGTCTCGCTCGCGTACGGCTCGGCGCTCGGTCGGATCGCGGCCGACGTTCGCTTGCAAGTCCGCCAAATCGGTGAAGACATCGGCCTGGCGGCGCAGCTCATCGGCGATCATCGGGGGCTGGGTAGCAATTGTGGAGACCACTGTGACGCGGACGCCGCGGCGCTGCACCGCCTCAACCAGGGGACGGAAATCGCCGTCACCCGAGAACAGGATCATCTCGTCGATTTTTCCAGAAAGCTCCATGGCGTCGACCGCGAGCTCGATATCCATGTTGCCTTTCACCTTGCGGCGTCCGGAAGCGTCGACGAATTCCTTGGTCGGCTTGGTCACGACGGTGTAGCCGTTGTAGTGGAGCCAATCGACCAGCGGACGGATCGAAGAGAACTCCTGATCCTCGACAACGGCCGTATAGTAAAAGGCGCGGAGCAGGGTGCCCCGCCCCTGAAACTCCTTCAGGAGGCTCTTATAATCGATGTCGAAGCCGACCGTTCGTGCCGTGGCGTAAAGATTGGCGCCGTCGATGAAGAGGGCAATCCTGTTGGGTACGGTTGACATCCTGACACGGCCCGACTTGCCTCAACTGCGGAAATGCGCTCCGCTTGGGCCTGATTTAACGATCAATCCGAAGTTTTTTCGGGCGGCCTTGGTGCCGCTCGCTCGGCCCCTTACGGCGTTGCCGTCCGAGCTCCGACAGCGACAGGCTATCTTCGATCGCTCGAGCTTTCAAAACCTTTTTCATGAATTCTTGAACCTTGCGTAACGCAGCAACGACGACACAACTATATAGCTGACAAGAAGGCGATGCCCGAGCACCTGCCGCTCTTCGAGATCCATCTGAGACAACGCCGCCGGACATGCAGATGGTATCTCTGCACGACCGACGGCCGGCCGCTCATGCACGGATCGGAAGCCAGCAGGACCGCCGCCCGGTACCAGGCCAATCGCGCACTGTTTCTGATGTTGCTGGCCTCGGCCCACGGACGACCGGGCCTGGCGAAAGCGCCTATCGGGGCAAGTCCCCGGCATGTTTAAGATTGAAGAGGTATGTTGAAGCCAGCATCGCGGGTGGATGGATTCGATTTGACCAAAGGAATTCTCCTCAAAGGAGATCGGTGTCTGCGGCTTTGCCGAGAGATTGAAATCGCCGCACGATGACCTTCTCGTCGATCTCGAAACTCACCAAGTCCTCACCAACCTGGCTTTGTCGTCGCATGACGCCGCTGCCGCCTGCCTGGGCAGCGTATGGCAGCTCTGCCCAGGAGGCACTTTAGACCTCGATTTTCCGCGCTCTCAATTCATCAATTTCGACGACGCCGAGATATCGACCGTGCTCTCGATGTTGGTATAGCCCCTGCAGTTGAACCGCAGGCAGGTTGGCGGTTCGTCGTTAGATCAGCCTCCGAGTTTTGGCAGCGTGACGAATAAGCCTGAACTCTCGACTGGTGACACACTTTCATTCCCGCCGCATATTGTAGCACATCGTCCAACATTACGATTGCTCCCGAGCGAAAGCTAATCGGTGCATAGAGCCGGCTACCGGTCTCCCAAACGGGCTGAACGCCGTCGGCCGACTGGGGCGGAAAGGCCGGCCGACAACCACTTCTTGTGATTGGACCCGAATGACCGAATCGAGGTTATTGAAACCTTCAAAGCGGAGGTCTCGACGCGAGAAGGAGTGGTGCAATGCAACGGCTCTTTGCGGTTTTGTCGCTTCTGGGTGCTTTGCTGTTTGCGCAAATTCCTGAGCTCCTGCAACAGTATAGGCAGCGGCTCGGTGGCGCAGCCGACGAGCTGACAGTCATTGTGCGCAATTTCGACGAGGACTCCCGCCGCTCGGGTTATGACCGATCGGGCGCACTCGGTGTCATGGCGAAGAACCCAGAACAACTGGTGCGCGACCAGGCGCAGCGAATGACGGAATATGTTCGAAGGCTGGACCGGCTGAACGTGCAGCAATCGGCTTTGGCGAATGGCGTCACGCTTGCGGCCATCCTGGCGGTAGCGGTCGACTACGACAAGCCGATCATGGCGCAAGCTTGGAGCGCCTATGCGCCCGCGCTTCCGACGACCCTCACGGGCATTGTATTTGCGATCATCGGCTGGTGCTTGTCTTATGCTGCACTCTTGTTTCTCGGCGCTGTTGCCGGCTCACGAGGCAGAGTCGCTGCGTGATCCGACGAAACCGAGATTCATCGGCAGGAGGACACAAACCGAGCCGTCAAACTCCGCGCGGCGCTTCTATACCTCAACTCTTATTCGCCGTCTTCACCGCGAGCGGCTGCTGGACGAAGCGCCATAGCGGCAACGCATCACTTTTGTAGTCGGACGATATCAGTGGCGCGAACCAGTTGGGCCGATGTTCAAGTTCAATTTGCACCGAATCCGGTTCTCCATTGGCCTGTTGCGAATAGTGGCGGGAAAACATCCGGCTCAGCGTGCCGATTATTTCAAATCTCTCAGTGTCCTCGTTGAGCCGTTCCTCGGGCAGCCAAGAAAACTCGATCGCCGACAATCTTCCGTCAGTCACAATGGCCTTGGTCTCCTGCTCGGCCCATTCCCCGAGATTCATGAACATCCACGCGATCTCCTGCTCGTCCGTACGCGTGAGGACACGATCCTCACTGAGAATCGTGACCTCTCCAACCGTGAAAGGCGCCATTCCGTCGGGGCCGATGGCGTTGGGCTTGTCGGCGGTTAGCCGAAGTGTGAGCGGCGGCGTTGTGCCGATTGTCATATCGCCGAGCTGCCCAGCTCATTGAAGCGGACGGCATGTTTCATGTCGAGCTTGAGGTAGCCATTTTCGTCCAGCAGATCGTGCGGGGACACGAGCGTCCAGATGCCCCATCTGGCCCAATAGACGGCCACCTTGAGCGCGGCTCGTATTGCCCGCGCGTAGCTGTCGAGCGAGGACAAATAAGATGGTGTCATGATCTGACGTTCTTGCCGGACCGGATCTGCCTCGTAGACGTTCTTGACTTCGACCAGCCATTGCTCGTCGTCTTCCAGTACGATCCGGAAATCGGGCGCCCGATATCTGCCGACAGGATAGACGCGCCCGGTATCTTCGACCTTCATCAGCTTGTAATGACCAAGCGCCACCACCATGGCTTCGAACATTGCCGCGGTTCGTTGGCCTGCGATCAGAATGTCATCGGTCAATGCCTTGTCGAGCTGCGCGCCGATCGCCGCCAGGAATTCCTGGGCTGTCTGAGGCGCCGTGACGGAAATCTTTCGCTCCCGGCTGAAGCGGGCATAGAGATTGAGAAGATCAAATGGTTTGCTCATATCGGCATCGTTGCCTTGAATGCGCGCGTGGGAAAGGTCGAGCCCACGACTTGGTGAAATCGGCATACGTGGTCGGCTTCCAATTTAGCTGACCCGCCTAATCGGCCGAACCAATAAAGTCATCTGAGCCAGCCCTCAGGGAGCCAAAGCGAACCGAATAGTCCGACGCCAGCGTCGCGCAGATTTCCTCTGCCCGTGCGCGGTCGTTGGTCATTGCCGCAACATGCCAGGGAGCGTTGCGCACCACCGCCCAACCGCGCACCCATCCCGGGTTCGATGGGTCGACGTGAGGGAGGTTGCGTTGAAGACCCGGGATCGGCGCAAACCAGAAGGCGTAGGATTGCGCACCGTCGCTTCCCGGCTCGTCGCTTGAGCTGACGAGGCCGATCACCTCTCCATCCTGGTTGAACACGGGTCCGCCGCTCATGCCGCCGCGCCAATGGCTGTCGACCGCAAATGTCGGCCAAGGCCGATGTTCGCGGCCACTCGGCAGCACAGCGATTACGCGACCAATAGACCCATACATGCGCTCGGTCAGAACATCCGCGTCGATCTCGCGGTCCTGTATCGAACGCAGTTCGGGAAATCCCATCGCCATGACTTCATCGCCGATCTCGGGCCATTTCCCGGTCAGCCGCAGGGGCAGAAAATCGCGTACTTCGTTCAGGCGCGTGTTGTCTGCTTTGAAAGACAGCATCATGCAGTCGAGTGACATGCGGCTCGAGTCACGGTTGAGCAGCCGATCAAGGGCGATATCTTCTGGCGGGATGCGAAAGGCGGTCGCTGACGCAATCACGACCATCCCGTCGACCCCAATCGGGGCGCGTCCATAAACAAGCCCCGGGTTGAGCAGACCGACAACCGTAGACCGCGGGCGCGAAGGCCCGAGCCATGCTTCAAGCACATGCTGCGCGGTCAGATAACCTCCGAAGGGGTCGATCCGGAACGCCGTGCCGAGACCAGAAACGTGGCCTGTGTGGTTGTCGATTGCCAGTAAGGAGATAATCGGATGGCGAACCCCCGTCGGGTCTTGAATCAGAAACTGGCGGGGATCGTCTCCGGCTGCGGGGGTGACTGGAAAGGGCATCGCCCAATCTAGCATGGCAAGGCGGGTCGCCCTAAGGCGCATTCAATGTGAAGGCTCATCCGAGCCACAAGGAAACCGGCGCCGCTTTTTTTGAAACGGCGCCGGTTTGTTTGTCAAAGGTCTAGTGAGCGGCGGCCCCTTGCTTGATCGCAGAGGCGAAGTCTTCGACGACACGAACAAATAGATTGGGATCACGCAGTGCGTTCTTGAGCTCCTCAGTCCAATCCGGATTCGACTCGGTCCACTTGATCAGCGCGGTCGCCTTGACGCCGCGATGCTTGATCAGGAAGTTGGAGATCTTTGCCGGCACCGCGCCCGCGACAAACGCGGCGTTAGCCGGTGCGGCGCGCGCCAGAAGAATGAAAGCCCGCGAGAAGCTCGCGAGATCGTCCTCTTCCGCGAGTTTGGTGAGGAGGTCCAGTACAGGACCGGAAGGGGTCGTGTAGGCTGCCGAGCCCTGGGATGCGATCGCCTCGGCAATGCGGTGCAGTGTTTCTGGGGGCATGCTCTTAATTCCTTCGTCAAGGCCGGCGAGCGCTTTGGCTTTTGCCCTGCGATCGGCGGCGAGGTTTCTGATGTCGTTTGCGTCTTGTTCGGTGGGTACCCACACACGGACTTCCTGCCAGCCTTCAGCCAGGCGCACGTCGCGCTGGCGTCTTACTCGCCTGACTACCGTAGGATCGGCCACGAAATGTCTCCGTACTGTCGTTACGACATAGATCGTAACGACAGTACGGGCAAGAGGTTCCTTGGAAGACGGAACCTAAGAACATTATATAAGGCCAACCATCAGTCGCTTTATTGAAGTATAGATAAATAACCTTTATTATGGTGTCGGAACTGGCTCTTCTGCGAAAGGTTTCTCTTGAACCGCGATAATCTCACTCACGCCGTTTGGGAACGATTGCAGCGGCTTCCGGCGCCCTATGCGGCGCATTACGGCGTGGTTCCGCTGCCCCCGCCTGAGGACGGCGTTGCCGTGGGGTCGGTCCTTGCCCGGCTCAGGGCGGCCGATGCAGCCTTGGTGCGCATCGAGACGCTCGCGGCCGAACTAAAGGACCCGTATCTGATCAGCCGCATCTTGCCACGGCGGGAAGCTGTCAGCAGCTCGGCGATCGAAGGCACCAACAGCACGCTTGACGAATTGCTGTCCGGTGAAGAAAGCGAAGATTCCCAGCAGGGCGAGGCGGTAGTTCAGGTGCGTGACTACGCGCTCGCGCTCGATGACTTCCTGCCGCGGGCCAGACAAGAGAAACTGGAAATCTTCACAAGCGGTTTGGTGCGGGATCTGCATCGCGCCGTCATGCGCGGCGACGCAGAATACAAGGACAAGCCCGGCGATCTTCGCCAGGTTGTGGTCTGGATCGGCGGCAGGGGCGATATTGCTTACTCGACCTACAATCCGACGCCGCCGTCGGACATTGCCGCGTGTCTTGAGGACACGATGAAGTACATGCGCTGCGAGGGCATGCAAGCGATGTACCAGAGCTTCATTGTGCGAATGGCGGTTGCGCATGCACATTTTGAGGCAGTCCACCCGTTTCGTGATGGCAATGGCCGCGTCGGCCGTCTCCTCCTGCCGTTGATGATGGCGGCGGAAGGCATGATGCCGATTTACCTGTCACCATACATTGAAGCCCACAAGACAGCTTATTATGAATCGCTCAAAGCGGCTCAGCAGCGCCTCGAATGGCATGAAGCGGTCGGATTCATGGCGGACGCAATTGTCGGCACCACGGATGAGCTGCTGAAGACCCGCGACGCTTTGTCTGCACTTGGCGATCTATGGCGGAAGCGGCGCAAATTTCGCCAGGGCTCAGCGAGCCTGCGAGCACTAGATGTTCTGCCGCACTATCCGGTGCTGACCGTCAAGCGTCTGGCCTCGCTTCTCAGCATTACTGTGCCTGCAGCCTCGCAAGCGGTAGAGCAACTGGTCGAGAATAAAATCTTGAACGAGCGTACCGGCTATGCGCGCAACCGCGTCTTCGCGGCGCCCGACGCGCTGTCGATCATTAACCGCCCCTTCGGCGAAGAACCCATTCTTCCCGGTGCGGACACCTGACGGCCGGCATGCCGGGCTGACAATCGGTGAAGCCGCGAGTTGCGTCTTCGCCCCGCCGCCGGTCATGCCGTCGGCGGGACTTCCTTGAGACTCAGACGATTTTCCATAGCACGCGATCCCGCAAATGCTCAATGATCACGCCGGACGAAGGGAGATTCGGTAGATGGTCGAGGCGATTCTCCGAAGGACACTCAAGAGAGTGGTTGACCTTGCATCGATGCACAGCATCACGAGTGATGCGCTCATAGCGATGAGCAAGGACGATTATCAGGTTCTCCGTCGCGCGGCGACGCGCGCGCGGCTCGACAGGAAAGCGCGTTTCGTCTGCGCGAAATGCGGACATGCCGTCTATGCTCCGCGCGAAGGCCGGACCGGCCAGCCCTACTGGAAACACCACCCGGGTGCCCCACAGCTTTGTCCCTGGTGGACGGGGACGCCGGCCAGCGTCGATATCGTTAGCGCGCAGCAATTTGACGGAGCGCAGGAAAGCCCGCTGCATGCTAAAATCAAACATATCGTCGGTGAGTTATTGACCAACGATCCGCGCACGACCGCAGGAAGCGTCGTTATCGATGAGTATCTCATCCTAGAGAATGGACGGCGGCGGCCGGACGTACGCGCGATCTATGATGGCATGCCACTCGTCGCGGAGGTTCAACTTGCAACCACGCAAATCCCCATCGTCGTGCAACGCGAAGATTTCTATGAGAACGCGTCCATTCGCCTGATTTGGCTCACCTGGAATTTTGAGCCACCCACGAGCGGCCGATTACTCAGTTCGTTTGAGGACATTTTCTACTCCCACGACAAGAACCTGTTCTCAATTGACGATGAAACGATAGCCCTCTCCAGACAGCGGCGAGAAGTAATCTTGCGCGCGTTCTGGCTGGATGAAGACGCGTGGCGCTCGAAATTGGTCACACTTTCCGACCTCAATTGGCTCGACGGAGGCCGAGCAAACGCGGTCCCGTCGAGGCCGTCTTGGCATCATGACTTTCTCTCGCGCTGGCGCGGCGCACTCGGAGAAAAAGGTACGAAATGGAAAGAGCGTGAGCTCCTCTTTGGCGAACTCGTCGCCAAAGTGGAGATTCCGGGCAGCGACGTCAACGAGCTGCACGCGCTCGACGTGGATGCATTGATCAACTGCCTGCTTTCCCTGATCGACGGTCGGCCGGTCGGGTCGCGGCAGCAAAATCTTGTCGAGGTGCTGAACTCCTTCCTCAATGTCGAACGACGACAGCGGTATGTGCGCCTCATTCGGACCTTCGCCCAACTGACCAACAGGGACGATCTCCTTGAAATCGAGAGTGTCCGCAACAAGATCGTCAAGGCGCGCACAGTTGCGCAAGACGACCGCCAGAGCGTGTCAGGAAAGATCGCGCTTGCCTTGTTCCCGGAGATATTCTCTTCAGCTTCACGCAATGCCAGCAGCGTATCGTAGCGATTGACGTATTCAGCAGCGCGATCAGGTGAGTTCGAGGAAATGCTGACGAGGCCAGACTGCCTGTGAGGCAGCGACGTGGTCGGAGACGATGGCGCAACAAGGTAGGAAATATCGTGCATTCCGTAGATAGTGACGACCTCAAAGCGAAGCACATATGCTACGCTTGCATTGGCGAGCAGTATCTAAGCGATGAAGTTCGCGCCAAGGGCAAGCGCGCCAAGTGCAGCTATTGCGAAAAGACGCGTCGCACCTTCAGCCTTGACAAGATGGCCGAGCGTGTGGCGACCGCATTCGAACAGCATTACTATCGAACGTCAGATCAGCCAAACGACTACGAACATATGCTCCAGCGCGATAAGGAGCTGAGCTACGAATGGAATCGACACGGCGATGATGTCGTGTACGCCATTCAAAACGCGGCCGAAATCCCTGAAGACGCTGCCCACGATATCCAGTCAATCCTGGAGGAGGAACATAGCGATTTCGACAGCGCGGCCATCGGTGAAGAGACGGAGTTCGCGAGCGATAGCTATTATGAGGAGAAAAAGGTCAGCGATGATGCTTGGCGCGAGGAATGGCGTCGGTTCGAGAATTCTCTCAAGACCGAGGCGCGCTTCTTCAGCCGCACTGCAGCTACGCATCTGGCGGCAATCTTCGACGGAGTCGATGCTTTGCGGACGCGGCAGGGGCAGCCTCTTGTCGTAGATGCGGGGCCCGGAACGGGTTTCCATACACTCTCTCGCGCCCGGGTCTTCCAGTCCGAGGACAAACTCGAGGCGGCGATGTGTCGGCCCGACCTCCAGCTCGGGTCACCGCCGACGCTGTTGGCTGCGGCAGGTCGCATGAACGCGCGGGGCATTTCCGTGTTCTACGGCGCCAACGATCCCAAGGCCGCCATCGCCGAGGTGCGGCCTCCGGTTGGAAGCAAGGTTGCCGTGGCGCAATTCGAGATCATCCGAAAACTCCGGCTGCTAGATCTGACGGCGCTCAAGAATGTCCAGATGCACGGAAGCATCTTTGACGTCGATTTTGCGCGCCGGCTGGAACGAGCGCAATTTCTGAAATCTCTGAGCAGCCGCATCACCCAGCCAGTCATGCCCGACGACGAGCCTTTCGAGTATCTGGCAACGCAAGCTATCGCCGATTTTCTCGCAACCGAATCCTCGGTGCCCATCGATGGCATTATCTTCCCGTCGGTTCAGGTCGCCGGAGACGTGCTCAACGTCGTTCTGTTCCACAAGGCTGCGCGCGTTGAGGCGATGGAAATTCCGAGCGGGACCGAGATCAGAGCCAGGACGTGCCAAAGTACCGCGGAGGGGTGGGAAGTCGATTACTCGGTGTTCGAGGAGGTGCCGCCGGCGCCAAAGGTTGATGAAGAAAAGGTAAAATCGCCAGCATGGCCCGACTTTGATGCCATACCGGCGTTGGCGGGAGCACGGGTCGATTCCGATCCGCGGGAGCCAAGTCTTCGCGTGATGCCGGACAGCGTCAGCGTGCACCATGTGGAGGGCGTCGTCTTCAAGACAGACGAATATCAGGTGCGTCGTTCCCGCTGGGAGAAGGACGATCGATCGCCGTTCTAAATTTGCACCCGGTCATGCGGCGGCGACTAAAGGCGCTCACGCATGGGGCCTTTCGCCGCCAGAAGCAAAGGGTGCGGAAATCCCACGAGGACCGTGAACGTATCGATGAACTCCAGTACCATCTGCCTTACATCAGGGCTGTCGTGAGGCTGCAAGCGGATTCGAGCGATGGCGGCGATACTAGCCACGCACTTTGCTTCGGAAGACCACAGTGCGCGCTCGTCCAGCTCATTGCCCCACGCTCAATGCGGCTTCAATGATCGTCCTGATGTAGATTCAGCTTGAGCTTGTCCTGGTATACGCCGATCCGCTTCTTTGCTCGCTTAATCACGTCACCGAAGTGGAGCAATTCAAAATAGGTCTCACCCAAGGGCTGCCGAGTGCGAGGGGTCCAAGAGGGCGCTCGATTGAAACCATCCCTGACCGACTGAAAACGGTGTCCAAGTTCCGCTCAGACGCAGTGGGTTGACAGTGTCACCGATAAGATATCCATAAAATTTGTTTAGCCGGCCTCCTGATTTGGCCGCGAGCAAATGAGCGTACTCTGAAAGGTCGCCGACATGCTCGTCCATCGATACTCCCGGGGCCTTGAATTCGACGATTATGGCTGAGCCTTCTTTGCTGAACAGTGCAATGTCTGGCCGCTTCCCACTTACGCGAGATAGCGCACGTCAGGTCCTCATAGCTCTTCGGGAAGTACTCAATCTAAACTTCTATGACGGCCCAGCTCGTAGCAAAATGAAAGCTGGTGTGGACTTGGACCAAGATTTCCCCACTTGGTCGCTTTACACGCTTCGGGCCAAGCTCGATGAGTTTCGACACGTTCTCAGCGCCGAGTGTCGGAAGTCCGAGACCTACTTTATCGAGAAGAAGGTAGGCTTTGATGTCCCGACATTGCTCCACAGCGCGGAAGAAAATCTTCACGGCTTGATACATCCATATGTCGCCGATGCTGCTCTCGCGGAGATACGCGAGGCGGGCCGCTGCTTAGCTTTGGAGAGTTTTACAGCTTGTGGCTTTCACACTCTGAGGGGGTTGGAGGTCGTAATGGCCGCTTACTACAAAGCCGTGAGCGGGCAGGAAAAGGGCTTTCGCAGTTGGCACGACTACGTTGAGGCTCTGGAGACACTAGCAGCCCAGGCAAAGGAAAATAACGCGAGCTATCCATCTCCGAAAGTCGCCTCGATGCTCGATAGGATGAGGCAGTTGGATAGAACTCCCTGATGCATCCAAGCGACTCGCTCGATGAGATGGCTGCGGATACCCTGTTTAAGCTTGGCGTTGTCACCATCACCGAGCTGGCGAAGGATTTGCGCGACATGGCTGGCCAGCCTGAGCTTAAGCTGGTGACAGCCGCCAGCGCGGAGTAAATTCGCGAGCGACCGAAGGCGCAAAAAGCAGAATCTTTTTTTCCTCGAATCACCTAGAAAGATAAAACGGCGGGCCGGGGTTGAGCCGGACACCGCCGCAAAACTTAGCTTGGGTTATTTACCCTTGCTGGTTTTGATGGTCTCGACAACGTGTGTGTTGGGTTTCCCCTTCGCCGTCTTAACCGTTGTGAAGCGACCAGTGATGGCGCTACGACCGATACGTGCCATGTGAATACACCTCCTTCCGGGGCCAGTAGCCCTCTGTGCAGCTAAGGCGGCCGGCGGTGTGGCGAATCAGTCACGTCTTTAGATTTCATCAGGAAAATACAACCGAAGCGAGTCCTTTCTGATGAGCTTCCACGGTCCTCTTTGAGGTAAAGAAAAAGGCACCCCGTCTCCGAGGTGCCTTTCCCTTTAGATCAACCGCGCCAGTGCGGCGACTACCGAGGCCAGCGCCGGATGGAAGGACCATCCGAAGCCGATACGGTAGGTCGTACCGTGCGGCTGACTGGCTTCGAGAACGAGGAATACACCCATGGGTGTCTCCTATCCCCTTGCGTGAGGTCCCTTGCGGTAGCCGGTTCACACATTAGGCCAGCAGTGTTGCGGGTGGGTTAGCCTGCATTGGTCCGGTCAAGGTGCCCCGCGGTCACAGCTCCGACTATTCCAAAACGTATGTAGGTTTCGTCTGCGTACTTTCAAGTGTAGCGTAAATTTACGGCGTTGCTGGGCAGTCGGCTGCGAGCGGCCATAGTCCGTCAAGATCAAATTGCTGCCCTCCACCGTCTATCCACCACTTGTTATTTTTGGAGGATGCTGACTCAAGCCACCTTGCGGACCTCCAGCAAATCACCCGACAATACTTCTGGTTGCCGTTCTCTGATTCTTTTAATGGAGGACTGCGCCTATGAAACTCTTCAACTCTCGTTTTTGGCGTCGCTTTGTCCGCTTAATGAAGCGGATCGATGCCGCCGTCACGGTGACGGCTCGGGTCATCAGCATCGTCGGGTTCTTCCTAAGGTCTGGCTGCTGGTTGAACCTATGTTGGGCTACCTTTCTTAGGCTCTTTCGCAATGGCCATTGATCCATTTGAAAACCCAAAGACGCAAATCGCGCGTGCGAAACGCCGTATCGACGAATTGACCCGGGGGATTGGCGAGTACTTCGCGGTCAACCCGTTCAAAGAAAGCATACGGCGTGATCGAGAGCGCGGGATACAGGTGGCGGCACGGCACTACTCAGAATTCCCGGAAGAGCTTTCTGAGATGGTGGATGATTCAATTACCAAGTCGCGCTCAGCTTTGGATCAAGCCGTGTACGCCGCCTCGCTATTGATTGATCCCTCGCTGAAGGGGAATGAAAAGGCGGAAAGAGGTTTGGCATTTCCGTTCGCCGACGATCCCAAGAAGCTTGATTTTAAATCGGTGCCCGCCGCTCTGCACGATGTGATTAGACGGTTTGAGCCGTATCCACCCAGCAAGGAGCGCCCAGATGGAAACTTCAAATTAGTTGGTCTAAATCGACTGGCGAACATTCATAAGCATCGCTTCTTGATCAAAGCTCAACCAGCTCCGGCATCTTTGTTCGCGTGGAGCATTGTGCCAGTTGATCTCACAGCTTCTCCGACATATGCGTGGGATCCTGATAAACGAGAACTATCTGCGACGACGCCTTTGAATGCTCCCGGCATGCACATTGTCATGTTGAATCAAGCCATTGCATTTTCGGAGCCCGAATTCGTGCGAAATGCCAATGTCGTTAGCGTATTGACCGATATACACAAAATGGCAGAGGGCATAGTCAGTGCCATTGAAGCGGAAGCCCTTCGCTTGCTACCGTGAACTTCCCCCTCAGTACTGTGCTTAGTTGAGTTGGAATGAGGGGCCTAGGCCAAGCATAACCATTCCTCCGGCGGCACGTCAGAGTGGGCGGCGCTCCGGCTTTCCGCGCTGCTTGGTCGGCCCTGCGCTTATCGCCGCGCTCTTCCAAGCTTTGCCTTCTCAATCGCGAGCACCGGATCAGGTGCATATTTCGAAACGCCGTGAGCCTGCATCCGCTGTAGGAGCTTCGCCGCCTTGTAGTCGGGGTGCGAGGTGCCCACCGCGACAACGGCGTCCGGATCGTCAATGTGCGATGGGGGTGACTGCCACGGCTTTAGGTTCAGGGTATCGATCTGCTCGCTGGAGGCCGCGAATTGCGCGACATCGGCCCAAGGTTCGCTCTGCACCTTGTCGTGGACTTGCGCATGCTGCGGGTGCTCGGGGTTGCCCAAGATACGCGAGAGCGCCAATTCTAACGCGTCCTGATCCGCCTCACTCATCGTCATCGTCCGTTGCGCGGTCGTAGTAGGAAGCATTGCGTTGCTTCGCGACGATCCGTCCTGCTGTCTTGCGATCGAGCCTCGATTGCGGGCTTAATCGAAGCTTCGTCGCGAGGCTCGCTTGCAGCCGCGCCATCCGCTCCAGCGAAACGAACGCTCCAGGAGCGGGCTTCCGGTTCGCAACAGCGGCGAGCTTCCGGACCGCCAAAATGATCTGCACGTACGACACCAAGAGCGGAGTGTCGCCCTTCGCGAAATGTCGAGGGTCGCAAGCGTTTACGATCTCGTTGAACAGTGACCGCTCGGCGGCCGTGAGAGATGATGGCGCGGCGAGCGGAGGAGGTGCGCCGGTTAGGTCGAGTCGGACAACGGTCGAGTGGGGGTTATGCGCTGGTTTCATGCTGGAAAATTAAGGACGTGTGGTTGTTTTCGATCTGCGGGCCGGTCTGCTAGCTGTAAGTTGCATATTATAAATACCTCCCTCCTGGATAGAAATTCGCGCGGCTCCGATCCCTTTTCGGCGTGCTTGCCCAAGAGACCGGAGCCGGCTTCTGCCGGAGCTATCGCCAAATGAGGGCAAGAACAGACTCATTGGGTTCGCAGCTCAACGACATTCGGAACGCTATCGCGCAATTCCTTGGCGAGGCCGGTCAGGATGCCCGCTAATGCGAGCCGAGCGAATTGATTATCGCCAACGACTTGAACTGAAGTGAATGCGAGGATGGAGCGGACACAAGCTGCGCGTGCTCACGATCGTCGATATCTTCTCCCGCTTCTCACCGGTTGCTGCAGCCACAGTTCAGCTTCCGCGGCAGCGACGTCGTCGCGATACTGGAAAGGGCCTGCAAGGAAGTGGGATTCCCGGCGACGATCCGGGTCGACCAAGGCAGCGAGTTCGTGTCGCGCGATCTTGACCTATGGGCCTACCAACGCGGTGTCACGCTGGACTTCTCCAGGCCCGGCAAGCCAACCGACAACGCGTTCATCGAAGCCTTCAACGGCCGCTTCCGCGCCGAATGCCTCAACACGCACTGGTTCCTCAAGCCTTGCCGACGCCCAAGAAAAAGTGGAGACTTGGCGCAGATACTATAACGAAGAACGGCCCCACGGCGCGATCGGCATTCGACCGCCGATTTTGCTGCACAACCACGTCGGCGCAACCAGCCCGCCAACGTGACAGAGGCGCAAAACTCTAGTTCTGGGTGGTCCAAAGTTCGGTCTCGCTCCATCCCCCCGAGACTCTAACTGCCGCTGGATGAAAGTTCAGTGGCAGGTCACTCCTTCGTCAGGCTAATCGCTGTCGCTCGGGGATGCTGCTCATGCACCCTTGAAGCAAGACTCAACTTTCAGGAAAAGTAGGGACTACGCTAGGCCAATGCCACGGCTATCCTTCGAGTGCCCGGTGCCGATGTCCAATTGTTCACCGCATGCGCCCAAGTTAGGTTGTTCAGAATAACAAGGTCCCCTGGTTTTAGCTTGAGAATAATCTCGTCACAAAAAAGTTTCTCGTAATCGGCGCCTGAACACCAGCTCCGTCCTGCATTAACGGGGTCCAGTTGGTGCAACTCAAAACCGTCCGGCGGGAACTTGAGAAGTTCGCGCTCCTGCAACATCCGAACGAAAAAGTGAAGACAGCTTTGGTCAACACTACCAATGTTATCCCAAAGGACATTCACGTCCCGCCCTAGGAGAAGGGAAAAGCTTCTTTTCGGCCTTGCCATAACAATCGCCAGCAAAAGGCCCGGGATCTCGGATTTCACCTCGGCTACTATTTGGTCATCTGGTACCAAATAGTCATCCGGCGAGCTCAGACGATAAAGTGCTTTTGCACGAGTGATCATGCCCCGAGACAATGGTTTTGATCCAGGTAATATTTTTGTCGTTTTTTCTCGTAAAAGTCCCCATGCCTCACTTGTGTCGTCGATGTTCAATAGGATTGTTTCTCCTCCGTCTTTACTATTCTCGAAACAATAAAAGCACGACAACTGCATATTAGATATTCTATCTCCTTCGGAATGCGGGGTGACAAACTGATAATCATCTCGGGAATTAACGCTCATGAAGTAGTTGTTGATCCGCCGTCGGTGACCAAGAAAATCGGAAAAGCCGGCCTCCAGCTCTAGCTTTTTTTGCAATCCCAGTTCACCGGCAATTTGATGTACGAGGCCGTCCGCCCCGCTCGGTGAGACTTTACGAATCAAAATGACACAGTCTCGACTGAGTGCCTCGATCACGGCAGTCACATCCAAGTCGCTGCACCCAAGGGTCAACAGCATGCGCCGATGTGAGAGATCAGGAGTCAGTTGTGGTTGCGACATTCGCCGTGGACCCGTTCTTCGTCGCTTTCGTCGCCTCACGAGCAAGGGCCGTGCCACAGACGTCAGCGGGCATTAGGCGAAAACGCCGAGCCCCCGCCAATCTGCGAAAACGCGATGCGTGGCGAACTTTGCAACATGAGCGGAATCCCTGCCGCAGGACCCTCTCTCACTCGACGAGCAGACCACCTGGAGAAAGCAGCGGCGAGCATTTCGGCTCGCAAAGGCAATTCGGGCAAGGCGCGGGCGCCCGATCTTGAGTGGTCGTCGCTGTTGACGGCGCGTGCCGTTGTGTTGAGCTCTGTTCGTTCGAGGCGTTAATGTCCCAAGCCCGACGGCATGACGGCAAAATTCTGGCAGCCCGGCGAGAAGCGTTGTTTTCTTCAGAATGAGCTCGCAGAAGGTCATTGGCGCGTCCGTTACTTAACGTGAGCGCCAAGGAGATTCTGCTGTATGCGCGGTGATGACGGCGGCTGTTGCAGAGCCTCCGACGACTTTGCGGACGCCCATGCGGTGATCGTCGCCAATGACGTCCGTATTGTTGTGCTGAGCTGTGTCTGGTTCAGGACGTCGATGTCCCAAGTCCGACGGCGGCATTCCGAGCGAGGCGCGCGTTGTTTCTTCAGGAAACGCTCGCAGTACGTCATTGGTATGCCGATTGCTTGAAATGCGGGGTGATCCGTTACGGCCTTCATCGTAGCCCCTGTCTAAGAGTTCAGATGAAACTTGCTACACCGGTTGGCTCTTGCATCTTTGTTGGTGGTGGTACGCTAGCTATTAGATGTGCTCAGCTAGTGATGGAGATGGGCCACGTGATCCGGGCGGCGCTGTGTGCCGACGCCATATTCCGCGATTGGGCCGCTCTCGCCGATATCTTGTGTGTGACGAGCATTGAAGAGCTATCTGCGCTGCTCAACGCCGAGCCAGTCGAGTGGATATTTTCCGTTGCCAATCCGTTCATATTGCCAGCAGATGTGTTTGGGAAAGCGCGTAGAGGCGCTTTCAGTTACCACGACGCTCCCTTGCCGCGATATGCCGGAACTCATGCGACGTCTTGGGCGCTTCTTGCCCGAGAGACCGAACATGGCATCACGTGGCATCGTATCGATCACGGTGTTGATACTGGTGAGCTGGTCGTCCAACGCCAAGTGTTGATTGCGACGAGCGATACTGCGCTGACGCTGAATCTCAAATGTTATGAGGCTGCTATCGATGGCTTCCGCGAGCTTCTAACTGGCTTAACAAATGGAGAGCTTAGTGCTCGTCCGCAAGCGCTAGCGGACCGAAGCTTTTTCCCGAAAGGTCGACGCCCAGATGCTGCGGGCTGTCTGCGATGGGATCGATCCGCACAAGATCTGGAAGCGATGACGCGCGCCTTAGACTTTGGCCCGTATCATACCAATTCATTGGGGTTGTCCAAGGCTCTCGTAGGCGATGACGTTGTCGTCGTCAGGCGCTTGGAGGTGACGGCTCGGCGCTCGGGCTTTACTGCGGGGTCTTTAGTTGAGATCCACCCCAGCCACTGGCGTGTGGCGACAGGGACAGAGGATGTTGATGTTTGGCTTAGCAGCTTGGATGGTAAGGCTCTGGATGCGCGGGCACTCGCGAGGCGTTCTGATTCCCATGTAGGCGACCGCCTCCCGATTCTGAGCGATGACGAGGCGCGGAGCATAACGGTTGCGCATGAAATGTTAGCGCCTCGTGAGAGTTTTTGGCGACGGCGGCTTGAACAGTTCAAGACATCCCAGCTTTCCTTTTTGTCGTCTTCAGTAGCTTTGGCTGCACCTCAATGGCAGTTGAGTTCATGGCGAATTCCAGATGCTTTGGCTGAGCTGTCTCCCAGTAATCGCACGGAATTCTTGCTAACGGCTTGGCTGATCTACCTAGCCCGCACCACGGGAGAATTAGAGCTTCAATTGGGATGGACTCCCGCGTCGAGTGGATCGCGAGCGGGCTTGAAAGCGCTTGAGGTGCTTGTCGCTTCTGTTGTGCCGATGGCAATTACCATCGATCTCGACAATGATTTTGCAGAGGCGCGCACGGTGGTGGCGGCCGAATTCGCTCAGCTGAAGGAGCAGGATAGCTTCGCGCGAGATCTTATCGCGCGCTGCCCAACGTTGCTCGGTATGGAGGCGTTACGATCGCGCCGGCCCTGGCCCGTTGGCGTTATGCTTACTGTAAGTGGCGAGTCTGCCACTGGTGACCTAGCTTCGAGCCCGACTTCTGAGGCAGCCCTGCCCGGTGAGGCGTTAACATTTGAGGTTTGCGCTCTAGATGGGAGCTTTCGATGGCACTTTGATGCAAGTCGCTTGGAGCCCAAGCATATCGACCGTATGACCCAGCATTTGCAAAATTTGCTATGTGCTGTGAAGGCAGATCCGCGGCAGCCGGTGGGGCAGATTGAACTCTTGTCATTCGCTGAGCGCGCGTACCTGCTGGAGGAGCTGAACCGGACGGCATCGGCCTATCCGTCGGACGTGTGCATCCACGAGCTGTTCGAGGCACAGGTTCGCCGTGCGCCGGACGCAGTGGCGGTGGTCCATGAGGAGGAGCGGCTAAGTTATGGCGAGCTGAATGCGCGGGCCAACCGCCTGGCGCATCATCTGATCGGGCTCGGGGTCAGGCCGGACCAACCGGTGGCGATCTGCGTTGCGCGCGACGTGGCGATGGTGGTCGGGCTTTTAGCGATCCTCAAGGCGGGCGCGGCGTACCTGCCGCTGGACCCCGCCTATCCACCGGCGCGGCTGCGGCAGGTTCTCGACGATGCGGCGCCGCGGCTCCTGCTGGCCGATGCGGCCGGCCGATCCGCGCTGGGCGCCGATGCGCTGGCCGATGTGAGCGTGGTGGATCTGGAGACGGCCATGCCGGCGTGGGCAAATCTGCCGGCGTCGGATCCGGACCCGCGTGCGCTTGGCCTCACCTCACGCCATCTCGCCTATGTGATCTATACCTCCGGATCAACAGGCACGCCCAAGGGGGTCATGGTCGAGCATCGCGGAGTGGTGCGTCTGGTGGCGGAGAACGATTTCGTCGAGATCTCGCCGCAGGACGTTTTTCTCAACGCTTCCTCGCCGACATTCGATGCGACCACGTTCGAAGTCTGGGGAGCCTTGGCGAACGGCGCCAGTGTTGTGCTCTATCCTGAACGCTATCTCTCGACGGCAACTCTGGCCCGGATCATCCAAGACCAAGGCATCACTATTGCTTGGATGACTGCGCGGTTGTTCGACGTCTATGTCGGGGAGGGGCGGAGCACCAGTGGGCTGCAGCAACTGCTGGTCGGGGGCGAAGAGGTCTCAGCCAGTTCCATCAGAGCATGTCAGAAGCGACATCCGACGCTGCGAATCTCAAATGGCTACGGCCCGACCGAGAACACCACCTTCAGTCTCTGCTACCCGGTGCCTGCTGGCTTCGATGGCCAGCAACGGGTGCCACTGGGACGACCAATCCGGAATTCGGTGGTCTATCTGCTGGATGATCATGGTGCGCCGGTTCCGTTTGGCGCGGTCGGGGAGCTCTACGTCGGCGGGGCGGGGGTGGCGCGCGGTTATCTGAACCGGCCCG